>DAOTUB010000148.1:0-4953 GCA_034437455.1 Anaerolineae bacterium | reverse complement strand
TTGACGTATTCGAGGATCTCGTCGAACAGGATCACAAAGGGCTGGTGGGCCTCCAGAAACTTGCGCAGCTTTTCCTTGCCCGGTGAGATGGAGCGCTCGTCGTCCTGGCGAAAGGCTTTGTAGCCGTCCGCGCCGCCGATCCAAAAGGCCAGCTCTCCCCAGAAGGTACGGCGGGTGACGTGCTCCGTCGTGCGTCCCTCCAGGGGATTCCATTGATTGCCGGCGACCGCAGCGACGGCGGGCGAGATGAGGGCTATCCCCGGTGGAAGCAGCTCCTCGATCTTGGCACCATACTTGAGATAGTGGTAAATGGCGACCAGGGCGTGGGTCTTGCCGCCGCCGAAAGGGGTCTGGATCTGCACCACCGACGGCCCCTGGCCGGTGGTCAGCTTGGCGTGGACGCGGCTGAGCAGGTTGTTCAGGCCGTGGGTCAGGTAGGTCTTTTTGAAGAAGAGATAGGGATCGTTGTAGTCGGGCGCGGCGACCCTGTTGATCACGTCGCCCAGGTCGGCGGCAAAGACCGCCTCGTCGAAATGCCCCTTGCGGATGTCCTCGTGTGGACGGATGACGTCGTACCAGCTATGGATCATGACACCAGGCCTCTTTTTCTTTGAGCTGGGAGCTTTGTGCTCCTCTGATTCGATACCGGATAGTTGTGGTTTCGGTTCTGGCCGCGCTTGTTCGACTTGAGCAGAGCCTAACACGGCCTCCGCCTCCTCCAGTTCCAGGGTGCCCTTGAGGCCAGAAGGCTCGTAGGCGCAGCGCAGCACCCGCCGGCCCTGAGCGGAAAGCTCGCGGTAGACGTACAGCAAATGCGCGTCGCTATCAAAGGCGAAAAAAGGATAGAGAGGCAGCAGCACCTCGGCCTCCTCCCCCGGCCCCAGGTAGACCTGGCGAGGGGTGATCGTCGCCTCCCCTTCCAATCGCGCCGGATAGAGGGACACGCCGGCGCTGAGGTTGGTCCCTGCGTAGACGAAGCGAGGGTCCTGCCACTCGACCCGGTCGACGTAGAGCAGCGGCCGGGCCACGAGCAGGGAGAGTCCCTCCAGCCACTGGCACAGCCCCGCCTCCAGTGGCCCCACGGCGCGGCGGGCTTCTGCCGGGGAGAGCGTCCCGTGGCCGATCTTTTTGTTGCGGAACTCGATCAGCACGTCCAGGAAGAACGTGAGCCGGATGCGCTTGGGGACCTCGGCGCCGACCATCGGCGCCAGGGATTCGACGGCGGCGGCGATACCGTCCTCTCGATGGCGCTGGTTCAGGGGGGCTGCCAACAGCTTGAGGTCGGCGCTCTGAAGCGCGCCATCCAACGCCTTGAGCAAGGCCAGCCAATGGCCCAGGCTGGGGCGGTTCAGCCCTTCACGCGCCTCCTCCACCTTGGGATCGGACACTTCCAAATAACGGTAGCCGGCCAGCCCGACGAGGGCCAGGTGGCGCACGGAGGCCTCGTACAGTTCGAGCAGCTTGCGCACCCGCAGCCGAGGCTCCTCCTCCAACCGGGCCGCCTCGTACAGCTTGGCCAGGTTTAGGGGGAACCGGGTGCGGATCGTCTCTTCGATAGGCATAGTTCACTCCTCTATCGGTTGGCGAACCAGACGGCATAGTCCATCACAAGCTCATAGTTCGGCGAGCCTTCGTCCACGGCCTCCAGGTCGCAGAGCGGGAAATGGTACTGTCGGCGACGGCGCTCTACAAGGACGATGACGCCATAGTGGTCATCTACGTCGAATATCTTCCGCACGGACACGCGATCCCCGGACTGTAACGGCCCCCGTTCCTGGTATTCCGCGACCTCGGCGTCGAACGGGAACCGAAGGTGTCGCCGTAGGTGCTTTTCCCACCGCTCCAGGAGAGCCATTTCGTCTTCGGGGTCGATGCCGGTCAAGATCTCGCCGATGCGCACGCCCTCCTCGCCCAACCAGCTCCAGGCGTGTTCCTGGGAAAGCGCCTCGATGGCCTGGTCAACGTCTCTCTCGTCGTCCCTGGGATCGGCCAACTCGAGATCGCGAAATTCGATCCCCATCATGGTCCAATTCAGTCCCTGCTCCTCGCTTTGCGCGATCATCCAATCGGGCATCTGGCGCAGTGTGACGCTATCCCAGGCGACCATCACCGTATCTGGATTGCCCGTCGGATGGGTCTCCGAGATCCGGCCCTGCCAGCCGCCGATCTCGATATCGAAATCGGGATCTATGGTTCCCGGTTTAACGACAACGGAGTCACCTACCCGGAGCGTCGCACTCTCTGGCCTCGCTTTCGATCTTTTGCGCCGACGCTTGCGTCGCTTGCGCTGCCTTTGCTCCTCCTGACTCTGCGGCGCATGCTCTAGGATAAAGTCTATCATCTGTGTAGCCGTCTCGACGTGTACGTCGTGCAGAACTTGGTTAAACTCGGGGTGTTTTTCCAGCCAACTTTCCTCCCAGTCAGTCAGGTCTCCAATAGTCGAGAAAAAGCTATCGTCCTCAATGTGACGAGGGCCGCCAAAAGACAATATGCCTTCGCCCTCTATCGCCCAATCGTAGAAGGGTGTGCCTTTCAGCCGCTCGTAACACTTTTCCCAATCTACCACATCGTAAGCAGCCCTGAACAACGCACCATTGACGTCTTTCTTGAGGATGCCATTGATTTCCTGGCGCCAGTAGAACCACTCGGTAACCGCCCAGGTGCGCGGCCACTGGGGGGCGATTTGATCGATACGGAACCGGGCTGATTTTGTCATTGCCTTGACCTGGATTTTGTCTGGAGCCAGCGAGTTACTCAATCAACCGCAACTGCTCCGGTTTAGGCTTTTTGGCCTCGGCGATGACCTCGGCGCTCTCGCGGGCGTAGGTTTCCCTGCCGATCAACATCCCCTCCAGCAACTGCTTCTCCTTGCTGCCGTTGACCAGACACTCGGCCACGGCCTGGCAGAACTGCCAAAAGGCCCCGCTCTGGCCGTAGCCGGTCTGACCAAGCAGTTGGGCGATCTGGGCCTTTTGACCCTTTTCCCACAACTGGCAGGCGCGGTGCATCGCGTCCACCATGTGGTCCACTTTTTTGACCTCGCCCCGCTTGTGCGGCCCCAGCACCTCGACGTTGGCGCCGCGCTTTTTGACGAATCCCCCGCTGCCCCACAGTTGCTCCAGGTCCACCCCCTCGGCGGAGGCGATCTTGCGGGCGTCGTCGAAGGGAACCTTGTTCTCCAGGTAGGTCCAGCGGTAGGTGAGGTAGAACTGGGCTTCCTTGTCGATGGCCTGGGAGCTGGCATCTTTGAGCAGCCGGTGGACGAGAAAATCGGTGGCCACCTTGCGGATGAAATCGAGCAGTTGCCCGGTGGAGACCGGCTCCCCGGAATAGGTCTCGACCCGCTCGTAGCGGGAAAAGTGCTCCATGCCGGGGCCGATGGCGGAGATGAAAAAGTCGCCGCCAGCGATGCCCTCGGCCCAGAACTGGGCCAGCTTTTCCTCGGCGCGGGCCTGAATCTGGGGCTGGAGCTCGTTCCAAAAACCCAATGGCTCGCGCGCCTGCTTGCGGCAGACCATATAGATGGAGGAAGCCAGAGCTGCCGTTTGGGCTGCAACTAGCCTAGTTTTCATCTCGGTGTGTATTGGCCAGGAAGCAGTAACTACTAGACCAGCTTCTACCAAACTATTTAGCATTGTCTCCCAACCCGCAGTTGTCTTGTGTGCGTAGACAGTTACCGCAATGCCTCCAGGTTTGAGAACCCGCTGAATTTCACAAAAAGATTCTGATAGCGTTTTTTCGAAAAATCGCTCTGCTTCCTCAAACGTCGCATGACGTGTCTTGCTGACGATTACTTCCGAGCTCTTGGGAGTCAAAGGAGTAGAAAATAACTCGGGAAATAAATCGCCTATTGCTCGCTTCAGCCAAACATAAAAAAAGTCGGACAAATCAGCATAATGCACATTGTCATAGTAAGGAGGATCGGTGAGCACGGCGTTGAAATAGCCATCAGGAAAGAGCAACTGTGTGCTATCACTTTGATCGGCGCTTGATTGAGCCTCAATAGCAAATCTTGGCTGCAAACCATTCAATTCAAGACGAATCAATGAAGACCAATCGCCTACTGAGCCACCAAATGGATTTGTTTCAAAATAATCCCAAAGCATTGGCAACGATTGACGCCCAAAGGTTCCTTGCATTTTTTCTGCGTTCGGGTTCCACCTGCAAAGGGTTGTACTATCTTCTGCCTCTCTGTCTAAAGCCAAAGCCACATATCCTAACACAGCCTTGGCCATCTCAGATGGTTTAATACTGGAGTCTCTTGCCACGGCTTCAGCGAATTGCTCGCAATCCGCTAGTGCTCGTTCATAGTTGCTTTTTATTCTCTCCAAAAAGGCAACCAAAGCCATCTTTTGACGGTCGTTAAAGAACTTGTCCCAGGTTGTCATACCATAAATGGCATTACTGCAACTACGATGTCCTTCTGGCGGTGCCTTCTCAGTTGGGATAGGATCTTCCAAATAACGCCAATTGGCAATTCTCTTCTCCAAGTATCTGGCAGCCTCAGTAAAGACATGCTCATCTTGAGTTGTCGCCAGGCGATACTTCTTGCCCACTTGCTCTGGATGGCGTAGCACCACAGCCACCATTCGCTCACCCATTCTGTCTTGACAAGCCAGCCGGCGCACGTCGTTGACAGGCGTCACCTGCCCACAGATCAAACAGCGGGCATCGCCGCGGGTGACGGTACCCTGGCCGGGGTCGAACCCCGCAACCTCTATGGCCTGTGCGTCCTCCAGGAGTTCAAAATCTACCCGCTTGCGCACCTTATCCACCACCGGGCGGTAGGCGATGCGCTTGTCCTTTTTCTTTGCCAGCCAGAACTGCTTGATCAGCGGGATCTCGGCCCCGCAGGCCGGGTTCTGGCAAGGGATCGTGCGCGCCCACAGGTAGCCCACGGGGATCCAGCCCTCCTCCTCGGTGATCTCGCGCTTGCCTACCAAGCCCTCGGCG
>DAOTUB010000147.1:0-31138 GCA_034437455.1 Anaerolineae bacterium | reverse complement strand
GGAGCGGGCCAGCATGTCGTACTGGAACATGTCGTCCAGCCCGATGGGCAGATCGTAGGTGAGCAGAACAGGCGCCAGCCGCAGCGTGAGCGCCGCCAGATAGATGAGGCGGATTGTTCCAATCCGGACGACAAAGCGGCTTCGAGTCATTGCTCGAAGGGGAGCTTAGCGTTCCCCTCGCACTTCGGCGTCGAGCTGCTCGAAGAAAGCGACCATAAAATCGTGGCGGCCCTGGGCGATCCGGCGGCCAGTGGCAGTAAAGAGATGTTCCCTGAGCCGAGACAACTTGACGACGAACTCGTGGATCGGGGTGTGGTTTTGCAGGTCATCCCCCTCCACCATCCAGCGGGTCACGTCTATGGAATCGACGGGAGCCCAGAGCCGCTGTTCATGGGTGCCGCCGTAGGCGAACGCCCGCGCCACACCTATCGCGCCGATGGCGTCCAACTTGTCGGCGTCAAAGAGCACCTGCGCCTCCAGCGTGGCTGGCTGCGGGCTGGTACGGAAGCGATGGGCAGCGATAGCGTGCGTCACAGCTTCCACGGTCGCGGGTGGCTGATCGGCCAGTATCTCTCTCGCCCGCGCAGCGGCAAAGACGGCGTGGTCCAATCCGGTCGACTCGGCTGTTTCTCGTCCCACGTCGTGCAGCAGCACCGCCGCCCGCACGATCTCCAAATCCGCCCCTTCTTCCCGCCCGATACGTTCTGCCAGTCTCAGCACCCGCAGTACGTGGTCAAAGTTGTGCACCAGGTCGGCGGTTTTGTAATAGTGCTGCGCTTCAGCGATGGTGATCATAAGTTTACCCTTTGCCTCTGTAATCCTGGCTGACCGAGAGCAATTGATAGACTTCGCTCACGTCGCGGCGGGTGAGCAGACCGAGAAATTGCTCTCCTTCCATCACGGGCAATGCGTCAAGCCCTGCCTTTGTCATCTGCCGATGGGCCTCGAACAACCCATCGGTCAGTCCAAGAATGGGAAATTCTTTCTGCATAACGGTTCGCACACTCGCCTCCGGCTGACGCTGCTTCAGAGCGCGGATTACGTCGGCGTGCGTGAGCAGGCCTACCAGGCATCCCTCTTCACAAACGGGGAAATCGGCCTGGAAACGCTCGAGCGTGAGGTCGGCAGCGCGGCTGACCGGATCGTCAGGGGAGAGAAAGAGTACGTCACGCGAGAAAGCCTGGCGCACGCGCAAATCCTGCAACACACTCCGAATCTGGGCCATACGTCCTTCTTGAGTGGCACCAAAGTAGACAAAGATCGCGATCAAAATCCAGAGAGGATTATTGATCAGCAGCCCTATCAACCCCAATCCCCAGGACAGACTCTGACCGATACGGGCAGCCAGGGCTGTAGCACGGGCGTAGGGCATCACGCTGGCCAGCAGCGCCCGCAGTACTCGCCCGCCGTCCATTGGAAAGGCAGGGATAAGATTGAAGGCGGCCAGCCAAAGGTTAGTAACGATAAGGTATGGAAACGTATCTTTCCAGCCCAGGTTTGCAACATCTAATCGCAGGTTGATGTTCATGCCAAGCAAAAGACCGACCGCGATCAGCACGCTGGCGATGATGACGTTACTCATTGGGCCGGCGATGGCCAGAAGAAATTCCTGGGCCGGCCCCTCGGGCATGCGCTCTATCTGCGAGACGCCGCCCAACGGCAGGAGGACGATGTCGCGCACCGGAAAGCCCAGACGGGTCGAGGTCAGGCTATGCGCCAACTCGTGGATCACGACACAGACGAACAGGAGCAAGGTGATGACCGTGCCAAAAACGGCCCCCGATAGGGAGAAAGCTTTCTCGTTCAGGTAGCCAAATTGCGCGGCAGCCAAGACCAAGATCAGGGGGAAGGTGATGTGCATCTTGACCTCGATGCCCTGCACGGTGAAAAGTTTAATGGTGGTCATGTGGCCCCCTTTGCTTTGCGTTCACACCTCCAGCACTACAGAGGTCACGACCGGGTCGCGGCTGGTCTCGCGGCGGAAAAAACGGGAAAGGGTTTGGACTACCAGCTCCTCGACCTCACTCGGCGGGGTGCCCCGTTTGACCGACGCCGCCGAGCGGACAACGTCCTGCGCCCGGGCCAACAATTCCTCCGCCTCGGGGACAAAGACAAACCCCCGGGTGACGATGCGCGGATGGCCCGCGGGCTGGCCCTTGCGGCGCTTGTAGGGGACGATCGCGGTCACGAATCCGTTCTGTCCCAGCGCCTCTCGTTCGCGCATCACCATCGGCCCGACTTCGCCCACGAGCGAGCCGTCCACAAAGACGTAGCCGCCGGGCACCCGCTCCCCGATCCTCATCTGCCCGTCATCGAAATCCAGCACATAGCCGTTTTCGATCACCGCGATGCTCTCTTCCGAGATGCCAAGATCGCGCGCGATCTTGGCGTGTTGCTTGAGATGCCGCAGTTCGCCGTGGATAGGGATGAGATAGCGAGGGTGGAGCATGCTGATCAGCATCTTTTGCTCCTCCTGGCTGGCGTGGCCCGAGACGTGCACCTGTGCGACGGGATAGTAATAGACGTCCGCGCCTCTCTGGAAGAGCCGGTTGATGACGCCGTGGATCGTCTCCTCGTTGCCGGGGATGGTGTGCGAGGAAAGCACCACCGTGTCTCCCTCGTGGATGTGCAGTGAATGGTGCCGCCCGGTCGCCAACCGGTTCAGCACCGCCATCGGCTCGCCCTGCGAGCCGGTCGCCATGATGACGACCTGGCGGGGCGGCAAATGCTTGATCTCGTCCAGACTCACCAGCATCCCCTCGGGGATGTCGAGATAGCCCAGCTTGCGGGCCATCTTGGTGTTTTCGATCATGCTTCTGCCGGCGATGGCGATCTTGCGGTTGTGTCGCGCGGCCACGTCCACCACCTGCTGGATGCGAGAGATCAGCGAGGCAAAGGTCGCCACGATCAACCGCCCCGGCGCCTCGCGCATAATCTGGTGGAACACACCGTCCAGCACGGCCTCTGAGAGGGTCTTGCCGGGTTGATCGGCGTTGGTGCTATCGGAAAGGAGCGCCAGCACCCCCCGCCCGCTGAACTCGGCCAACTTGGCGTAATCGGTGGGCCAGCCGTCCACCGGCGTGTGGTCGAATTTAAAATCGCCGCTGTGCACGAGCAAGCCAGCCGGTGTCGTGATGCCCAGCCCCACCGTATCGGGGATGGAGTGGCAGACGTGATACGGCTCGACGGTGAAGGGGCCAATGTCGATCGCGTCGCCAGGGGCGTAGGTGTGCAGTGTTGTCTGTTCCAGCATGTGCTTTTGTCCCAGTATGACCTCGATCAGCCCGCGCGTCAGCCGCGTGGCGTACACCGGCGCGTCAAACTCTTCCAGAAAGTGGGGCAGCGCGCCGATGTGATCCATGTGACCATGAGTGATGAAAATCGCGCGCACTTGATCTTTTTTATCGCGCAGATAGCTCCAATCGGGGATGATATAGTCGATCCCCAGCATGTCCGATTCGGGAAACATCATGCCGACGTCTATGATGAGGATATTGCGGCCATACTCGATGCTCATCATGTTCTTGCCAACTTCCCCCAGGCCGCCCAGGGGCACGATTCGTAAATTTGCAGCCATTGTATTCTCCTGAATAAAGGGTCGAGAGGCTCTATAAAAAGCACCTGCCGATTGCCGACCTATCGGCTTGCGGTGCGTTGGGTACGTTCCAATGTAGGATTTGTCGATCCTGACGGTACAGGTGATGTTAACACATGCCACTGGCTCTGTCAAGTTTGTGCGCGCTACTTGTCCTCAACCCTGACCCATAGTATCATCTTGAGGAACTTGGAGCCGGACTTGACATTAGGTGTTTAGAATCTAAAATATACTTCCTTGCTATGAACGAGTTCAGACTAGGCGATCAAGATCGAAAGGGCCTGACGAATTTTCTGCGCGACCTGGTGCGGACGCCCAGCCCCTTGACCCAGGAGGGCGCGGTGGCGGAACGCATCGTCGCGGAAATGAAAACGTTGGGTTTTCGCGACGTCCGCATTGACCGTGTCGGAAACGCCGTCGGCTGGATCGGACCGGGTCGCGGTCCGCTGCTCATGTTCAACGCTCACATGGACACGGTGCAGGTCAGCGATCCCGAACCCTGGAACCACGATCCGTTCGGCGCCGAGGTCGAGGATGGCGTGCTCTACGGTTTGGGCGCTTGTGATATGAAGGGCGGGTTGGCGGCGATGGTATACGGGGCCAAGCTACTGCGTGATGCAGGCGTGGCGCTGAAGGGGGACGTCGTCGTGGCCTGCGTCGTACAGGAAGAGCGGTGTGAAGGATTGGGATCACGGATACTGATCGAAGAGGAGGGGATACGTCCAGACTGGGTGGTGCTGGGTGAACCGACCAATTTGAACGTAAATCGTGGGCAGCGAGGACGGTTGGAGATGCGGGTGACCACTCACGGGCGCTCGGCCCACGCCGCCAGCCCCAATCTGGGCGAAAACGCCATTTACACTGCCTCGCGACTGGTGTTTGGCCTGGAGCTTCTCGCCGAGCAGTTGGCGGACGACAATTTCCTCGGCCCCGGCACCCTGGCGGTGACCAGCATCGCCTCGAGCGCCGGTAGCCGCAACGCCGTGCCCGACCGCTGCGAGTTGATCATTGACCGGCGGCTGACCTTGGGAGAGAACGAAGCCAAAGCCCTGGCCGAAGTGCAGCGGATCATCGCCCGCGAGGGCGTGGAGGCGGACGTGGAGGTGACAGAGTATCACACCACCAGTTACACCGGCTATACCTGTCGCGCCCGCGAGTTCTACCCGGCGTGGGTGATGACGGAAGATCATCCATTGATCGTGACCGCTGTACGTGCTGCCCAGACCCAGTTGAAGCGCCGACCTCAGGTGAGCTGCTGGGGTTTCTCGACCGAGGGGGTCTATACGGCGGGCACAGCCGGCATCCCCGCGGTCGGTTTCGGGCCAGGAGAGGAGCGGCACGCTCACACGCCCAATGAGCACATCCGGCTGGCCGATGTCCACGCCGCTGCGGAAGTGTACGCCCAGTTGGCGGCAGAGTTACTGGGGAAGAGGTAAAGGTCAGCGTGCTGCACGTCGCCCCCGAAATCGCCCAGGCCCTCGCTGCCGACGCGCCGGTGGTAGCGTTGGAATCGGCGCTCATCACTCACGGGTTTGCGTCTCCGGCCAATCTGGAGATCGCCCGGCGAATGGAGGCGGCGGTGCGCGAAGAAGGGGCGCTGCCGGCCACCATCGCCGTGCTGGAGGGCCAAGCGCGAGTGGGACTTTTTGGCGAGGAACTGGCGCGACTGGCCGCATTGGCCTCCGACCAGGCGGTCCGTAAGATCAGCTTGCGTGACTTGGTCCCCACTCTGGCTCAGGGCGCCAGCGGCGGCACGACCGTCGCCGCGACGATGCACCTGGCGCATCAGGCCGGTATCCACGTCTTTGCTACCGGCGGCATCGGCGGCGTGCATCGCAATCATCCAGAGGACGTCTCGGCGGATCTGCTCGCGCTGGCCTCCATCCCCATCACCGTTGTTTGCGCGGGGGCCAAGGCTATCCTGGACCTGCCGCGCACGCGGCAACACCTCGAGACCCACGGCGTGCCGGTGATCGGCTACGGTACCGAGGAGTTTCCCGCCTTTTACAGCCCTAGATCGGGACTGAGTCTGGACGCGCAAGTCGAGACGCCGGAAGAAGTGGCGCAGATGGCGCAAGCACGAAAAGAACTGGGTTTAACGGCGGCGCTCCTGGTCTGCGTTCCTGTCCCGGCGAGCGACCAACTCCAGGCTGGCGAGGCCGAGGCTGTCATTGCGCAAGCGGTGGAGGAGGCAGAGGAAGGCGGCATATCCGGCAAGCACGTGACTCCCTTCTTGCTGAAGCGAATGGTCGAATTGACCGGCGGACGAGCGCAACGGGCCAATGAGGCGCTCCTGGTCCACAACGCGCGCGTGGCCGCTCGTATCGCGCGGATGCTTGAGAGGTGAACATTGCGTGACTTGAGGTTGTTCCAGATCTTGGAAGTGATTACCCTTCTGCCTCTTCTCATCCGGGCTGCGTGTGGTTTGCTCAGGAACGTGACTGACCATCGTTCCGATTGCTGTCATCATCGCTTCTCTTTCTACCACCTGCTCTACACCCGCGGAACCTGAAACCACTCTGAGCCTGGGATATATGGTGGCGGTCGAATTGAGATTTTCATTTCGGTTGGAGGTAGTCGCGGTTTCCATACCGCGCGCTATGGAAAGCGCGGCTACTCAACCCATTTGAAACACACCCAATTGAGATTGCCACAACTTGCTTTTCCCTTGGCCTGTAATTTTTTGGGTTCCTTCCGTTAGGGAATTGCAATGCAACTGTAACCGACATTCCGTCCAAATTCGGCTACACTAGTACTGTGGCAAATGTATAGTTTTGGATTCACCATTTATCCATCTGCAAAGGAGGAGTGAAATGAAAAAGTGTCTCTCTACTGTACTGGTGGTTGTGACGCTGGCCCTGCTGGTCAGCGTCGTACCGGCGTCGGCGGGACCGAACAGGAGTAACGTGATCCACATTGTCCAACGCGGCGAGACGTTGTACAGCATCGCGCGTCGCTATGGGGTGGACATGTGGACTATCGCTAACGCCAACAACATTGTTAACCCCAATCTGATCTATGTGGGCCAGCGTCTCGTCATCCCCCAGGGCCGGCCAGTCAGCACCGTCCACGTCGTGCAGCCGGGCGAGAACCTGTATCGCATCGCACTGCGCTACGGGGTGGACATGTGGGCCATCGCTCAAGCCAACGGGATCACGAACCTCAACAGTATCTATGTGGGGCAGCGTCTCGTGATCCCTGGCGCCGCTCCACCTTCGCCTCCATCTCCAACTCCAACGCCGCATCCGTCCCCATCCTATCCTGGTCCCTGGTCGGGGGAGTATTTCGACAACATCTCGCTGACCGGATCGGCCTACGTGACGCGAGAAGACGAGAGCATCTACTTTGACTGGAACTGGGGACCCCCAGCCGGTGGGATGCCGACGAACTATTTCTCCGTGCGCTGGACTGGGACCTTTAGCTTCAGCGAGGGGAACCACCGCTTTTACGCCAAGGCGGATGACGGCGTGCGCGTCTATGTGGACGGCGAGCGCATCATTGACGGCTGGCGAGATGGCGGGTACCGCCTCTACACGGCGGATCGCTCCCTTTCGGCTGGCAATCATACCATCAAAGTAGAATACTACGATCGCACTCAGGTCGCCCGCGTATCCTTCTGGTGGAAGCAGTTGACGGGGGCGACGCCAACCCCAACTCCCAAGCCAGACGACACGCCAACGCCCAGCGATGGCTGGCACGGTCAGTTCTATAACAATGAGGAACTCGTGGGTTCGCCGGTCGCCACCCACCACACGCCCTGGATCGGGTTCGATTGGGGCACCGATAGCCCGCTTCCTGGGGTGAGGAACGAGTACTTTTCCGCTCGCTGGACGACAAAGATGCACCTGGGAGCGGATAACTATCGCTTCTGCGCCATGAGCGACGATGGCGCGCGGATCTGGGTAGACGGCGAGTTGGTGCTGGATGAGTGGCATGGAAACAACGGGATTGCCTACTGCGGCACCTGTTGGGTGGATACCGGCAACCACGACGTCAAGGTCGAGTACTATGAGCACGGGGGTGACGCGCTGATCTATGTGTGGTGGGAGCCGGAATAAGCGCGTCCCCGGTCGTCTGTGAGAGATTGCGTCGCTCCGGCGGGATCGCCAGATCCTGCCGGAGTCGGCGAGTTGATGCTGTAGGCTGGCAAGAAAGGAGGACGCGATGAACGTTCACCGCCTCTGGGCAGCAATGATGTTGGGGGTTGGACTGGTCGTTGCTTTGATGTTGTTGCTCTGCCCCGCTCCCCTCGTTCACGCCGACCCTGACATCTACTACGTGCAGGAAGGCGAGAGCATCCAACAAGCTATCAACCTGGCTACCTTGCCCGGCGACGAGGTGTGGGTCGCCGCCGGCATCTACACCGAGAACCTGACCATAACTCACGGCGTCAGGCTGCGGGGCGGGTGGGACATCTCCTTCACCGTCCAATCCCCCATCAGTTACCCTGCCGTGATCGACGGGAACGGCGCTCATGTTATCTCGATGACGGGCGGAACTGCCCCGGTGGTGGTCGAGGGGTTCACTTTGCGCAATGGCCAGGATGGCATCCACGTTTCGAGCGGCCGGGCGACAGTCGAGCGATGCACGATCCGAGATATGAATAAGCAGGGTTTCGAGATCGAGGACGGGACCGTTCTCGTCTCCGCCACCCAGATTATGACCGCGCAGCGAGGCTTCGAGGTGGACGATGGCGTGGTAGAGATAACGGACGTGCACATCTCGCACATCGGTGAGGAAGGGTTGCTGATCGAGAGGGGCGGCGTGGTCACTGTTACCGGTGGCATCATCGAGGATTGTACGTACCAGGGTGTCCAGGTGGACAACGGCAGCTTGTGGTTGTTCGACAATCGGATTCGTGACATCCAGGCGGACGGTGTTCACGTCGAGGGCGGCGCTGTATCCATCATCAGCAACACCATTCACACCACGCTGGCCGACGGCGTAGACGTGAGCGGCACGCAGATCATCAGCGGTAATCTGGTCACCGGCGCGGGCGATCACGGCATCTCGGCCCACCATGGCGCTTCCACGATCGTGAACAACGTCGTCCACGATACCGGCGGCGACGGCATCCACACCACCAGCACGAGCACCGACGTCGAGATTCGCGGCAACACGATCTATAATACTGACAAGGATGGGATTGACGGTCGAGGCCAGACCATCGCCATCTTATCGAACACGATCTACAATGCCGACAAGGATGGCGTGCACATTGAGGATGCGGGCGACACGCGCATTCAACACAACACCATATACGATACCAACGACGACGGTATTGACGCTCGGGGGACGACAGCTCTGGTTGCTAACAACGTCGTCAGTGGATGCGCCGACAATGGCATCAAGGCCGACGACATAGTCGGTTGGGCGCGCATTGAGGCAAACCGGGTTTTCAGTAACGCGACCATCGGCATCGCCATCCGTCAGGCTCCTGTCTTTACGCTCACCAACAATATGGTGAGCGACCACATCAGCGGCAGCCTCGAACTGGGGGGAGCAGGCGTCGGTTTTGTCTATCACAACACCCTGGTGGGCGGTATGCAGGGGACTGGCCTTGCTGTCCTGACTCCACTGGCGATTACTCTCGCCAACAACGTCGTGGTCAGCCACAACGTGGGCATCAGCGCGACGATGGGAGCGATTCTGAGCGTGAGCCACACGTTGCTGTGGAACAACGATAGCGATCCGATCAGCGGTACAAATGTCATCACGGGAGCGCCCTCCTTTGTCGCGCCTGCGTTGCAGGATTACCACCTTCTGCCCGATTCGCCTGCCATTGATGCGGGGATAGACGTCGGTGTACCCGCAGATGTAGACGGCGATCCCCGGCCCATCGGCGCCCTTCCCGACCTCGGCGCCGACGAAACCGGAATGCTCGTGAGCAAGCGTGCCGCTGTTCCGGCGGCGTCTGGAGCGCCGCTGACCTATACGATTTGCGTCACCAACGTCGGTAAAGCAGCTCTCACTGCGACCATCACCGACGTCCTGCCAGGCTGCGTCGCGCCCGCCGGAATGATCACCTGGACGCCGATGCTAATCGCCCCCGACGGTGTTTGGACAGAGACGGTCGTTGTCACCGTCGAGGTGGGTTGCGCCGGGCCGCTGACCAACGTGGTGCAGGTGACGACTGAAGAAGGTGCGGCGGGTGTCTATACGCACGTGCTCGCGTCGGGCGTGGATATTATCAAACGGGCCAGTACCGATAAGGTGCAGGTTGGCGAGCCATTGATCTATACCATCCACGTCACAAACACGGGGGATTTTGTTCTACACGCTACCGTCACCGACACGCTGCCGGACCACGTTACTCCCACGGGGATTCTCACCTGGACACTGGCTCCGATCGCGCCCGGTGTCGTCTGGACAGAGACGTTCGTCGTCACCACCGCAATCGACTACGAAGGGTTGTTGACCAACGTGGTGCAGGTCGCGACCGAGGAGTACGTCAGCGCCGTCTACACCGAGACCTCTCGCGTCGGCGTCTGGCATTTTATCTATCTTCCTCTCGTGATGCGCGATTACTGATCGAGACAAGTCGCAATGAAAAGGAAGGGGCTGGCAGTATTGGCGGTCGTGGGCTTGCTGCTGGCGATCTCCACCATCGCCGGTGTTGCCAGCGCGCCCCGGCCTCTGGTCACTCCGCGCGTCCCGGCTCAAGAACACTATGTCTACTTGCCCCTGATCGTGCGCAATTATCCTCCCCCGCCACTCTCTGTGCCCCTTTACCGCCTCTACGCCAACTATGGCGACCTGGCCAAGCTGGCCGAATCTCCTTACCTGGATGAAACCATACCCGCCGTCTTTATCGATGAGCGCAGTTGGGAAGTGTATGTCCGTTACCGGGGCGATACCTCTCGCCTGATGCCCAAAAAGTGCTGGAAGATCTTTTTCCCTGGCTCCGACCTCTTCCAGGGCCAGGAGGAGCTGAACCTCAACGCCGATTATCCGGATCAGACGTTGCTGCGCAGTTACGTCAATTACGATCTCTTTGCCCGCGTCGGCGTCCCCACCCCGCGCGCGGGTTTCGCCCGTCTGTACATCAACGATGGGTATTACGGCCTCTTTTCTCAGGTCGAGCAGGTTGACAAGCTGTTCCTCCATGCGCGAGGTATCGAGATGCACGGCAATCTGTACAAGCCGTTCTACGGCAACCTGACCCCGGAGATAGACGACTGGTGGTACGATTATCATTATCCCAAGAAAACGAATCGAGAGAGCAAGCACGAGGACCTGGTCTCGTTCATCAAATTGATCAACGAGACGCCCGACGAGCGGTTCCCAGAGACTATCGCCAAAGCGCTGGACGTAAACGGATGGCTGGATTGGTACGCCGTCAACATCCTCATCGGCAACTTTGAGATGCTGGAAAAGAACTATTATCTCTATCACGATTTCAGCGCCGACCGCTGGATCATCCTGCCCTGGGACGTGGACATCGCGCTCGGTAACAACGCCGATGCAGGGGCCGGGGGTTATGGGCATCTGCTCGACGAAGAGATCAGTTGGGACAATCCCATCGACAGCGGCACTCGCGAGAGCAAAAAGGTGGATGGCAAGTACAACGCTCTGATCGACCGGATGATGAAGGTGCCGGAATTTCGCTTCTTCCACTGTCGCCGACTCGAAGAACTGATGGCCGACGAGTTCAGTCCAGCCGAGATGTTCCCCCGCATTGACGATGCCTTCCTTTCCATCCGCCCCTGGGCCGGGGCTGACCCTCACCGCTGGCAGCCTGAGGGTTTCCAGTTCTCCAACGGGCCGGATGAATTGAAGATGTACATCACCCATCGTATTCAGTTCCTCGAGGAAAGTATGTCCGATTTTTGCCCCGACCTGGAGGTGCCTCTCGCGATCAACGAGCTGATGACGGTGAACGCCAGCACCATCGCCGACGAAGCGGGCGACTATGACGGTTGGTTCGAGGTCTATAACAAAAGTTCCACGCTGACCTGGGACCTGGGCGGGATGTACCTGACCGACAATCTGAGCGAGACGACGAAATGGCGCATCCCCGACGACAGCCTCGTTCTGCCCGGCGAGGCGTTGCTTTTTTGGGCCGACGGCGAGGAGGAAGAAGGCTCATTGCACACCAGCTTTGAATTGAGCGGCACGGTTGGGCAGATCGGTCTTTTCGATCGCGACGTGTTCAGCAATACGCCCATCTCTGTGCTGACGTTTACCGCTCAAATCACCGACGTCTCCTACGGACGCATGCCCGACGGCAGCAGCTCCTCCTGGCTGTCGTTCACCACGTCCACTCCTGGCTGGCCCAACGGGGGGGTGCCGCCCCGCATCAGTGAGGTGACCCATACTATGCCTGCCGGAGGTGAACCTGTCACCATCACGGCCATCATCACCGACGAGGGCATTGTCACAGCCACGTTGTGGTATCGTACCTTTGCTCCAGGAACCTCTCCACCGGCTTATCAGCCCCTGCCGATGGCCGCAGCGAGTGGAAATCTTGGCACTGGGACCATCCCTGCTCAGGCTGACGGCACCTGGATCGAGTATTATCTCCAAGTGGAAGACGAGGCGGGAATGGTGACAATAGATCGTCCCGGCTGGCCGCAGGGCGACTACCGCTACATCGTGGGCTGGCAGCGCCCATCCATTTACATCAACGAGTTGATGGCGCTCAACACTCACACACTGGAGGACGAATATGGCGATCACGACGACTGGGTCGAGATCTATAATGCCGGCTCCGTTCCCGTCAACTTGAGCGGCATGTACCTCTCGGATAACATCACGGAGCACACTTATTGGCAGATCCCGGATGGGGCGGTTGTCCTTGGCGGCAGCTATCTGCTCATCTGGCTCGACGGGGAGCATTGGGTGGAAAAGCCGTTCCACGGCAGCTTCCGGCTTGCCGGGGATGGCGAGCAGATAACGCTGTACGATTCGCAAGCCCACTACTATGCGCCCATTGACGCGGTCTATTTCCCCCCGCAGACGACGAATGTCTCCTGGGGACGCTTCTACGATGGCGACGACGAGTGGTACGCGATGACCACTCCCACGCCTGGCGAGCCCAATCTATTGCGCCCGCCACAGTTTTTGGAGGTGACGCGCACGCCTACCTGGCCCGGCGCGGGCGAAGGCGTGACCGTGACCGCCGTCATTACCGCCGGTAGCCCAATCATCTCCGCTACCCTCTGGTACGATGCCGGGAGCGGCTTCCAGCCCGCGCCGATGCTCGGAGCGATCACGTACACCGCGCACATCACGCCTCAATCCGAGGGCGCTCTGGTAACATATTATCTGGAAGCGGTGGACGATGGAGGCCAACGCGTGCTTTACCCAGCCGCTGCCCCAGAGGCTGCATTCCGTTACCTGATCGGCTACACTCCTCCCGCCGTGCTCGTCAACGAGTTTCTGGCCGACAACGAGCGAGTCAACCAGGACGAGGCGGGCGAATACGATGATTGGCTGGAGCTGTATAACAGCGGCGCAGTCACGGCCACACTGGATGGAATGTACCTCACGGACGATCTAACCGAGCCGCAAAAGTGGCAGTTCCCAGCAGGTACGATCATCCCGCCAAGTAGCCATTTGTTGGTCTGGTGCGACAGGGACGAGATACAAGGGCCACGGCACGCCGACTTCAAGCTGAGTGCAGATGGAGAGGAGATCGGTCTCTTTGCCAGCGAGGCTCACGGCCTGGTACCCTTGGACTGGATTGTCTTTGGCCCGCAGCGGGAGGACGTCTCGTACGGTCGGCGGCCAGATGGATCGAATCATTGGGATTTCCTCGATTCGCCCTCGCCGGGGGCGAGCAACGAGTAGAGGGACGAATCTGAAGTTTATCATCCCCCCAGCAACTGCTCAATCGCTCAGATCCGAAACAAGCTGTTGCCTCTCGTTGGCCCAAAGTCCCATTTTATGGGATAATGGGGGGAGTTCAAAGGAGGTCAAGTAAAAAAGTGAACGAAGTAGACGTCGTAGAAACGGTGAAAGAAGAAAAGCCCAAACCAAAACGGAAACTGCCGCGCGGCCGCGTGACTATTTTCCCCAACTGGTGCAAGGGCTGTGGACTGTGCGTCGAGTTCTGTCCGGTCAAGGTGCTGGAACAGGGACCCGGCGGACGGGTCAACGTGGCGCACCCGGAGAAATGCACCGCCTGTCGCTGGTGCGAATTGCATTGCCCGGACTTTGCGATCTTTGTGACAGACATTGAACCGGAGGAGACAGCATGAACGCGAAAACGACCGCAAGACTGATGCAGGGGGACGAAGCCTGCGCCGAGGGCGCCCTCGCGGCCGGCTGCCGCTTTTTCGGCGGCTACCCCATCACTCCGGCCACCGAGATCGCCGAGGTCTTGTCTCGCCGGTTGCCCCAGGTGGGGGGCAAGTTCATCCAGATGGAGGACGAGATCGGATCCATCGCCGCCGTCATCGGCGCGTCGGTGGGCGGAGCAAAGGCGCTGACCGCTACCTCTGGCCCTGGCTTTAGCCTGATGATGGAGAACATCGGCTTTGCAGCGATGACCGAGATTCCCTGTGTGATCGTGAACGTGCAACGACTGGGGCCTTCCACCGGGCGCCCCACCAGTCCTTCACAAGGGGACGTGATGCAGGCACGATGGGGGAGTCACGGCGATTATCCCATCATTGCCCTCTCGCCATCGTCCGTCCGCGAGACGTTTGACCTGACGGTGCAGGCCTTTAACTTTGCCGAAAAGTACCGCACGCCGGTGATCCTTTTGATGGACGAAGTCATCGGCCACATGCGCGAGCGCATCGTCCTGCCCGCTCCAGAGACCATCGAACGGGTGGAGCGGGCCAGCACGACGGTGCCGCCAGAGTGGTACAAACCTTACGAGAATCTCGCCGATGTGCCGCCGTTGATGCCTTTCGGCGAGGGCTACCGGTATCACATCACCGGTCTGCACCACGACGAGCGAGGGTATCCGACCAACCGGCTGGACGAAGTTCAACCCTGGCTGGAGCGAGTTTTTCGCAAGATCGAGCGTAGCCTTTCGGACATTTTACTCTATGATGAAGACGGTATCCAGGACGCCCAGACGCTGGTCGTCGCCTACGGTGTGACGGCCCGCTCAGCCCGCCACGCCGTCGAAATGGCGCGGGAGCGGGGGCGTAGGGTGGGCTTTCTCAAGCTCAAGACGATCTGGCCCTTTGCCGAGGAGGTCGTCGAGCACGCCGCCGCCCGGCTACACCACGTCATCGTGCCGGAACTGAACCGGGGCCAATTGGCGCTGGAGGTGGAGCGAGTGGTGGAGCGGCACAAGGTGCATCGGATCAATCGAGCTGACGGTGGAATGATCCAACCCGCCGAGATACTGGCTGCCATTGAAGAACGGGAGTGGGCGACATGAAAAAACAACAATCCTTCGACGATCTCAAGATCCCGCGCGAGTCGCGGGTTCACGAGCGTTATCTGCGCCATAGCAAAAAATTCCCCAACGTCTGGTGCGCGGGATGTGGCATCGGTATCGTCCTGGGGACGATTGTGCGGGCGGTGGACGAGCTGCAACTGGACAAGAATGACGTGGCGATGATCTCGGGCATCGGTTGCACAGGCCGCATGCCGGTGTACGTGGATTTTAGCACGATGCACACTACTCACGGCCGGGCGTTGGCTTTTGCCACCGGGCTGAAGATGGTGCGTCCGAAGATGAAGGTCATCGCGGTGATGGGGGACGGCGACGCGCTGGCCATCGGCGGCAACCATTTCATCCACGCCGCCCGGCGGAATATCGGGCTGACCGCCATCGTGGTCAACAACTCCACCTATGGGATGACGGGCGGCCAGTACTCGCCCACCACGCCCATCGGCGTGCGGGCAGCGACCGCCCCTTACGGCCACATCGAGCAGCCCTTCCCCATCGCCGAGCTGGCGGTGACGGCGGGGGCCGCCTTTGTCGCTCGCAGCACCGTCTACCACGTGCGGGAGTTGGAGAAATACATCGCCCGGGCGATCGGCAAAGAAGGGTTCTCAGTGGTCGAGGCGATGAGTTACTGCCACACGACGCTGGGCCGGATCAATCATTGGGGCACCGCGCCGACCATGATGCGCCGCCTCAAGGAACAGAGTATCACGCTCAAAAGGGCCGAAAAGATGAGCGAGGAAGAGAAACAGGGCAAGATCGTGCGCGGCGTGTTTGTGGAGCGGGACATCCCCGAGTACACGCAACTCTACGATCAGATTATCGAACGAGCACAAGCGGAGGCGGCATGATGGCGAGACAATGCGAGATACGATTGGCCGGCACGGGTGGACAAGGAGCGATCCTGGCGGGCATCCTGTTGGCCGAAGCAGCGATTCTGGATGACAAGAACGTCGTCCAGACTCAGTCTTATGGGCCAGAGGCGCGAGGTGGAGCGAGCCGGGCGGAGGTGGTGATCTCCGATGGCGAGATCCACTATCCCAAGGTGACGGAAGCCGACATCACGCTCTGCATGGGGCAGGAGGCGTGCGATAGATATGGCCGTCAGATGCGTAAAGACGGATTGCTGATTCTGGATAGCGATCACGTCACCCGCGCTCCGACGACACGGGCCGTGCGCGTGCCGCTGACGAGTACGGCGCTGGAGGTGGCGGGACGGGAGATCGTCGCGAACGTGGTCGGACTGGGAGTACTGGTCGGTCTGACCGGGATCGTATCACGGGAGGCGCTGGAGGCAGCAGTGCGCGGTCGTGCCCCACGCGGGACGGAAGAGATGAATCTGAAAGCGCTGGCGGCAGGGTACGATGCCGCCGAGCATATTGGAGGAAGCTAGACTATACGATTCCCATCCGCGAAACTGCCCGGATCCAGTGCTCTATGAGCGCACCCACCGAGCAAATGGGAGCAAGATCAAAGTGTACAAACGATGTAGAAAGATATGGATTAGAGTGGGATAAAAGAACTGTGAAAAGGAGTCCAATGGGGGACTCCTTTTTTTGTTATCACACGATTGTCTTATTCTCTATCTTCCACGTTAGCTCTTTGCCGATGTGACCGCAATACGTATAGTATCCCGTTGACGCCCACGACAGCCAATATTACCCCCACGACCACAAACCACAGCAATGGGAACGCCATACTGATGACGGCCACGCCTAGCACTGCCAACATCAGCATGAGAGTTAACCCTGGATTGGAAGTGAAAATCCTGATTGCATTGCGCCAGGCTACCTTGGGTGCGTGTGTCTCCTCTTGATCCAGTAGCAATGTCAAGGGGTACATCTGAAGGATGAGCCAAAGGAAGGCCAGCACGATCCAAAAAGCGCGCAGCCAGGGAATCAGAACAGGATGAATGCTTGATGGGGCATCCGATGTGTAGAAACACAAGTTTGTGAACAATGTGAGGCCCAGGAGAACGTTGAGCAGCGCCAGCGTCCAGGCCCTTTTGCGCTTTCGTGATGGACTCGTTGGTCTCTCGAGAAGGTTCTCCCGCACGTCTAGCAGTGTTTGTTCGATCTCTCCCTTCAGGATATCCATGTCGCGCTCGAGTTGCTTTACCCTGTGTTCCAATTCCATGAAAATCTCTCCCGTTGGTTTATCTGAGCACTGCTAGAAAAACGATTCGACTGGGTCCAGGCCCAGTCGAATCGTTAAGCGAGATTCTGGAGTTACGCCCCATTGCGACCCAGTCAAGATCTATGCCGTCTGTGATTTTAACTGGTGTGGTCTGTACTTGGAACACCTGCCTCCCAGGGATACGTTCTCAAAGGTCTGATTCGCGCCCAGGTCGGTGATGAGGACTAGATAATGGCTTTTTAGAATGTACCCGCCGAGAGAATGGTAAAAGCAAATACGGCTGCAACCACGACAAAAGCAATCAAGATGATGGCTGTCTCCAGAGTGGTGATCCCTCTTTCTTCTGTGAGTAATTTTTGCAGTTTCCCAATCATTTTTCCCCTTTCATCAACAAGTTTTGAGTGGTCTCTCCGCATGGATGTTGCTCCGCCTGCTCCGAAACGATCAGCAGTCAGCTATCATCAACACATTGCAGAGAGACCACGGGTGGTTGAGGAGATAGATAAGGCTACTTTGTGGTGTTCTCTAATAACTTACCTCCTGTTTGAACGAGATGGCTGATTCCACTTGGCTCAAATGAGAATTCTCATCAATCAATACAAGTATAACACAAAGACCTACTGGCGTGCTTTCAGCTTGATTTCAAAAACATTCATGATAAGGAAAATGTGAGGGGTAAAAAAATGTGAGCAAGAATCGCCCTGGACACTCTGGACGACTTGACGAGTGAGGCGGCGCAGGTAGGTTCTTGGAAGGGAACGAGATGTGTTGGGACTCGGGTCAGGTGAGAGATAAGAAATAGCCACGTCCCCGCACTGTGCGGATCAAGCGGGGCTTTTCAGGGGTTTTTTCGATCTTGCGACGCAGGCGAAAAATGTAAGGTCGGATCATACTCTGGGCTTCCCATTCGTCGGGTTCATACCCCATCGCGGTCTCGACCAATTTGCTGCAAGAGAGCACCTCTTCGGCGTGGTTCATCAGAGCGACGAGAACGTCCGTTTCGCCCTCCGTCAGCTCTGCTTTACGGGCCGGTTCATCTTGCACTGTGACCAGCCGCCTTTGACGATCGAGGGTGATGGGACCGGCGCGCAGAAAACGCTTGGGCGACGACGGTGGAGATGGAGAGAGAGACGGAGAAACTGTGGAACCTTCTGTCTCACGCAATGTATTCAGCGCCTTGCCCATCATATCCAACAAGCGCTGGCGACGTAGTCGTTCGCTATGATCTCTCAAGGCCCGCGAGACGGTGGCAATGAGATCTTGTACCTCGAATGGTTTGAGCAGATAATCGGCGGCATCCAGTTTCACGGCAGCGATGGCGCTCTCCAGTGAGGCGTGGGCGGTCAGGACGATGATCGGCAAGTCGGGGTGCATTTTCCGAGCGCGACGCATTACCTCTACTCCGTCCATCCCGGGCATACGCATGTCCAATACCATCAAGTCGTAGGACGTGTTTTCCAGTAGAGCCAGCGCCTCGTAACCAGATCTGGCCTCCTCAACGTGGTATCCCTTCAAACTAAGAAGATCTCGCAAGCCAGCACGTATGTTGGCCTCGTCATCTACGACCAGTAGTCGAGCCACTAGTTCGCCCTCTGAAAGATTGAGGGATTTTGCCATGTTTTTTCCTGATAGAGCTGATATTTTTATAGCTTGATGATGCTAAGGAGGTATTATATCCTTAGAACTGTAGCTTTGCAACTGAGAGGCTGGACGCGTACTGGCATCTGTGCAAGTTCCAAGCGGCATACACCGATTCTTCACCAGAGATTCACCGATCACTTACCGCATTAACGTTTGTTTTGTGCTATACTTCCCTTGCCCTGCGAGGGTTTCAATTTTGCAAGACATTCAAAGACAAAAGAAACGAAACAGGAGGTGAAAAATGTACAAGACCTATTGTCCCAATTGTGACGCTGTGATCAGTAGCGAGAACCCGCGAGTAGGTGCGATGATCTCCTGCCACGAGTGCGGCACGGAGCTGGAAATCATCAGCACCAATCCTTTCGAGGTCGACTTTCCGCTCGACTATGACATAGATTGGGACAAAGAAGAATACGACTAAACACGCGAGCGTCAACCAGGGAGATAAAACATGCCCAAGACGTGTTGTCCCGAATGCGACGCTGCGATCCGCATGGACAAGCCCGAGCTAGATGCCCAGCTCAAGTGCCCCGAATGCACCGTGCAACTGGAAGTCATCAGTACCGATCCCCTCGACGTGTATTATGCCTTCGATGAAGATTGGGACGTGGAATGGGATGACGCCGATTAAGCACAGTAAGGATGCGTTGTGTAGCCATCTCTAACGTGCATCCAAAGGGTACGATGTCGGACCATAAGCGCTTCGCTCGCTCTGGCGAAGTGCTTATTGATGTCTTACTGAAGAAGGAAAAGTGAAAGTAACGGTTGGATACGGAGGATCGAAAATCGCCGGGTACCCGCTGCCAGGCTAAAACCTGAAGATGGTAGTGAAGCCGGGCTTGGAAGTAGATGATAAATAAAATTCAAATTGAGGAGGAAAAAGAGAATCAAAGCATGAAGGAAAGAGAGTGTAATCAAGGAGAGATCGAACAGCCTCCTGGTCAATGGAGGCCACCCCACCCCTGGAAAGACGTTTCGCTGGCACAGTGGAGCGATTGGCGCTGGCAGCTATCCCATCGCCTGAACACGGTCGAGGATTTCGACCGGGCGCTCCACCTCACCGTCGAAGAGTCGCGGGGTCTTTCGGCCCCCAACCGTTTTCGTGTCGACATCACCCCATGTTTTGCCACTCTGATGGACCGCGATGATCCTGCCTGCCCCATCCGGCGGCAGGTCATCCCCACCGATCAGGAACTCGTGCCTTTCGACGCCGAAATGGCCGACTCGTTGGCCGAGGAGGCTCACTCCCCGGTCCCCGGCCTGGTGCACCGCTACCCCGACCGGGTGCTGATGCTGGTGACGACCCAGTGTGCCAGCTACTGTCGCTTTTGCACCCGCAGCCGGATCGTGGGAGACCCCCACACCCAGTTCGGCTCGGCTGACTATGAACGACAGTTGGCCTACATAGCCGCCACGCCCCAGGTCCGTGACGTGTTGCTCTCTGGCGGCGACCCGCTGATCATGCCCCAGAAGGTTCTGGAGAAACTGCTCAAGCGGTTGCGAGCCATCCCGCACGTGGAGGTGATCCGTATCGGCACCCGCGCGCCGGTCTTTGTGCCGCAGCGCATCAACGACGACCTGACGGCGATGTTGCGCCAGTATCACCCGCTGTGGATGAACATCCACTTCAACCACCCGAAGGAGATCACGCCTGCGACCTGGTGCCCGGCGCGGGACACTTTCGGACGCCGGTGGCGAAGGGGATCGAGATCATGGAGACGCTGCGTGGCCACACGTCGGGCTTTGCCATCCCCACCTACGTGATCGACGCGCCCGAAGGCGGCGGCAGGGTGCCCATCCTGCCCAACTATCTGCTCAGCATGTCCGATAGCCGGGTGGTCGTGCGCAACTACGAGGGGCTTGTCACGACCTACGCCCAGCCGAGAGCCTACCAACCCCACAACCCGGCCACGTGCGCCTACTGCCAGGCCCACCGGGACGAGGCGGGTCAGGAAGGAGTGGCCGGGTTGCTAGCCGGTCGGGTGTCCACCATTGCTCCCGAAGGATGGCACGCTCTCCACCAGCGAGACGCTAGCGCGCCGAATTTTTCGCCCCAGGAGAGCCTTGGGGTGGACGAGAGCGACGGTACGAATGGCAAGGGACGGTCGGCGCTTTCGGGCAAACTCGTCGTCGCGTGGCCCAGACCGGAGCCTGCACGCGATCTTCATTCGCACGAGTACTGATCCAAGGAGGAGGAAATGGTTACCGGATTACACGTAGCACTCATCTACAACCTGAAATATCACGTCCAAGTCGAGCCTGGCGCGCCCACCGACGCGCTGGCCGAGTATGATTCGACCGACACCGTTCAGGCCCTCGAAGGCGCGCTCCTGGCAGGAGGGCATCGGGTCACCCACCTGGAGGCGGACGAGACCCTGCTCGACACCGTGCGCCAGACCGCGCCCGACATCTGCTTCAACATCGCCGAAGGGCTGCGGGGAGACTCGCGCGAATCGCAGGTGCCGGCGCTGCTGGAGATGCTGGGCGTCCCCTACACCGGCTCCAGGGTGCTGGCCCACGCCATCTCGCTGGACAAGGCCGCCACCAAGCGCATCTGGCGCGACGCGGGCCTGCCCACGGCTCCTTTTCAGCTTTTCCATCGAGGAGATGAGCCGCTGGATCGACAACTGGCGTTCCCGCTCTTCGTCAAGCCGGTGCATGAGGGGACGGGGATGGGCATCAACGGCCACTCCATCGTCCACGACGAGGCGGCGCTGCGGCGGCAAGCGGAGTGGGTGATTAAAACCTATCGCCAGCCCGCACTGGTGGAAGCCTACCTGCCGGGGCGAGAGTTCACCGTGGGCATCATCGGCAACGTCCTGGCGCCGGGAGAGGAACGGTGGAGCGGCCTGGCGACGCGCTCGGGCCAGCGTGTGTACGACGCACGGGGTTTTCACATCTTTCCGGTGCTGGAGATCGACGCCAACGTCGGTGCGGGTGAGGGGCTTTACAACGCCGCCTCCAAGTCCTACGACCCCGGCGAGGAGGGAGCGCCGCTCTACCTCTGCCCGGCGGACATCCCAGAATTGCTGGCGACCAAGATGGAGCAACTGGCCGTGGAGGCCTTCGAGGCCCTCGGCGCACTCGACCTGGGCCGCGTCGACTTTCGGCTGGGGGGCGACGATCGGCCCTACCTGCTGGAGATCAACACCCTGCCCGGCCTGAACCCCGTCTTGAGCGATCTCTGCATCATGGCGAGCGCCGAGGGGATGCCTTACGCAGATCTGATCAACGAGATCCTCTACCTGGCTCTGGATCGCTATACCTGGGAGAGTAATGGGCGCGAACGCTCCCTCCAGAGCTTGCCGCGCTACGCCTGGGCGACCCGGCCGGTGGGGATGTTGTGATGGATCCCCGAATGGAACCCCCCGGAGTCGTCGTGCTGTATAACCTCACCGAGCATCTGGTCAAGGGTGAGACACGAGACCTGCTGGCGGATCAGGGCGTCATCGCCTGCGCGCGGGCCATCGCCGAGGCACTGGAGGGAGAAGGGTATCGGGTGGCGCGGGTGCCTGTTCACGACGACGTGGAATCGGTTCTGGCTCCCTATCCACCCTCCCAGTGGATGATCTTTAACCTGGGCGAGGGGCTGCAGGGGCGATTGTTCGAAGAGGCGCGCATCGCCTGGGCGCTGGAGGCCATGGGCTACCGGTTCACCGGCTCCCGGGGCGACGCCATCGCCCGCTCGGTCCACAAGGCGCAGGCAAAGGCGCTCCTGGCGACGCACGGCGTGAGCACCCCGCCCTGGTGGTTGTTCCACCACCCCGACGAGGTGGACGGGCTGGCGACCGATCTGCTCTTTCCGCTCATCGTCAAGCCGGTGGCCGAGGACGCCAGCATCGGCGTCGGGCCAGAGGCGGTGGTGCAGACCGTGCGGGCGCTGCGCGACCGCGTGGCCTACGTGGTCGAGTGCTACCGTCAATCCGCCCTGGCCGAGACGTTTGTGGACGGTCGAGAGTTCAACGTCGCCTTGTGGGGAGATCCTCTGCAGAACTTGCCCCTGGCAGAGATCGATTTCAGCGCCTTTGACGATCCCTACGACCGCATCGTATCCTTCGCGGCCAAGTGGGAGCCAGATTCGTTCGCATATCACCACACCCCGCCCCGCTGCCCGGCACAGGTTGACGTCCGCCTGGGCGGCCGCATCGCCGACGCCGCCCGGCGCGCCTGGAAGGCCATCGGCTGCCGGGGGTACGCGAGGGTGGACATGCGCGTGAGCGACGGCCTGCCCTACGTCGTGGAAGTGAACTGCAATCCCGATCTCTCGCCCGAAGCCGGATTCTACAACGCGGCGCGGGCGGCAGGCTACAGCTATGCGGACATGGCGATGCACATATTGGACATTGCGAGGAGATATTCTTATGACTACCATCGAACCAGCCTCGGCCGACGACGGGCCGTCAATATTGAAGATCACGTCGTCGGCCGGCGTTTTCAGCCCTACGGAGCTGAGTTGCGTCGAGGAACTGTGGTCCGTCTACCTGGATAAAGGCGAGGCCAGCGGCTACACGTTCCTGGTCTATCGCGACGAACATGGATGAACACAGGGGTATGCCTGCTTCGGCTCGCACCCCTTGACGCAGGGCACGTACGATCTCTACTGGATCGCCGTGCATCCGGCTGCCCGGGGGCTTGGCATCGGGCGCACCCTGTTGGCCCGGGTGGAGGCCGAGATACAAGGCCGGGGCGGGCGCTTGCTGCTGATCGAAACGTCCGACACCCCGGCCTACACGTCGGCCCGCCGGCTCTACGAATCCAGCGGCTATCGCCGTGAGGCCGTCGTTCACGATTTCTACGCGCCCGGCGATAGCCTGCTGATTTTTGCCAAAGAGCTGGGACCCATTCGGTTTCCACGAGAAATTCTCGGATTCCCAGAACCCTGGTCCTCTCCAGCCTGGTCATCTGACCAGGTAAAAGATACGCCTTTCGTCCAGCCCTAAAACTCCCCGCCTGGCCGGTGCGCCCAGAATGTTTCTGTTGTAGACTGTACGCGCATGTTCGGACTGGCGCCTGGCGCCAATATCATTGACAAAAAGGAGACCTATCAAATGAGCGCCCGAAATTTCAAACCGTTGATTCTCTGTAGTGTGGTGGTGGCAATGGCTGTCCTGTTGAGTGGATGTAGTTCCACCCCGGCAGTGTCATTGGCACAAGAAACGCCTGAAAAGATAGTGGAAAACTTTTACGGCTGGTACATGGACTATCCCGGCAACGCGCTGGCTGACGGGGCATATCGGTCGAGCGAGTACCTGACCGAGGAGTTCGTACAGCAAGTGGACGAGATCATCGCCTCTTTCGACAAAGGCGGCTACGATCCCTTCCTGTGCGCGCAGGATATTCCAGGCGACCTCGCTTTCGACCAGGCCATCGTATCGGAGGGAGAAGCCAGCGTCGTCGTGCGTGAACTCTGGAACCCTGGAACTCCCCACGAGACCAGCACCGAGGTGACCATCGCCCTGCGGATGGCGGATGACGAGTGGAAGATCGCCGACATCATCTGCTCGGTGGGCCAAGTCGCCGCCGCGCCCGAACAGGTCGTGGAGAGCTTTTACAACTGGTATCTCGCGTATGCCCAAAACACCGGCAATGTGCTGGCTGACGGGGCGTATCGGTCGAGCGAGCACCTGACCGAGGAATTCGTGCAGCAAGTGGACGAGATCATCGCCTCTTTCGACAAGGGCGGCTACGATCCCTTCCTGTGCGCGCAGGACATACCACAGAGCTTTACCATCCAGGAGGCCGAGGTGACCGGTGACGCAGCGCAGGTGATCGTCCACACCAGTTTTGAAAGACATCAGTTCGCCGTAACGCTGAAGCGGGTGGGCGAGATCTGGAAGATCGACGACATTCTCTGTGGGGGAAATGAGACAGAGAGCGCGCAGATCGGGGATTGGAAGAGCTTTGCAGACGAGCAGTACGGCTTTCGCCTGCGATTCCCCGGAGAATGGGACTATGAGGAAAGCCCGCCTACGCCGCCGGGAGAGGTGCCTGATGGGATGAAAGCTCTCAAGCGCGTGCTGTTTTTCCAGCCTCAGGGATGGGAGGGCGTGGCTCCTCCGCTGCACATCCAGGTGACCGAGGGGACGGAGGAAGAGTTCGAGCGGTTGTACGTGCCGGCCACCGCTACGGAGCACGTCAGGATCAACGATAGCGACGTGATCAAGGCCATAGAAGATGTCGGCGGGATGCAAGTCATCCGCTACATTTTCCAAAGCCCCACCGAAGAGAGCGTGCGCGTCGTAGGCATCGATTACATCAGCGGCTTTCCTGAGCGAGCTGAGGGGAATGATGACGTGATACAGATCTTGCAACAGGTTCTCCATACAGTCGAGTTTGCCCGGTAACACCAACTTGGTTTCGGAAGTGACCACAGCCGCCGTCGGGATACTCGCCCGGCGGCGGCTTCAATTATCAACGATTGTATACCATGGCTCCAGCAGCGGCGCGGCCCGTTGAGGTTCGGTCCGAGACTTTACAAATTTGCCACCTTGCGTTATAATCCCGAAATCAAAAATCTATTCCGTCGCTGCTTACCTGCAGGGAACCCCCTATACTGTGGGGGCGTTTTTTGTTTTTTAACCAGGAGCACGATCATATTTATCTAATTGAGGATAGGGGATGAGTGAACAACCGACCTTCCTAACCCCCGAGGGATATCAGAAACTGGAGCAAGAATTGGAATACTTGCGCACAGTCCGACGCAAAGAGATCGCCCGGCGTCTCCACCTGGCACTGGAAGAAGGAAGCATCCTGGAGAACGCCGAGTTGGAGGATGCGCGCAACGAGCAGTCTTTCGTCGAGGGGCGCATTCTGACGCTGGGCCGAATGCTGCACAACGCGGTCATCATTGAGGGAAAAGGGTCTAATGAGACCGTAGAACTGGGCAGCCACGTCACTGTCGTAGAAGGAGACGGCCAGCCGGAAACCTATCACATCGTTGGCTCGGCTGAAGCCGACCCGGTCATGGGATTGATCTCCAACGAATCTCCTCTGGGGCGGGAGTTGATGGGACGGAAAGTAGAGGATAAAGTCGCGGTCAAGGCTCCTGGCGGCATGCTGGAGTTCACGATCGTGGCGATCGAGTAATCACGCAGCCGGTGTAGTGAACTCCGCCCACGCCAGAATGCCGCGAGGTGATCAGCGTGGGCCTTTTCATACCTTATGGGAGGCGCAATGGAACTCACAGACCTGGAACGACAGCGAGTAGAGAAACTGGAGCGACTGCAGGCCAAGTCGCTCGAACCTTACCCCCACCGCGTCAAACAGACGCACACCGTCGCCGAGGCGCGTGCTGCCTTCGAGGCCGCCGAGGCCGCCGACAAAGAAGGCCCTCTCGTCGCTGTGGCTGGCCGGCTGCGCAGTATGCGTGTGATGGGCAAGATCGCCTTTGTGCACATCGAAGACGGGAGTGGCTCCATCCAACTCTTTCTCCGCGTCAACGAGGTGGGCGAGGAAAGTTACGAGACGTTCAAGCAGGACTTTGACCTGGGCGACTTTGTCGGCGCAAAAGGCCCCGTGATGCGCACCCGCACCGGCGAGATCAGCGTGCTCGTGGAGCAATTGCGCATGCTGACCAAGGCGATCAGCCCGCTGCCCGTGATCAAGGAGAAAGAGGTGGACGGCAAGCAGGTACGCTATACCGCCTTCACCGACGTCGAGGAGCGGTATCGCCAGCGGTACGCCGACCTGGCCTGCAACGCAGACGTGCGCGAGATCTTCCGCACCCGTGCCCGCACATTGTCGGCTCTGCGCCGCTTTTTTGACGAGCACGGATTTCTCGAGGTGGAGACGCCCATTCTCCAGCCCATCTATGGAGGTGCGGCGGCGCGTCCCTTTGTCACCCATCACCACCAACTGCGCCAGGATCTGTACCTGCGCATCTCCTTCGAGCTGTACCTCAAGCGACTGTTGGTGGGGATGTACGACCGGGTCTATGAGATCGGGCACGACTTTCGCAACGAGGGCGTCTCGCAGAAACACAATCCAGAGTTTACGCAATTGGAGTTCTACGCCGCCTATTGGGATTACCACGACGTGATGGATTATTGCGAGCGGATGGTCGCTCACGTCGCCACAGAGGTGACGGGCAGCCCGGTGATCCACTACCAGGGCCACGAGATCGACCTCAGCCCTCCCTGGCGGCGGGGCACGCTGCGCGACCTCGCGCTCGAGGCGACCGGGATTGATTACTACCAGCATCCCACCGCCGAGGAGTTGTCGGCTGCCCTGAAGACGAAAGGGCATCCGACAAAACCGAACGCGACCTGGGGCTATTTGATCGACAAGGGATTACTGGGAACGATCGAGCCGCTGCTGATCCAGCCGACCTTTGTGATGGATTATCCCCGCGACATCTCTCCGCTGGCCAAGTCGAAACCCGACGACCCGACGCACGTCGAGCGTTTCGAGTTCTTTATCGGGGGATTGGAGATGGGCAACGCCTTTACCGAGTTGAACGATCCCTTCGATCAGGAGCAGCGGTTCCTGGAAATGGCACAGCTCTATGCGCCCGACGACGAAGAAGCTCACCCGATGGACGAGGATTATCTGCGGGCGATGAAATACGGCATGCCGCCCAATGGGGGGTTTGGCATGGGCGTGGATCGGCTGGTGATGCTCCTCACCGATCAAGCGAGCATCCGGGAGGTCATTCTCTTCCCCCACTTACGAGCTAAAGAATAGTCGGGCAATAGCAGACCGAACGTCACTCTTTGCATCTTGCCAACCGCACACAGGCCGCGCTCTATGCGTTGTGAGAGGGGCTGACTTTTCTGAGCCACCGGGCATACACCGCCCTCTATCTCGTCGATGAAGGCCAACACGTTAGTCGTCACGTGCCGCCGGCAGATCTCGGGTTGCGTGTCGGAGACGGATATAGTAAAATACAGGGCAATCAACATAATTCTGGTTATGGATCCGCTTCAGGCGGTCTCTCCGCCCCATATGCCCCGCGAAAGATAGGAGGCGAACATGAACTGGCAAGAAAAATACGGTCGTGAGACTCTGACGTTTGATGACGTGCTCCTCGTTCCCGCCGAGTCGTCCATCCTGCCCAGCGACGTGGACGTGCGCACCCGACTGAGCAGGAATATCTCGCTAAATAACCCCATCGTCAGCGCGGCGATGGACACGGTTACCGAGGCTCGTCTCGCCATCGCCCTGGCCCGGGAGGGAGGCATCGGTATCCTCCACCGCAGTATGTCCATCGAAAGGCAGGCCGAGATCGTGCGGATGGTCAAGCGCGCCCAGAGTGGGATGATCGTGGATCCCATCACCATGTCCGCCGATCGTCCCATCCGCGAGGCGCTCGATCTGATGGCGCATTATCACATCTCTGGCGTTCCCATCACCGATGAAGACGGTCGGCTGGTGGGCATTCTGACAAACCGGGACCTGCGTTTCGAGCAAAATCTGGAGCGGCCTATCCACGAATTGATGACGAAAGAGAACCTGGCCACCGTCCCCGTGGGCACGACGTTGGACGAGGCGAAAGAGATCCTGCACCAACATCGTATCGAGAAACTGCTCGTGGTGGACGACGACTATAATCTGCAAGGACTGATCACCGTCAAGGATATCATGAAGCGAATCCAGCACCCCCATGCATGCGAGGACGACCTGGGTCGACTGCGGGTAGGGGCTGCTGTGGGGACCGGGTCGGACATGCAGGATCGCGCTCAGACCCTCGTAGAAGGGGGGGTGGATGTGCTCGTCGTTGATTCAGCTCACGGCCATTCGCATGGAGTGATGGAGGCGCTGGTGCAGTTGAAGGAACGATTCCCCGATACAGACGTCATCGTCGGCAACGTCGTCACGGCCGAGGGAACGCGCGCCCTCATCGAGCGGGGCGCCGACGGGGTGAAGGTCGGGATAGGCCCCAGCGCTATCTGTACTACTCGCGTGGTCACCGGCGCGGGGATGCCCCAGATCACCGCCATCACCGAATGCGCCGCTGCTGCTGAACCCCACGATGTACCCATCATCGCCGACGGTGGAGTCAAGTATTCTGGGGATATTACCAAAGCCATCGCTGCCGGGGCACACACCGTCATGATCGGCAGCCTTTTTGCGGGGACCGAGGAAAGTCCCGGTGAGATGATCCTCTATGAAGGCCGTTCCTTCAAGGCATATCGGGGCATGGGGTCTCTGGGCGCGATGAAAGAGGGTACCGCTGACCGCTACTTTCAGACCACTTCGCAGAAATTGGTTCCTGAGGGGATCGAAGGGATGGTTCCCTACCGAGGCCCCCTGGCGGATATGATCTACCAGCTCATCGGCGGCCTGCGCTCTGGCATGGGATATTGCGGCTGCCATACGATCGAGGAACTGCGTCGGAAGGCTCACTTTGTCCGCATCACCTCGGCGGGCTTGCAAGAGAGCCATCCCCACGACGTCGTCATCACCAAGGAAGCTCCTAATTATGAGCGCAGGTGACGGGCATAACGCCAGCTCATTTTTGGCCCAGCTCTTTGAATCGTCCGGCCCTAAAATCGGTCTTGCGTTGAGCAGCGGGGGCGCCAAGGGCATCGCCCACATTGGCGTGCTCAAGGTACTGGAGGAGGCCCAGGTCCCCATACACATCCTCGCCGGTACCAGCATGGGCGGGGTCGTGGCCGCGATCTATGCTGCTGGCCGTCCGGCGGACGAGATCGCCGCGCTTGCTCACTCGCTGCGGTTGTTCGACATCACTCAGCGCGACCGCACCGGTTGGGGACTGGTGAGTCAGGACAAGATCGCCAACCTCCTGCGAGAGGCGCTGGGGGGCGACTTGACGTTTACTCAATTGAAACTGCCCCTGGCGCTCGTCGCGGCGGACGTGGAGACGGGCGAGGAGGTGGTCATCCGCGAGGGCTCAGTCGTTGAGGGGGTGCTGGCGACGACTGCGCTACCTATCGTTTTCCCACCGCTGCGCTGGCAAGGCCGCCGGTTGATCGACGGCGGCGTGCTCAACCCTGTCCCCTTCGACGTCGTGCGGGCGATGGGCGCCGACCGTGTCATCGCCGTCAATACCCTGCGCGATGCCTCCGACACGCTGGAGGTCGGGGAACCGCCCGGCGGGCGGGGAGCAGAGGCGATCGTCCGCCTCTTGCTCTATCGCACCCGCTGGGCGCCGCTGATCAGCGTGGCCGAGCGCAGCCTGGACATTATGGGCCGCGAGCTGGTCAAGCTGCGCATGCAACAGTCCCCGCCCGATCTGATGATCGAGGTCATGCTCAAACAGGTGCGCCTCTTCGACCTGGATCAGGTGGACGTCTGCCTGGAGGCTGGCGAGAAGGCCGCCCGCCAGCACTGGTCTGAATTGATCGGACTGTGTGAAGAATCACTGCTGAATCGCTGGATACGCCAGTGGCGATCCGTGACCGACAGACATAGCTCGCTGATACAAACATCCTCTTGACTTTTCTACCATGTTGCGGTACAGTGGAGACAATTCTTTCGGCAACAAAGATGTGTGCTCAAAGTAAAAGTTAGAATTTCCCCGAGGAAAACTTCCCAACCTCATTTCCCCGGCATGTGAAGGGGGAATAAATGAACAGAGGAAACAGCAGGTTCTGCGTTGCATGGTGGGCAGTGGGTTTGCTCTCGCTGGGAGTCGCAGGAGCGTTGTGTTCGTTTTCGGGAATGCCAGCCCAGGCGAGTCGAGACGCGATACCGACACCGGATGGAAGGATGACTTGTGGGAATTTTGGCGCTTCTTCTTCCATTCTCCAACCTCTCCCTCCAGAAAACCCCGCTGCCTTTGATCCGCTGGCGGGCATGTCGCTCGATCAAATAAAGAGAGCCGCCCGAAACTTGACGCCAGAGGCAGAGCAAGTATTGAGTGGCCTCGACATCCAATTTCACAATCTGTACCCTGGTACGACGTTGAATGAGGCGACGGCGGTGACGTCTGTCACGATTCAAAACGGCATGTGCATAGAGGACCTGTGGGTGCGGAGCATCCTGCCCGCGCAGATGACGGGCGAGGCCAAGCTCGCCCACGTGTTCAAATCCCCATCCTCAGTCGTGGACCGGTTGCACGATTGGATCAAGTTCTCCTTTCCGGCAGTCAGCAGTACAGCGGTTGCGGGGGTCGGGTTGGATGGTTTCGAGGAAGGGGTGTATCCCTTCACCTGGGTCGTAGGGCAGGGAAAGACTACCTTGATGACGCGGGAAGGGTTCCTCGCGGTGGGTGCGTGCGACTGCACGATGCCCGCTCTCTCCGCTCCCATTCTTCAGTCCCTTCCCCCAGAAAACCCCATCGCCTTTGATCCGCTGGCGGGTATGTCGCTCGCTCAGATAAGTTGGACTTTGGACATTTGCAATCACAGAGTTGTCGCCAAAAGCGTGAACTGAACTGAAAAAGCCGCAAATTATTGCGGAAATCACGGAAAAACGGCTTCAAAATGACTTTTCTGCGGATAGCAGAGGCA
>DAOTUB010000146.1:0-27547 GCA_034437455.1 Anaerolineae bacterium | reverse complement strand
GAAGCAAGTCATGCAGATCCGTATCTGGTGGGCTGACAAGATGGTTCACTCCGTCTCGCTCCCTTTGCAAGAATTCAAGGTTCACCTTTGATCTTTAAAGGAGTTCACTTTTCAACTTTGCCTAACAGCCTGGGTGCTAGCCTGCCCAGAGGAGCGTCGTTTCAATGATTGATGTGTCATTTTGCCCCCGATTGACAGCCGGTGCAGTAGTGATATACTGGGGACATCCACATCACTTGACGTGCGTGAACAGAGAATCGCTCTAACAAATTCATGGTTGTCCATAATCAAAAGCCCAAGATGTATAGCAAGGTGATCGTCCCGCTTGATGGATCGAAACTGGCAGAGGGAGTGCTACCACACGTCACAACGCTGATCCGCGATCGAGGCAGCCAGGTCCATCTGCTCTCGGTCGCTCCGACGACAAGAGGAGCCAAGTGGCCGCTCGTGGATCTTGATCGTGGAGCAGAAGAACAGCAACGGGTCAAGCGAGAACTGGAAAAATATCTACAGGCTGTAGCAAGGGAGCTAGAACCCGTCGCCGCCAGCGTGGAGACCAGCGTGCGCTTTGGTCGTCCAGCCGACGAGATCCTGGCCTTTGCCGGCGACGTAGGCGCAGACCTGATCGCGACGTCCACGCATGGGCGCTCTGGCATCAGCCGCTGGGTCTTTGGGAGTGTGGCCGACCGATTGCTCCGTGGAGCCACGTGTCCTATCCTGTTGGTGCGAGCCGGGGAGGCGCAATCTCAAACGACGTACCAGCGCATCCTGGCGCCACTCGACGGCTCCGAGCTGGCCGAGCAGATATTGCCTTACATAAAGGCACTGATCCGTCCCAACCACACGCGCGTTTTTCTCGTTTCGATCTTGACGACCGGGCTGGGCGAGCGCACGGTAACGCTATTGACGAGTTACCCGCCGGGTCTCCAACTGGCCACCACCGCGCTCCATCACGCCGAAATCCAGATGCGAACCTACCTGCGGAGCGTGGCCGCTGCATTGCGCGAGCAAGGGGCAGTAGTGAATGTCGCCGTCCGCCAGGGTTCGCCGACCGACGAGATTTTGAACTATGCCGACGAAATCGAAGCCGACCTGATCGGTATGACCACCCACGGGCTTTCCGGTCCAAGCCGATGGGTGTATGGGAACGTGGCAGGCCAGGTATTGCAAGGCTCCCAGAGCCCCGTGCTCCTGGTGCGTCCCGCGGGCGTAGGCAGTGGTTCGCGATAAAAGTTGTGCAGGATCGGAGACTTGCGCGGGTGAGTGGGGTGATGTAGAATCCCCTGGTTAAGCATCTACTCAAGGGTCAAATTTTGCAGGTCGGATAGCTGTGTTGCACCAACACGTTTATCCTGGAGTGAACAAGAGAGGTATGGCATGCTCGATTTAGCATTCATTCGCGAACAGCCGGAACGTGTCAAGGTGGCTCTGCAAAGCCGGAATGAAGACACCATGCAGGTGGACACGATCGTGGCGCTGGATGCACAACGGCGCGAGATACTCACGGAGGTTGAAGCACTCCGGGCTGAGCGCAATCGCGTCTCCAAAGAGATCGGTCGGCTTCGAGACCAGAAGGAGCGGGAGCAGCTCATCGCCGCGATGCGCCAGGTAGGCGACCGCATCGACGAATTCGAGACTCAGTTGCGCCAGGTCGAATCGGACCTCCAGACCTCCATGCTCAAGGTGCCTAACCTGCCCCACGAGAGCATCCCCGTCGGCCCCGACGAAACTCACAATACCGTCGCACAGACATGGGGAGAACCCCGAGAATTCGACTTTGAACCGATCCCCCATTGGGACTTGGGGCCAGAGTTGGGGATCCTCGATTTCGAGCGGGGTGTGAAACTCTCCGGCAGCCGATTCTACGTCTTGCGCGGGGCCGGGGCGCGTTTGCAGCGAGCGCTCATCGCCTGGATGCTGGACGTGCACATCAGGGAACACGGCTACACCGAGATCTATCCACCTTTCGTCGTCAAGGAAGCGTGTATGTGGGGCGCGGGCCAACTTCCCAAGTTTGCCGACAACATCTATCACGATGTAGAGGATGATTTCTGGTTCATCGGTACTGCCGAAATTCCGCTGACGAACTTGCACCAGGATGAAATTCTGAACGGCGACGATCTGCCCCTGCGCTACGTGGCTTACAGCACCTGTTTCCGCCGCGAGAAAATGAGCGCCGGGCGAGACGTGCGCGGCATCAAGCGCGGGCACCAGTTCGACAAGGTGGAGATGTACAAGTTCACCACTCCAGAGAGCAGTTACACAGAGCTGGAGGCGATGGTTGAGGATGCGCTGGAGATCTGTCGTCTCCTGGACGTTCCCTACCGGTTGGTAAATTTCTGTACAGGCGACCTGGGTTTCACTGCGGCCAAGACCTATGACATCGATATGTGGGCGCCGGGTTGCGGTGAGTGGCTGGAAGTGAGCAGTGCGAGCAACTGCGAAGCGTTTCAGGCGCGGCGGGCGAACATCCGCTATCGACCAGAGCCTGGGGCCAAGCCTCGTTTCGTTCACACGCTCAACGGCTCCGGGCTGGCCTTACCTCGGGTGATGATCGCGATTATGGAGAACTATCAGCAAGCGGATGGCAGCATCGTGGTGCCCGAGGTGCTGCGGCCGTGGATGGGGGGCATTGAGGTTATCGCCGGTCAGGTATAGTGAGAGGTGTTCTTCGGCCACTTGCCTGGGACAATCGCTTTGACCCGGCCTTTTATCAACCCTCTTGGGTGTTCCAAAAAAGTTTCTTGACAAAGAGCTTGCTCGCGGTATAATAGCAACGTTTGGCCCGCTAGCTCAATGGGAGAGCAGGGGCCTCTTAAGCCCTTGGTTGCAGGTTCGAGTCCTGCGCGGGTCATATGGCCCCCGTCTTGTATTGCGGTATAGTGCATAGCGCCTAGTGTTTTGTGGAGATTGGTAATGCATGTAGACCTTCCAATTGCCTTCTCTTTGGTCTACCATTGCTTGGCATCGGTCGTTGACACAATCCGCCGAATCTGGTAGAATATAGAGCGTGAGAACCACAGAAGTGTTGCTACGCGGATCCTGTTTCCCACGACGTGGGCGTGTGGACCTGCTGGGGCGTTTTTTCTATTTGGTAAATACTGTGTTGGACTGGGCGTACAGAATTTATCATCATATGTGTTTGCATCACCGATGGCTCTATCGCCTGGGTCAACACTCGTGGTTCCGCTCCACCGCGACAAATGGCAATAACGCCGCTATAACGCTTCTATAGCATATTCTGTAGTCCACCTTCTCCTTTGAGGTGGACTATGTTTAATCAGGTGTTGCTTGGTCAAGTGCAGATAAGCGTTCAGCCTTCCGAGGTTTAGACATTGCTATGTCTTGACAAGGCTATTCATGAACCTCGGAGGTTTCGGGCGAAACATGCGGTTTCATTACTTCAAGGTTATCTCAGCAAAGCGAAAGGAGGTGATGGACGCTCACATGTACTGTTCTGCGGGCAGGCACTTTCCAGGGAGTAGCGCCCCCATAGCAAGATGAAAAGCCCGTAGTAGTTGTTTCCCGTAGATATATGATGTATAAATCAGGAGGAGAAAGTAAAAATGAAGAAGCTAACGGTTATCAGTCTAGTTTTGTTGCTCAGCATAGCAACGGCCTGCGGTCCCAAAGTAGCGCCGTTCGAATGTACAGATGAGTGGGGTTGCGTGACCATTGCCCCGGAGGACCCGGTCCGCATCGCGTATGCCTTTGTAATCAGTGGCCCGAACGAGTCGCTGGGTACGGCCTGTGTGCATGGCGTCGAGATCGCCGCGAACGACAAGGGCGAACTGCTCGGCCATCCGATCGAGGTCGTTGGTGAGGATTCGCTGTGCAGCGCCGAGGGTGGACAGACGGCCGTCACCAAGTTGGTCTCTGATCCCAGCCTGCTGGGCATCATCGGCCCCAACTGCTCCAGCGCTGGCGTGCCGGCCTCCAAGATCGCGGCCGACGCCAACGTGGTGATGATCTCGCCCTCCAACACCGCGCCGTCGTTGACGGCGCCCGATATGCACCAAAAGACTTATCTGCGTAGTTGCCACAACGATAACGTCCAGGGCGCGGCTATGGCGATCTTTGCATACAACGAGTTAGGCCTGCGCACCGCGGCCACCATCCACGACGGCAGCCCCTACGCCGACCAGTTGCAGCAGGTGTTCGCCGACTCGTTCGTAGAGTTGGGCGGCGCCATCACGGCCCAAGAGGCAGTCAACATGGGCGACACCGACATGCGGCCCATCCTGACGACCATCGCCGCAGACTCGCCAGAGCTCCTCTACTACCCGATCTTTGTCGCCGAGGGTGGGTTCCTCACCGTGCAGGCGAAAGAGATCGCCGGCCTGGAGAACACGGTACTGGCGGTTGCGGATGGGTGTATAACGCCAGATTTTGTCGAAGCCGCGGGCGATGCTGCCGAGGGCATGTACGCCTCTGGCCCAGACCTGTCCTTTGAGAACGATCTGGCCGTACACTTTATGGAAACCCACAGAGCGGAATATGGCGGAGAGCCAACGTCCGTCTTTTACGCTCACGCGTACGACGGGACCAACATGCTCTTTGCCGCCATTGAAAAGGTCGCGACACAGGACGAGGATGGCACCCTGCACGTCGGGCGAAAGGCACTGGCTGACGCCATGTTCGCCACCAAGGACTTTGAGGGCATCACTGGCGTGCTGACCTGCGACGAGTACGGCGACTGCGCCGATCCCAAGATCTCGGTCAGCCAGATCACGGGCGGCGAGTACGTGCCAGTTTGGACTGACTAGGAGTAAGCCTATGGTCAGACTGGTGTTTAGACGTCTGATCTAAAGTGTTTAGGGGGTGAATCCGGGTGAACTTGTAGCTCGGATTCATCCTCCCCTCTATATCATGGAGAAAAATTATGGAAAGAAGCGCTATACGCCAATGGTTTGAGCGGCTTGATTATCTGGACGTTGTCCTGTGGCTGTTCCGCGTCGTGCTCATCGTGGCTATTGTTTGGGGTACAATAGTTACCCTTCGTAGCGGGAAATATCCTGCCGACACATGGTTGAAATTTTTTGTTTTTGGTTTGGCGCAAGGTAGTCTATATGCGTTGATCGCCCTGGGGTACACGCTGGTATACGGTGTGCTGCTCATGATCAATTTCGCTCACGGCGAGTTTTTCATGTCGGGTATCTTTACTGCTACGGTTTTCATCGCGATTCCCCTGGGACAGTCCGGGTTCACGGATCGCCACCCAATCGTGGCTTTACTCATCATCGGCGTCGTGGCTATGGCCGTCTCGGTGGGCATCGCCTTGCTGACCGAACGTGTAGCCTATCGCCCGCTGCGGCGCGCCCCGCGCCTGGTGCCGTTGATCACGGCCATTGGCGCATCGTTCTTTTGGCAATACTTTTTCCGCGGCCTGTATGGTTCTGGCGTCACGGCTTTTCCCGACGTGGCTCTCTTAAAGGGTTCGTGGACCATTGGCGGGGTAGAACTCCTCAAGTCTCAAGTTATCGTGATCATAGCTTCCATCCTGCTACTAATTGGTCTGTATATCTTTGTGATGCGGACCAAGATCGGGAAAGCGATTCGGGCCGTGTCGGAGAACAAGGATATTGCCGCCCTGATGGGCATTGATGTGGACCGCGCGATCACGATCACTTTTGCAGTCGGCGCGGCGATGGCCGGGGCGGCCGGGGTGCTGTACGCCTTGATGTATCGCCAGGTCGCTTTTATGATGGGGTTTTTCCCGGGTATCAAAGCCTTTACGGCGGCTGTGCTGGGAGGCATCGGCAGTGTCCCCGGCGCCGCGATAGGTGGGTTGCTGCTGGGGGTTTTTGAATCCGTGGGGCCCAATCTGTTCCTGGAAGGTGTAGGCATTACGGCTCCTTACCAACTCAAAGACGTGATCGCTTTCAGTATGATGGTGCTGATTCTGCTAGTCCGGCCCCAGGGGATCATGGGCGAACCGTTGGCCGAGAAAAAGGCCTGAGGGAGATGACAATGGAAATGGAAACACGCGTCAACTGGAGAGAAATCGTCCGGCTAGGGCTTTTGGCCGGGGTTATTGCCTTTTCACTCTGTGCGATCGGTGTAGTAGGGACGTTTGGTGGAGTCGACGTCATTGGTGGGGTGTTCACCGTGGGCCACGTCTTTCTTTTCGGGGCGACAATGGGGTGCGCATACCTTGCTGCCCAACGAAATGGAGGGGGACAGACGGGGCAAACGCTCTTGGGTGGATTGGTGCTGGGCCTGATTTCTGGCTTGCCGGTGGCCTTGTTGACCGTGGCGGCTGAGCCGATCAATTTGCGCCAATTTCTGCTCAACGTCTCACCTGAACTGCTAGAAATACTGGCCTTTGGGCAGGGGCATGTACTGGGGGCCTTTATCTTGATAGCAGTGGCGTCCGTGCTGGGTTTGGTCGCGTCCGGTTTCTACCTGATGCCCTCGCGTGTGCAAAAGCCAGTGTTCGCCGGCTTGCTAATGGTCCTTTTGGTTGGACTGTTGGCCGAGACGATCATCCTGGCCTGGGGCAATCAAGGACTCGGTCTGGCGATCCGGCGAGTGGTATTCGCGCGTAGGGGGTTGTCCATACTGGGCGCCGTGCTGGTTTTCCTGATCGTGGCAGGGCTAAACGCATGGTGGGGCAGCCGGGGTGAGCAGATCAAAGGGCGCGTGAACGCGCTTTCACCTGGGCAACAGCGGAACGTGCGCTGGGGCGGGATCGCTCTGGGCGTTCTCGTCATGCTGCTTTTGCCGATGATCTTGCGCACGTATCTGACCGAGGTAATTGATAACGTCGGCATATACATCCTGATGGGATTGGGGTTGAACATCGTGGTGGGACTCGCGGGTCTCTTGGACCTGGGATACGTGGCTTTCTTTGCCATCGGGGCCTACGTGGTGGGGGTGCTCACTTCCTACGGCCCGCTGGGCGTCGCCGGGATGTCCTTCTGGGTGGCCTTGCCCATTGCGGTGGGCGCCGCGGTGTTGGCCGGCGTCATCCTGGGCATCCCGGTGCTGCGAATGAGGGGCGACTATTTGGCTATCGTCACCATGGGCTTTGGAGAGATCATCCGCATCCTGGCCATATCGGATTGGCTGGCTCCTGCCATCGGCGGCGCGCAGGGTATCCTGCTGATCCCTAAAATTCCCGTCGTCGGTCTAGCAGGAGGACTGGTTTCACCGGAGCGACTGTACTATATGATTTTGGCCGGCTGCTTGCTCGCCTTCTTTGTCTCCTGGCGACTGCGCGATTCGCGCCTGGGACGGCAATGGATGGCGCTGCGCGAGGATGAAGACGTGGCCGAGGCGATGGGCATCAGCCTGGTCAAGGTCAAGTTGCTGGCTTTTGCCATCGGCGCCGGCTTTTCCGGGCTGGCAGGTGCGATCTTTGCCACCAAGATCGGCTCGGTCTTTCCCCATAGCTTCCAACTGCTCGTCTCCGTAAACGTGTTGTGCCTGATCATCGTGGGCGGTATAGGGAGCTTCCCCGGCGTGGTGGTAGGGGCGCTCCTCCTGGTAGGGCTACCGGAACTGCTGCGCGAGTTTGCCGAGTACCGCATGTTGATGTACGGCGCGCTGCTGATCGTCATGATGCTCGTCCGGCCGGAAGGTTTCTGGCCGTCCGAGGTCAGAAAGCGCGAGTTGTATGCTGACGAGAACGGCCCTTTGCCATCTGGTGGAGAGAACATGGTCGAGCCGGTATAGTCTGTGGGAGGACAAAAAGTCTATGAGTGCTATTCTTACTTCTGAACAAGTTACCAAACGCTTTGGCGGTCTGACCGCGGTCAACACGTTTGACTTTGAGGTTCCTGAACATTCCATCGTCAGCATCATCGGACCAAATGGAGCGGGGAAAACCACCTTTTTCAACTGCGTCACCGGTTTCTACGGATTCGAGGAAGGCGAGATATGGTTCAACGGTCATATACTGAACGGACGGTCGCCAGATCGAGTCGCCCGCCTGGGTATCACACGCACCTACCAAAACATCCGTCTCTTTGCCAACATGAGCGCCATCGAGAATATCTTGGTCGGCATGGAGCCGCAACTAGGGTCCAGTTGGATCGGGGCTATCCTGGGCTTGCGGGGCACGCGGAGAGAAGAATCAAAGGCGGTGAAGGAAGCGAACAGGCTGCTCCAGTTCGTCGACCTGGCGGGTCAGGGGGACCTTTTGGCAAAGAACCTGCCATACGGCGCTCAGCGTCGCTTGGAGATCGCGCGCGCGCTGGCCAGTAAGCCCCAGTTGCTGCTGCTCGACGAGCCAACGGCAGGCATGAACCCGCAAGAGTCGAACGTGATGATAGATTTCATCCGCAATCTACGGGATGAGCTTGGACTTACTGTGCTGCTGATCGAGCACGATATGCGGGTGGTGATGAGCATCTCTGAGTGGATCACGGTGATTGACTTTGGAACCAAGATCGCCGAAGGTACTCCTAAGGATATTCAACGCAACCCTCGTGTGATCGAAGCCTACCTCGGACGGGGCGCCGCTACAGGTTTGCAATAGGGCCTGAGCCAAAGCAAGGAGTAACTTTATGCCAATGTTAAATGTTGATAACATACATACCTACTATGGTAACATCCATGCCTTGAAGGGAATCTCACTCACCGTCGAAGAAGGTGAGATCGTGACACTGATCGGCGCCAACGGCGCCGGCAAAACGACGACCTTGCGTGCAATCTGCGGGCTGATAAAGCCTCGTCGAGGCCAGATCACACTCGAAGATGAAGATATGGCTTCCTACAAAGCCCACGAAATCGTCTACAAGGGCGTGGCTATGGTGCCAGAGGGCCGGGGCGTCTTTGCCAAGCTCACCGTCGCCGAGAACCTGGATATGGGCGCTTATTCCCGTGACGATCGTGCGGGTATCGCTAAAGACTTGGAACGTGTCTTTACACTCTTCCCTCGCCTCAAAGAGCGTCGAACCCAGGTGGCCGGGACCTTGAGCGGAGGCGAGCAGCAGATGCTTGCCACGGCCCGCGCCTTGATGGCGCGGCCACGATTGTTGTTGATGGACGAGCCTTCGATGGGGCTGGCGCCTGTCCTGGTGGAGGACGTTTTTGACAAGGTCGTCGAGATCAACAGGGAGGGAACGACGGTCCTGCTCGTCGAGCAGAACGCGCACATGGCCCTCCAGATCGCCAGCCGAGGGTATGTCCTCCAGACCGGGGAGATCGTCCTGAGCGACGACGCCGATGGTCTGCGGCAAGATCCGATGGTACAGAAAGCCTACTTGGGGATGGAGTAGCCGCCGAGCGGTTTAGTGCTGTGTGCGAATCTCCAGATGCCGAAAGTCGAGGTCGTTGAGTGACAGGTGATAGAAATCTCCCGCCGATGCGTGTCGGCGGGAGATTTTTGTACTCATTCAACACAAGGCGCTAGTCTGCACTCTTTTGGCGCAGCAATAGAAAGCGAGGGGGACGTTTTCCCATCTGGGTGATGGTCAACCAAGAAAGAGCGGCGCCGATCAACATCAGGATGATGAACAACCAGTTCCACACGCCGCTGGCGTTTTTCATGTTAGGAAAAAGCATCATTGCGCGCACGACAATGTTGATTCCCTGGACAAAAACCAGAGAAACCCGGCCAGTCAGGGGAGTGAGCACGCCCGCGTTCATTCCTAACAGGGTAAGCACAAGCAACAGCAGAAGAGAAGGGGGCAGCACTGCCGACTGAGGGGATTCTTGAAAGAACGCCGGGGGATACAATACAATAGCAACGATCTGTAGCAAAAACAGGCCGAGAATCGTCATTCGTTCACGTGACATGTTGATCCCCTCCAATGAGTAGGAACTTTTCCAAGTCTGTCGCCCGATTGACCGGTAGATTTTACCCGTCAACAGGATATAGCCAGACAAGATTATACTCGCCTCGCGGCACTAAGTCAAATGAGGATGCTAACCCTTCACTCCCGGCGATTTGGGTAGACAGATCGGGCTTGACAGGTGAAACAGGTCAGTAAAATGGTTGTTTAATGTATAGCTTTTAATAAGGAGTTACACTATGGATCTAAATCAGTTCGTCAACATCCTTGTTCCCCTGACTGGCATTTTCGGCCTGGGGATGATCGCCTTCCTCTACCAATGGCTGCAAAAGCAGGATACCGGCACAGATCGCATGAGAGAAATTGCACACTTTATCCAGACTGGAGCGAACGCTTTCCTCCACCGTGAGTTTATCACTATCGTTCCCTTCGTGGTGATCCTGGCTGTGGTGTTGTTCTTCGTCATGCCGGAGGGCAATTGGCAGATCGCCCTGGGCGTTGTCGTAGGGGCGGCTTTCTCTCTGCTGGCTATCTACATCGGGATGAATGCATCGGTGCGGGCCAACGTGCGCACCACCAGTGCGGCCCGCACTTCGGCCAGTCGAGCGCTGACCGTCGCTTTCCGTGGCGGTTCAATCATGGGGCTTTGTATCGTGACCCTCAACATGCTGGGGATCATACTGCTGATGTGGCTCTTTGGCGTAAGCCCAGACGATCCCGAGGGAATTAGTTTGCTGGTCGGCTTTGGCTTTGGGGCCAGCCTCTCGGCGCTCTTTGCCCAGTTGGGCGGCGGCATCTATACCAAAGCCGCCGACATCGGGGCCGACCTGGTGGGCAAGGTCGAGACCGGCATCCCCGAGGACGATCCGCGCAACCCGGCCGTCATCGCCGACCTGGTAGGAGACAACGTCGGCGACTGCGCTGGCCGTGGTGCCGATCTCTTCGAGTCGGGCGCCGATAACGTGATCACCACGATGATCGTCGCAATGTCTCCCATCTTTATGAGCAAATACGGCTGGGCCGGCGTCATGTTCCCTCTCGTAGCGAGGGCGATTGGCATCTTGGCTACGGTGGTCGGTGTCTTTATGGTACAGGGACGGGAAAAGACAAGCCCTACCCGATCCGTCAACACCGGCCTCATCAGCACCGCCGTGACCTGTATGATCTTTTTCTACGCCGTGGCGCGCTGGATGATGAACGACATGGGCCTTTTCTGGGCGCAGGCGCTGGGCATGGTAGGGACCTTCTCGATCGTATTCGTCGTCCAATATTACACCGGCCCTCACGGGAAACCGGTGCGCGAGACCGCCCGGTACGCCCAGGGCGGGCCGGCGCTGGGCATCCTGCAAGGATTATCCTACGGCATGGAGAGCACGGTCTGGGGTTCGTACATCCTGGGGTTTATCGTGCTCCTCTCCTATTTTATCGGAGGCGGGGGACTGGAGGGCATCTACTACGTCGCTGCCGCCACGATGGGCATCAAGGAAATGAAAGGGATCATCATGGCCGGCGACACCTTTGGCCCCATCGCCGACAATGCGGCTGGCATCAGCGAGATGGCAGGCCTGGGCAAGGAAACCCGCGAGGCTGGCGACGCCCTGGACGCTGTGGGCAACGTGACCAAAGCCCTGGCCAAGGGATACGCCATGGGCGCGGCGACGATGGGGAGTATCGTGATCCTCTTTGCCTATCTCTTTGAGCTTACACGTATACAGGGCATCCAGGTAACCCACATCGACGACCTTCTGGTCAACCTGGTCAATCCCGCGAGCGTCACCGCCTTGTTCTGTGGGGTCGCCATGCCCTACCTGTTTTCAGCGCTCACCTTGCGCGCGGTCAACGATGGCGCATTCAAGCTGATTGACGAAGTGCGACGCCAATTCCGCGAGATTCCGGGCCTGATGGAAGGCAAAGCGTTGCCGGACTATGCACGCTGTGTAGATATCACCACGCTCAATGCCCTGCGCAAGATGGTAGGGCCCACCATCGTCTCACTGGTGATCCCTGTCATAATAGGCTTCATCCTGGGCCCCTGGGCGTTGGCAGCTTATCTGATCGGCGTAAAGACATCGTCGTCGGCATTATCCAAGGCCATGTTCAACGCCGGCGGCACCCTCGACAACGCCAAGAAGCTCGTCGAAGAGGGCGAGTTCGGCGGCAAAGGCAGCGAGGCCCACGCATCTACCGTGATCGGCGATACCTTTGGCGATCCTTTGAAGGACACGGCAGGGCCGTCTTTGCACATCCTGGTCAAGCTGCAGAATATCATGTCCATCACCTTGCTGCCGTTGTACGTTAAGTATAGCCTGAAACTGTTTCAATAGCACCTGACCAGACAAACTGGAAAACAGCTCAAATACAGATCGTCAATTTAGCTCGCGGCGGCTGCAACTGGTCAGTGCAGACCTCGGGGGTCTCCACTGTACTCCCGGAGACCTCCGAGGTTTTGATATCGGCGATTAACCCAAGAAAAGGAGCAAGCGCTATGAGCGAGAACAGAACGCAGTACGACGTCACCGTCATCGGCGCGGGACCGGGCGGCTACGTGGCCGCCATCCGCGCTGCTCAACTGGGGCTGAAGGTCGCCCTGGTCGAAAAAGAGCATCTGGGAGGCGTGTGTCTCAATTGGGGCTGCATCCCGACCAAGTCGCTCCTGCGCAACGCCGAGGTCATCTCCCTGCTGAAGCAGGGCAAGGAGTTTGGCTTCACCGTCGAGGGATTCGAGGCCGACTTTGGCGCGGCGGTGGATCGCAGCCGCAAGGTCTCCAAGCGGCTGGTCAAGGGCGTCGGCTCACTGATGCGGGGGAACGAGATCGACGTGATCGAGGGCAGCGGCGCGTTGAAATCGCCCAACGAGGTCGAGGTGACGTTGAACCCCTCGGCTTCGCTCGGGGCAGGCGAGGGCGGCGTGCGCACCCTGGAGACACGCAACGTCATCGTCGCCACCGGCGGGCGGGCGCGCAGCATCCCCGGCATCACCCCCGACGGTGAGCGCATCCTGACCTATCGAGAGGCGATCGTGCTGCGCGAGCTGCCTGCTTCGGTCGTCGTCGTCGGGGCCGGGCCGATTGGAATGGAGTTCGCCCACGTCTGGCATAGCTATGGCGCTCAGATCACTGTCGTCGAGATGCTTCCCCACGCGCTGCCGCTGGAGGACGAGGCGGTCAGCGCGGAGGTGGAGCGGGCCTTCAAGCGGCGCAAGGTCAAACTGCTGACCTCGACGCGCGTGGAAGGGATCAAAATGAGCGACGGCGGCGTGCACGTAAGCATATCCAACGACAAGGGCGAGCAAGTGTTGGAGGCCGAGCGGGCGCTCATCGCCATCGGCGTGCGACCCAACAGCGAGGGTCTGGGCCTGGAGGAAGTTGGCGTAAAGCTGGAGCGAGGGTACGTCGCCATAGACGAGAGTATGCGCACCAACGTTTCCGGCGTCTATGCCATCGGTGACGTGACCGGCAAGTTTCCGCTGGCCCACGTCGCCTCGACCCAGGGCATCATCGCGGCAGAGGTGATCGGGGGAGCAGACACGGTGACGCTGGATTATGAGGCGACGCCGCGCTGCACCTATTGTCAGCCGCAGGTGGCCAGCATGGGCATTACCGAGGCACAGGCGGTCGAACGAGGGCACGAGATCAAGGTGGGCGAGTTCCCCTTCCGCGCCAATGGCAAGGCGTTGGGGCTGGGCAAGCGCGATGGCTTTGTCAAGATCGTGGCCGACGCGAACACCGGCAAGATTCTGGGCGCTCATCTCGTTGGCCCGGAGGTGACCGAGTTGCTGCCCGAGCTATCGCTGGCCCACACTTATGGCCTGACCCCGGAGCAGATCGCACGCACCGTCCACGCCCACCCCACGTTGAGCGAGGTGTTGATGGAGGCCGCGCACGGGGTGTTTGGGAAGGCGATTCACAAGTGATGAGAGGCCGATAAAGACTGAAAATCAATAACGATTTGCCGTCAGTAGACGATAATAACCCAAACACAACGTCGTTACTTTCACTTTCATCGTCACGAACACGACGGAGCAAGGTCACGCTATCGAGAGCGGAGCGCCAGCGCGACTTTCACGGTCGAGTCTATGGACTTTCTGCCAGTCGTTCTCAGGAATGTATACTCATTTTTGAAGAGCAGTCTGACTTGTCAAAAAGTGCACAGGGGGTTATACTGAAGTACAATCAACAAAATGGAGGATAAACGTGCGAAAATTGCTTGTCTTTTCTATCGTGATACTATTGGTGTTGGCCGCCTGCCAGAGTGAGACTCAGGATGTGGAGGAAGTACTCGAGTCAAGCCGCGCTCACTTGGAAGCGGGCGAGTACGAAAAAGCCCTCACAGAGTTGGAGGCTGCGGTCGAGGCGAACCCTGACAGCAGCGATGCACACTTTTTGTTGGGACAGACCTATAATCAGACCGGCGAGATGCTCAAAGCGGTGGATGAGTTTAACGAGGTGCTCAGGATCGATCCTGAAAGCGCCGCTGCCCATCACAACCTGGGTGTGACTTATTTCCAATTGCAGAACCCTGGGGCCGCCGTCGCCGAGTTCCAAAAAGCGTTGGAACTGGACCCTGATGATCCCGACACGCATTATCAACTTGGCGCTACGTATCTGGTCCTGGCACTCCCGTCAAACGATCCTACGGCCCCGCCTGACCCGCAATTCTTGGAGCAGGCGACCACCGAGTTTGAGACCGCGCTAAAGTTTAGAGAGAATATGACCGAGGCGCTTATCGGGCTAGGTAATGTCTACATCCAGCAAAGGGATTACGCCAGCGCCATCGAGACGCTACAGCAAGTCATCGAACAGGCGCCCAATTCGCTCCAGGCATACTATGCCCTGGGAGAGGCTTGTGCCCAAAGCGGCGATGCGGAGAGCGCCTGCGAAGCGTATGACCGTTTCCTGGAGCTAAACCCGCCGACAACCTGGCAATCCCGAGCCGAAGAGATCATGGGTGCCTTGGGATGTCCATAGCCGGAAGAGGGCTCTCGTCAATACTTGCCATCCGTACTGTAGACGCGCACTGTTGAGGATCAAAAGATGGTTAAACTTCTAATGTCATGGAACATCCGGTCAGGGGTTGAAGATGAGTGGTTCGAGTTCATCATCCAGGAGTTTGGGCCTGGTCTGCTCAAGCTTGGGATTCGACCGACCGATACCTGGTGTACCACCTACGGCCAACAGCCACAAATCCTCGCCGGGGGCGTTGCCAAAGACCTGGAGAGTTTGCAGAACGCTCTCACTTCGGATAAATGGCGGGGCCTGAAGGAAAAACTGCTTACCTATGTGACGGATTACGACCAGAAGGTTGTCCAGGCGAACGGGGGGTTTCAGATATAATCCGAGTGACGGGGAAAAGAAAACGGGCATGGCTGTTATGGCCATGCCCGCTTGCGCTTGTGCGGAATTGATCAGTCGTCGCTCTCGCTGGTGGATGTGCTTTTTTCAGACGTCTTGGACTCGGTGGCTTTCGAATCGGATCCATTCGATGACTTGGAAATGCTTGTCGTTCCCGAAGTAGACGACTTGGCCCGGTTATCGGTGACGTAGAAACCCGATCCTTTGAAGATAATGCCCACAGGTTGTATCAGACGATGCACCTTGCCCTTGCACTCAGGGCAGACTTTGATCGGTTCGTCGCTCATGTGTTGCCGACGTTCAAACCGCACACCGCAATTCTGACACTCGTATTCGTACAATGGCATATTGTTGTAAACCTCCCACTAAGCTAGAGCCCATTATATCGCAAACGAGCAACTCGCGCAAGCAAAGCCAGACTCACGTCTACCTTTCTCCTCATCTGGATGACGCAGTCCTTTCATGTGGGGGGCGTATCTGGCAGCAGGCGCATACTGGTGAGCGTGTGATAGTGGCGACGGTCTTTGCCGGCGACCCCCAACCAGGCGCACCGCGCTCTCCCTTTGCTCAGGAGTTGCACGCACGTTGGGGCCACCCGGTCGATGCGGTCAGCGAGCGGCGGGAAGAAGATCGAGCGGCTCTGGCTCTCCTCGGGGCGGAGGCCGTTCATTGGCCCTACGCCGATTGCATCTATCGGACAGCTCCCGAGGGACGTTTTCTCTATCCCAACGGAGCGTCGCTGTGGGGAGACATAGACCCGGCGGAGGATAGTCTCATCGCGGAACTGGCGACGCGGTTGACGTCGCTGCCAGTGCCCCAGGGTGGCGCGGTCTATACACCGTTGGGGGTCGGGCGGCACGTCGATCATCGAATCGTGCGGCACGCGGCGGAACGTTCGGGATGCGCATTGACGTATTACGCGGATTTTCCTTACGCTCAAAACCCAGAGGCAGTAGACGCTGTGCTGGCAAAGGGGGAATGGCAGGCCGAGTTGGCGGCGCTCTCTGAGGGGGCGCTGGAGGCCAAGATCGCGGCCATCGCCTGCTACCGCTCGCAAGTCAGCACCTTCTGGTCCGATGCGGCAGAGATGGCGGCAGCGGTACAGGCGTTTGAGGAACGGTACTGGAAGGCTACCTGACCTTGTCCCTTGCCCTCTTGACGAATCGCTCCACGTCCACGACGAATCGCTCGTGAGTCGCCTGCCCGATCTGCTCTACCTCGTCCCACGCCTCGATGCGGAACGCCAACCGGCGACCTTCCACCTCCACCAGTTCGGCGCGGGCGTGAACGCGCATCCCCACCGGCGTGGCAGCCAGGTGCCGGACGTCCATTCGCCCTCCCACTGAGGTCTGGCCTGACGAGAGATGGCCTGCTAGCGCGCGCACCGCCGCGTTCTCCATCAGCCCCACCAGGGAGGGCGTGCCAAAGACGGGCACGGATCCGCTGCCCAGGCGTTCGGCGGTGTCTGTCTCGGTCACGACTTTCTCTACTTCGCCGGTCAATCCAGGGGTCAGTTCGTTCATTGCTCAGTTCGTCAGAAATGGAATACTTTTGAAAAGACAATATACGTCGAACGCCGCCAGCCCGGCGAAAAAGGCGATCAACCCCCAGGATCGCATTCGCCGCGGCAGAATATCCGCCAGCGTGTTCAATCCCAACGCAGCCGCCGTCCCGATGGGGATGAGGGCCGGGAAGAGATAACGGCCTTGATGTTGTACAAAGGTGAGATTGTACCACACGTAAGAGGAGAGGGTGAAGAAGGCAGAGAGCACAAGGAGCAAAGGTGCGGAGGAGTGGGGGAGCGGAGGAATGGGGAGACGGCGGCGGTGCTGGACTAGGTAGATGATGAATCCGGCAAAGAGGAGTGCTGAGAGCAGCGCCAGCGCCTGATAGACGCGGGTGGGAAGTGGGACAGCCATCCAGCCAAGCTGGCCCCAGAAACTCTGAAAGGTAAAGGTCAACGCGCGCTTCCAATAGGACGTCCAGCCGTGGAGCGCCAGGAACTCGCTCGTGCGCATCTGTTCCGCGACGACCTCGTCGTGTCGCGCCAATCCCGTCGGGTCAGACCAGCCGTAGATGAGGCCGTTGCGGATGAACCAGGGCGCGGACAGGAGCAGCGCCGGGATAAACATCCAGGCCAATTGTCCCACCGCCCACCCCACCGTTCGGCGCTCTCGCCGCCAGCGAAGCACCACCGCGACTGCCGCCACGCCCAAGACGACGTAGGCCTGGGGCTTGGTCAAAAGAGCAGCCGCCAACAGCAACCCAATCGGCCACGGGCGCTCGCGGCCTCCACCAACGTAAATCACCAACGCCCACAACGCGCCCCCCACGATCAGCTCCGCCAGCGCGTCGTTCTCCACGCCGGCCGTCATCGCCACGTGCTGGGGGATAAAGGCGATGAAAGCGGCGGCCATCAGCGCCAGCTCTGGCCGTGCCGGAAAGATCGCTCGCACCGTCCCGAAGGCGACCACCAGCAACGCGGCCCCGAACAGCACCGATAGCAGCCGCAGCGGCAGCAACGCGCCGTCAAAGAGCAAGTAGACCGGGGTCGCCAGCAGGTAGTAGAGCGGCGGGTGGTGATCCGCGTACTCCAGCGGCTCGATGGAAAGCTCGGGCGGAAATTTCTCCGTCGTGAGACGGCTCAAATAGTTCTGGTCATAGTCGCCAGGCTCAATGACCGGCAAGCCCCGGCCCTCGGCCAGCGAGCGGATATAGTTGTAGTGAGCAGGCTCGTCGGGAACCTGCCACGTGGGGGTGAGCGTAGCATAGAGGACGCCAAGCACGACGTAGATGGCGACGATGACGATCAGAAAGATGTGCGGTGAGGATGCAACAGGTTGGTGATGTGTTCTCATTGCGATCCTATCCGGCGGAGCCAGTCGGGCGTTCGCTTGTTCTCAAAATAGAACCCGTTCCTCGATCTGTTTTCATTATAGCAATTCCCGTTTTGTAGCCGCGCTTTCCATAGCGCGTGCGTTTTGCCACATGAAGCACCCTTTGCGATATAGAAATCGCGGCTACAACTCTCGTTTTTTTCCATAACGGGAATTGCTGTTTTCATTATAGCCCATCCATTCTAACTGTCAACTCAAAGTCATTAATTTAAGCGCCGTCGGTTGAGCGTATCGAAACCACGGCGCGGCCCATTCAATCGAAATCTGTTACAAACCCCGCTCGCTTGGTTTCGATACGGCCCTTTGAGCCTACTCAACCGGCGCTCGCTTCCTTAACTTGATGACATTGACTGTCAGCTAACGGTGTGCCTGCTTATAGCCTCACCACGCGCGGCTTGGTGCGGCAGTGCTCAGCTTGTATAATTGCGAGTACATCGTCTACCGCTCGATCCAACGCCCCGTCGTGGTTGACGACGACATAGTCGAACTCTGGCAGCCGTTTCATCTCTTCGCGGGCGGTGACGATCCGTTTCTGGAGTTGCTCTGGCGAATCGCTCCCCCGAGCGCGCAGTCGTCGTTTCAATTCCTCCTCCGAGGATGCAGTTAAAAAGATGGATATGATTTCTGGCGCTAATTCGCGGATGGTAGCCACCCCCTGCACATCCACACGCATCACGACGTCCTTGCCGGAGGCCATCGCTTCCTGCACCTGTCGCCTGGGGACTCCTTTGTGTTGGCCATAAACTACAGCGTGCTCCAACAGCTCTCCCTTTTCGATCATGCGCGTGAATTCTTCGGTGGAGGTGAAAAAATAATCTAGGCCGTGGACCTCGCCTGGACGCGGCGCCCGATCGGTGGCGGTCACGACAAAGTGAAACGGACAGCCGCGTTCCTTCATGCGTTGGATCAGACTATCTTTTCCCGCCCCCGCCGTGCCAGAGATGACGATGAGCAGCGGTTGATGGACGAAATTGTACGCTTCTGCCATGAGCAACTCCCACTTGCGATATGTCGGTAAATTGGTATACTGGTAGTTGGTAGGTTGGGAACCAGTGTAGCAATCTACGAATTTACCACCTATTGGAGGGTTACGTGCCAATCTATGAGTATCGTTGTTACAATTGCAAACGTCGTGTCTCGATCTTTTGGCGTACCTTTGCCGAGGCGGAGAAGGGCGTGCCAACCTGTCCTCGCTGCGGCGGTACAGAACTCACGCGCCTGGTGTCCCGCGTTCGCGTCATCCGTTCCGAGGAGAGCCGTCTCGACGATCTGGCGGACCCCAGCAACTTTCCCGACTTGGACGAGAGCGACCCCAAGAGCCTGGGGCGCTGGATGCGCAAGATAAAGTCCGAGTTCGGAGCCGAGATGGGGGAGGAACTGGGGCCAGAGTTCGACGAGGTCGTGGGGCGGTTGGAGGCAGGCGAGGACCCAGAAGAGATCGAAAAATCCATGCCAGATCTGATGGGCGAAGGCGGCGAGGATTTCGGCGGCGGGCTGGACGATTTCTAGCTCCCGGCATTCAGTCTCGCCTGCACATAGACTCGAAGTTCGGCCTGTACCTCCTCTACCGAGCGCTCTCCATCTATCACTGCCCAGCGCTCCGATTCCTGTCGGGCCAATACTCTGTATCCAGCCTGCACCCGCTGGTGGAATTCGAGCGTCTCCGCGTCCAGCCGATTCCATTCACCCCCGCCCACCTGGCGACGTTGTAGCCCGGCCTCCGGCATGATGTCGAGATAGAGCGTCAGGTCGGGCGTGAGGCCGCCGGTGGCGAAATGGGTGATCGTTCGCAGGGCCTCCATGTCCAGTTCCCGACCATACCCCTGGTAGGCCAGCGTGCTGTCGGCGTAACGGTCGCTGATCACGATCTTGCCGGCGGCCAGTGCTGGCCGGATCAACTGGGCCACGTGCTGGGCGCGAGAGGCGGAATAGAGCAATATCTCCGCTCGAGCATCCATCGCGACATTTTGCGGATCGTGCAGCACAGCGCGGATCTGGTCGCCGATGTCGGTGCCGCCCGGCTCGCGAGTCAGGATCACATCGTAACTTTGGTCGCGCAGCCACTCTGCCAACAGGCGCGCCTGGGTCGTCTTGCCGCTGCCGTCGGGACCCTCAAAGGTGATAAACATGTTCACACCATCTTCTCTGCTGTGACGGTAGCTATAAATTCGGCAAGAGTCATTTCATCGGCGAGTGTGATCTTATCGGACTCGTGCAGGTGTGGAATCGGCTCATAGAGATGCTGAGTAAACTCATCTCCATATTTCAGACGCAATGCTGGCCGGTCTGAGTAATTGTCATAACCACGAAGCACTTTTCCTGCTCGCAATTGATAGTACGAGTACCACCGAACGTCTTGTGTAACTATCTCAGTGATTCGAAGATCGTCTGTCTTCCATCGGCATCTTAGTTTGAGGATGGCTCGTTCCTCTGATATATCGTGCCGAATGATAGTGACGTCGAAAAAGGCAGCACGGACTGAGATCAGGATTTGCTCAAGATGTCGTTCAGCCGCTGTGTCCACGTTTCCAGCTCCTCGGCCCAATACATCCACTCCAGCGTGTCCTGTTCCCACAACGGGTTGGCCTGACTCACTTGCTCGTGATACTTTTCATCCAACTGTACCCGCCGGGAGAAGACAGCATAATCTTGACCGTCGTAGGCGTCTTCATACCCTGCAATCCTGGAGCGCGCTAATCGGATCCGTTCGATGATACGATCGATCAGGTATTGCTCAACAGCTCGATTGACCTGCTCGTCTACTTGACCGAACACTTGCAGTGTATTGAGGTAGCGTTCGGCCAAAGCAACTGTTTCCATTTTATTGCCTCCTTACTCCCGGTAGATGCGCACCCGGCGGTGAGGTTCTTTCCCCTGCGACTTGGACGCCAGGTCGGCGGCGCGGGCCAGTTCGTGCTGGCGCCGGCGGACGTAAGAATTCTGGGGAGAGAGTTCCACCCCCTTTGCGCCTTCCAGTACCTGCCGAATGGCCTCCTCTGCCTCTTGCAATGCGTGGCGCGATGACATTCTGCCGCTCGCTTTGTTTTCCAGGTCAAAGATGTCGCTCAGGCAGGACTCCATCTGAGCGACAGTGTTCGCCCGCAGAACGTAGATAGGCAGCCCTTGTTCCTCCGCGTCCACGATCACGCGCGAGCGTTTGCGGTAGAACCTCTTGGTCGTGATCAACACGCCAGCCTGTCCCACGTTATTCACCAGGTTGATGGGCACGTGCATCTGCCTGGCGGCTCGCTTCAGGCGGTTGCGGGCAACGCCATAGGGGAGGATATGGGTTGGCTTCTCGTCTCCGTCGCGCCTATTGTGCGACGACGGAGAGGGCGCTAGAGAAGGCAAATCAGAGCGGCGACCGCTATCCCGCTCCTCCAGCGAAGTGGAGTTTGCCCTCTCGGTGCGGATCTCTCCATTTTCATCTCGATAGCGGACCTCGGCTCTCACGGGTTGTCGTCCCCGCAGCAGGGCGTCCACCGATTCCGCCACGTTGTGATGAACCGTGAGCCGCTGCCGCTCTTGAATCTCGATCAGCACGTCGAAGGTGGGCGGCGCGCGCCGCTCCAGAATCGTCTTCTGAGTCCCTCGACGGCGAGCCTCCTCGTCCGAAAGTGTCACGCTCTCAATGCCGCCCACCAGGTCAGACAGGGTCGGATTGAGCAGAAGATTGTCCAGCGTGTTCCCGTGGGCGGTGGCGATCAACTGCACACCTCGCTCAGCGATGGTGCGCGCCGCCGCTGCCTCCAGCTCCCGCCCGATCTCGTCGATGATGATCGTCTCGGGATTGTGATTCTCGACCGCCTCGATCATGACCTCGTGCTGGAGGGAGGGCATCTCTACCTGCATGCGGCGCGCGCGCCCGACGGCCGGGTGGGGAATGTCCCCATCGCCGCCGATCTCGTTGGAGGTATCCACGACGATGACGCGCTTCTGATCCGCCAGCACCCGGGCCGCTTCCCGAAGCATCGTCGTCTTGCCGATGCCCGGAGGGCCGAGCAGGAGCACCCCCTGGCCGCTCTCGATAATGTCCTGGATGATGGCGATGGTGCCATAGACGGCGCGTCCAACCCGGCAGGTCAGGCCGACGACGTCTCCCTTCCGGTTGCGGATGGCCGAGATGCGGTGGAGAGTGCGGGCGATGCCGGCCCGATTGTCGGCGTCGAACTCTCCCACGCGCCCTACCACGTACTGGATCTCTTCGCGGGCGACCTCCGTATCCCGCAACACGATCTCCCCGTCGGTGTAGCGAGCCGTGGGCACGCGGCCCAGATCCAGGATCACCTCCAGGAGTTCATCTCGCCGTCCGATTCGTTGCAGGGCCGCTCGAATGTCCTCCGGCAGGACGGACAAGATAGCGTCCAGATCGTCGGTGATGTGATTATACAGGTGTTCTTTGGTTTCACTCATATTTATGCTCGGTTCAGTGTGAGAAAGTAGCGGTGGAAACGGTCATCGCTTGTCAGTTCGGGATGGAAGGCGGTCGCCAACAGATTTCCCTGTCGGGCTGCCACGGTTCTCCCGTCCTCCAACTGAGCCAGTAACTTCACCCCCTTGCCGATCTGCTCAATCAGGGGAGCGCGAATAAAAACGGCGTGAAAGGGAATCTCTCCCAGCGGGGCCACATTCAGATCGGCCTCGAAGCTATCCATCTGGCGGCCAAAAGCGTTGCGGCGAACCACAATGTCCATCAAACCCAGGAAGGGCTGACCGGGCAAGCCGTCCACTACCTCCTTCGCCATCAGGATCATCCCCGCGCACGTGCCCCAGAGAGGGTGGCCCGATTTCGCAAAGGCGCGGATCGGCTCCAAGAGACCCCATTCCTCGGCCACCTTCCCGATGGTGGTGGACTCGCCGCCGGGGATGATCAGACCGTCCAGTCCTTCCAGGTGCCTGGGCAACCGCACCTCGACCGGCCCCGCGCCGATGTTTGCCAAGATCTTTTTGTGCTCGATAAAAGCCCCTTGCAGGGCCAGAACGCCAATTTTCATCTTTACAACCCTTCAGTACTCGCGTAGAATCGGCCTGGTCAGACAGGTGGGTCCTCCTTCGGCTTTGAGCGAGATTTCCTTCCCCAGATAAGTCAACACTTCGCAACCCACCTCCTCCAATCGGCGCCGGGTGATGGGATTGCCCTCCAGCATCAGACACTTTCCAGGGGCCAGGGCCAGCACGTTCGGTCCCATCGTCTCGAATTCTTCCGGAGGGACCTCGATCAGCCGGAAACTGCGCTCTTGAAGCTGTTGCCAGAAAGGCACCGAAAGCAAAGGCGGATAGACCACGGCCAGTTTGCGATCCACGATACTGATCAAAGACAGCAAGTGCAGGCAGGCTTTGGGCCCCTCGTAGTAAGGCAACTCCACCGGGATGATGGTAACTTCCATCCCGGTCAATGCCTCCGCTAACTGGCGCAGCCCTTCGGCGTTGGTACGAAAACCGATCCCCATCGCCAGGGTGTCGTGATCCAACCACAGTAGATCGCCGCCCTCGGCTCTCGCCTCGCCGTGCAGCGTGTAGCGAACCGGCACGCCCAACGCCTCCAGGCGGCGCGCCATGGCCGCCTCTTCTCCCCGGCGCAGGGCTTTGCCCATACTCAGAATGATGGCTCCCTGGTCCGTCACCAGCGCCGGGTCAAAGACGTAGATGGCGTCGGCCCGGTCGGACTGAGGTTCATCGTGGTAGACGACCTCAGCCCCGGCCTGGCGCAAAAGAGCCGCCAGCGCGTCGTGTTCTTGCTGAGCGATCGCAAGGTTGGGTCGAGCGGTATAGTGCCACTTGGCCGGGTCTTGCACTGCGAACGCCTCATCTGGCCGCTTGACCAGAACGCGCCGCAGTGGGGCGATCATGCTTTGGCTGCCATAACTTGCGGTCATAAAGTGTTTCCCTTTACGTGAGCTTTGCTCGCATTTCGTTACTGTCTACAAACCCCAGTTCTCGGTACATGGGTCGCCCTGGCTCTGTCGCGTGCAGCGACATATTCTGTACGCCCTGTTCCGCCAGCCATTTTATCATGGCTTGCATGATACGGCGAGCGACACCCCGACGACGATAACGAGGCACAGTGACCACGTTCATAATGTACCCGACTCGGCCCGACAGATTCGTGGGTCCAGGGGGGTGCTGGTCGAACACCACACCTCCACTGCCTACCGCCGTGTCTGCAGGCATGACCGCCAGCCATCCGTAGAACTCTCCAGCGGGGATAGCCTCGGCAAAGTAGGCGCTCGATGCCGCGTCAGCAGCGTCCAGTTGCGCCGGATCGTCAAAGCCCATCGCTTCGAACATCATCCGGCGCAACTGGACTAGGTCATAAACATCGGCAGCGGTGGCTTGACGAATGGTGATTTCGTCGCTCACCACCCGCGCTCCGCCAACCGCTGCGCCTCGGGAATGTCGCTGACGTGGATGCCGACCATCGCCTCGCCCAGGTCGCGGCTCACCTCGGCCAGGATGGCCGGGTCTTTGTAGTGGGTGACCGCCTGGACGATGGCGTGGGCGCGCCTGGCGGGATTGCCGCTCTTAAAGATGCCGCTGCCTACAAAGACGCCGTCCACTCCGAGCTGCATCATCAGCGCCGCGTCGGCCGGGGTGGCAACGCCGCCAGCGGCAAAGTTGACCACCGGCAGTCGGCCCAACTGCGCCGTCTCGACCACCAGGTTGTAAGGAGCGCCGATCTCTTTGGCGTAGGACATCAATTCCTCGGGAGCCATCGTCGTCAGTCGGCGGATCTCGCCCAGCACCGAGCGGGCGTGGCGCACCGCCTCGACGACGTCGCCGGTGCCGGCCTCACCTTTGGTGCGGATCATCGCCGCCCCCTCACCGATGCGCCGCAGCGCCTCCCCCAGGTTGCGGCAGCCGCAGACGAAGGGGACGTTGAACTTCCACTTGTCGACGTGGTGCTCCTCGTCGGCGGGCGTGAGCACCTCGCTCTCGTCGATATAGTCCACCCCCAGCGACTCGAGGATCTGCGCCTCGACGAAATGGCCGATGCGACACTTGGCCATCACCGGGATGGAGACGGCCTCCATAATCTCGATGATCTTGCTCGGATCGGACATGCGAGCCACGCCGCCCTGGGCGCGGATATCCGCCGGGACACGTTCCAGCGCCATCACCGCGCACGCCCCCGCGTCCTCGGCGATGCGGGCGTGCTCGGCGTTGACCACGTCCATGATCACCCCGCCCTTGAGCATCTGCGCCAAACCACGTTTGACCTTGTCTGTACCAACTTGCTTTTCCATTTGATTTCGCCTCCTAATTTTGATATTCTACCGTGTTTTTCAGAATCGTCAAAAAGACTTGTCACTTGATAATTATTGTAGTGACGGCTTCAGCCGTCGGAAAACCGCTGAAGCGGTTACTACGGGCCGGATCCATCACACAATCGGGTTGGCGACCACCGGTTCGTCCGCCGTCTCCGCCGGTCTGCGCAGCAATCGCCTCAAGCCAGCCCCGATGACTGCGATCCCCCGCTCGATGTCCTTCTGTTGCGGCATGCTAAAGTTGAGCCGGCAGACGTTGCCGGGGCCGCCGGCGGGGTACATGAGCGAGCCGGGCAGGAAAACGACTCCTTGCTGGCCGGTCTCGACCAGCAAATCCTGCGCGTCCACCTGACGGGGTAGATGCAGCCAGAGGAACATCCCGCCTGCCGGAACCATCCAGCGCAGACCGGAGAGCCGTTGACGCCGCAGCGCCGCGTCCATCACCTGCCGCCGCTCCCGATAGACGGAGCGGGCCAGCTCGATCTGCTCCTCCAGCCACCCTCGTCGCGCAAACTCGACCACCAGGTGTTGGCCGATGGTGCTCGGATGCAACTCGGCCACCCGGTTGAGCAAAGCGACCCGCTCGATGAGGGGATCGGGGGCCGCCAGCCAGCCCACTCGCAGGCCGGGCGACAGGTTCTTGGAAAACGTGCTCAGGTAGAGGACGTGTCCGTGCCGGTCGAGCGCCTTGATGGGCGGCGGGGGCGGCTCATCAAAGTGCAGATCGCTAAACGGATCGTCCTCGACGATGGGTACTTGGTACCGCTGCGCCAGGGCGAGAAGTCGCTCTCGACGCTCCAGGCTCATCGTCGCGCCAGTGGGGTTCTGATAGGTGGGGACCGTGTAGATGAACCGGGGCCGATAGCGGGCCAGCAGGAATTCCACCCGCTGCACGTCCATTCCCTCGTCGTCCACCGGGACGCCGACGAGGCGCACTCCTTGAGCCAGGAAAGACTGCAACGCGCCAAAGTAGGTGGGCGCCTCGACGAGCACCGTGTCTCCCGGCTCGGCCAGCAGGCGGAGCAGGATGTCCAGCCCGTGCTGTGAGCCGTTGACCACGATCACGCCCTCCGGCCCGACCGCCGCCCCGCGCTCGCGCATGCGGGCCGCGATCACCTCCCGCACCGCCGATGTTCCCTGCACGGAGCACGCGCCCACGGTGTTTGCGCCCACCCGCTCAACGACCGCTTCCCACGCCTGCTGGAGCCGCTCCAGCGGCAGCAGGGTCGGGTCGGGCAGGCCGAGCGCCAGGGAGATGACGTCCGGCTGCGCGCTCAACCGGTTGAGCGTGAGCAACTCGCTGGGCTGGGCGTGCCGGATGAGACGACGTCCCAGGTTGCTAAAGTGGGCCGGCCAGGCGATGGGCTGCGCGGCCATCCACGTTGCCTCGCCGGTGACGGTGGTGCCCCGTCCCACGTGTCCCTTGATCAGTCCCTCGGCCTTGAGCTCGTCGTAGGCGCTAACCACCGTCGTCCGTGAGACTCCCAACGAGCGGGCCAACTCCCGTTCCGGCGGCAAGCGGGCGCTGACCGGCAGATTGCCGCGCATGATCTGCTCGCGCAGTTGGTTGCGGATCTGTACATACGCTGGTAGTGTGCTCTCCGAATCCAGGTGCAATTCCATTGCCCTTCTCCCTATTGGACTGTTCCAAGTAGATTATATTCGCTTTTCCATCGCTTGTAAAGGGCCAATTGGACTGATTATCATCAGTCCAATTGAATATCCTGCTGTGCTTTCAATGTCATTAAGGAAGCGAGCGCCGGTTGAGTAGGCTCAAAGGGCCGTATCGAAACCCTTGTACTGAGACTTGGTGTGCGTCTCATAGGCCACCTTCTGATAGAGTTTGGCCTATTCGTACACCAAGTTGCTTGTTTTGTAAAGTGCTGTGCTCTTCACCGTCTACACTCTGCTAGACATGAGCGATCTGATTTTTCCGACTCGCGCCTAAAATTCTGAGCGGCAAGCATCTGCCAACGAGCAAGCAAAAAAACATCCGTGTCCTCCGTGTTCGCCCGTGTCCTGAGAAAAGTGTCCGGTACCAAAAGCATTGAGGGAATTGTCGATCTGTGTCAATGGTGGCGAGGGCGAATGTCTTCATCCGTTTATCTGCTGCCTATCTGCTGCACCAGCAAGGCGGTAAACAAATACCACGGGCTTTTATCTACTTGGACTTTGGACATTTGCAATCACAGAGTTGTCGCCAAAAGCGTGAACTGAACTGAAAAAGCCGCAAATTATTGCGGAAATCACGGAAAAACGGCTTCAAAATGACTTTTCTGCGGATAGCAGAGGCA
>DAOTUB010000145.1:0-29334 GCA_034437455.1 Anaerolineae bacterium | reverse complement strand
GGGGCACGAGGGGGAGGGGCGTGTCCACAAAAATGTCGTACAGCCCTCCATCGGGCCGCTCGATGCGCGCAATCTCGAGAATGTCCCGCATCCCCTCGGTGGTGATCAAGCCCGTGCGCGCCCCCTTGCGTTCGAGAAGCGCGTTCGTGCCGATGGTCGTGCCGTGGACCAGGTAATCGATCCGGTCAAACGAGGCTCCGACCATCTCGATCATCTTATCAATACCGGAGATGACCCCCTCGGCCAGGTTGTGATGTGTGGTCAGTACCTTGGTGTAATGAATCTGTCCCGTTTCGTCGTCCACGAGGACAATGTCCGTGAATGTGCCGCCTACGTCAATTCCGATGCGCATATTGCTCCTTTCAGTAGTCAGATGTCAGTAGCCAGCAGTCAGAAATCTGGCCACTGACTACTTTATTACTCCGTTCTCTCGCAACTGAGCGACGCGCTCTGCCGAATACCCCAGAATCTCGCGCAGCACCTCGGCGGTGTGCTGGCCGTGCAAGGGCGGCGGCTCGAAGGGGCCTTCTTCCATCGGCGGCGTCTTGACCGGATTGCCGATGGAACGCAGCCTCCTCACCATGGGCGGAGTCCCGTAGGGGCCTCCGCCACTACGGGGATGCTCCATCTCGACGACCATGCTCCGCGCCGCTACCTGGGGATCGGCAAAGAGCCGATCCATCGTGTTGATGGGGCCGCAGGGCACCTGGGCCTCAGCGAGCAGCCGCAGCCACTCGTCGCCGGGCCGGGTGCGAAAGACATTCTCCAGGATGGGCACCAGCTCCTCTCGATGGTCGCGCCGGTGATCGTTGTCGCAGAAGCGAGGATCGTCGATCAGCTCCTCGATCCCCAGGACGCGGCAGAGGGCCTCCCAGAACTTTTCGACAAAGACCGCCACGACGATGTACATGTCCTGCGTGGCAAACGCCTGGTAGGGCACTACCGATTGATGACCGGAGCCGATGGGTCCCGGCACTCGGCCATCAGTCAAATAGTACTGCCCCACATACGTCAGCAAAGAGACGTTGGCATCCATCAGGCTCAGATCGATCTTGCGCCCCTCGCCCGTCGCCTCGCGAGCGTAGAGCGCGGCAGAAATGGCAAACACGGCGAAGAAACTGCCCGCCAGGTCGCCCATCGGGATGCCCTGCCGCACTGGCGGTCGGCCCGGCTCGCCGGTGATGGACATCGCCCCGCTGATCGCCTGAATCGCCAGGTCAAAGGCCGGGCGATCCCGGTAGGGGCCGGTCTCGCCGTAGCCGGTCAGCCCGCAGTAGATGATGCGGGGGTTGATCGCTTTGAGCGTGTCATAGTCACAGCCCAATTTCTCAATCACGCCTGGACGAAAGTTGTGAAAGAGCACGTCCGAGACCCGCACCAGGTCGTAGAGCACCTGGCGGCCCTGCTCCTTTCTCACGTCCAGCGCCACGCTCTTTTTATTGCGATTGATGGCCATAAAGTAGGCGCTCTCGCCCTCGACGAAAGGCGGACCCAGGAGCCGGGTGCGGTCCCCTACCTCGATCTGCTCGATCTTGATCATCTCCGCGCCCAGGTCGCCCAGCAGCATCGAGCCGTACCCTCCGGCCAACATCTGGGCCATATCTACGACGCGGACGCCGTCTAGCATTGGCTTCATTGTCTATCTCCACAGCATCACTTGTACGTCATTCCGAGTGAGCGGAGCGAATCGAGGAATCTCACGTCAGCGAGCGTGGAGACCCTTCGACTCCGCTGCGCTCCGCTCAGGGTGACGGCGATGTTACTTATACGATAAAGATATCTTCTTCACAAAGCGTCAAGGATTCCAGCCCGTCGTCGGTCACCAGAAGCGTGTTCTCGATGCCCACGACTCCCAGGCCTGGATAGACGAGTTTAGGTTCGAGGGCGATGACCATCCCTTGCTCCAGGGGCATATCCTGCCCTCTGGCGAGGAACGGGTACTCGTCCAGCTCCAGCCCCACGCCGTGCCCCACGAAATTGATGCGTTCGTCGCCGCAGCCCATAAAGTGCTCGGCGTATCCCATTTCCGCGGCCAGCCTCGTCGCCAAGTCGTAAAGCTCGCCCTCCGTCGCCGACGGTTTGGCCGCGACGCTGAGCGCCTGGTGGATATCGATCATCGCTCTGTGCCCGGCCACAAGCTCTTCGGGCAAGCCACCCAGGGCAAAGACGCGGGTCTGGTCTATCAGATAACCGTCCAGGGCAAAGACATAATCCAAGAGCACCGGCTCGTTTCGCTGGATGGGCCGCTGGCTAGCGCCCTGGGCGATGGCCGGGCTGAGGCCCGTCCCACCCGTGGGCGAGGAGAGAAAACTGGGCACGGCCGCCTCGTCGCCCGCGATCAGATGTCCATAGAACATCTCGTTGTTCCAGAGGCGCATGCGGATGATGCCCTGGTGCCCCAGTCGCCGGGCCACCGCCTCCACCTGACCCGCCAGCTCGACCCCGCTGATCCCCTCCCGCAAAAAGTCCGTGATGCCGCGGATGACCATGTCGGCCAGCGGAGCAGCCCGCCGCAGGACGGCTATCTCGTAGGGTGACTTGATCGCCCGCACGAGGCGAATTTGGTGGGAGATGTCCGAGATCACCGCGCCGCTCAATATTCTCTGGTAGGTGAAAAACAGATTCGTCGGCAGGACGTCCAGTTCCATCCCCAACCGCCGAGGTTTGACGTAGCCATGCTCCTGCAAAAGAGCGGGCAACTGCCGTGGACTGGCGATTGGAACCACGTTGTCCAGCGCCGATTCCCGTCTCGCTCGCGCCAGACTCCGGCGGGCCATCAGCAGGGGTTGGCCCTCGACCGGGACGTACAGGTGCGCCTGCTGGATCGTGCCGCTGAAGTAAAAGAGATCGGTGTTTTGCAGGATCAGCGCGCCGTCCAGATCATCAGCCGCCAGGCGAGCCTGTAGCTTGCGGATGCGGCTCTCCAGTTCAGATTTGGGCGTGTATGACGCCATCCCTACAACCTCACCGGCTCGCGGAACTCGCCGAACACGTCCTTGAGCACCTGGGTCATTTCGCCCAGCGTGGCGTAGGCGCGCGCGGCATCCAGGACGTAGGGCATCACGTTCTCCGTCCCCGCCGCAGCCTGGCGCAGGCTCTCCAAGGCCTGGCTGACCGCTGCGCCATCCCGTTCCGCCTTGACCTGGGCCAGCCGCGCCTGCTGCTCCTCGACCGCCTGGGGATTGTACTCGTGGAGCGCCACGTCTCCCCCCCCCCAGCCCCCCCCATTGGGGGGGGAGAGAGGGGAGGGAGTGCGGTACTTGTTGACGCCGACCTTGACGATGGAGCCGTCCTGGATACCTTTCTCATACAGGTAGGCCTGGTGAGCGACCTCTCGCTGGACGTGTCCCTCGGCAATCGCCTTGACGATACCGCCCCACTCCTCGTCCACGCGCTTCATCTCGGCGACGATGCGCCGCTCCAGCTCGTTCGTCAGCCACTCGACGTAGTAGGAACCGGCCAGCGGGTCGACCGTGTCGCACATCCCCATCTCTTCGACCAGAATCTGCATCGTGCGCAGCGAGAGGATGGCCGCCTTCTCGGTGGGGATGGTGTAGGCCTCGTCGTAGGAGCAGAGGGCCATCGTCTGCGTGCCAGAGAGGGTGGAGATGAGCGCATAGTAGGCGCTGCGCACGATGTTGTTCTCCGGCTGCTCGATGGTCAGCCCGCCGCCGCCGCCCCCGGCGATCATCTTCATCTGCATCGACTTGGAGTTGGTGGCGCCGTACCGCTCCTTGATGAGTTTGGCCCACAGCCGCCGGGCGGCCCGGAATTTCGCCACCTGCTCCCACAGGTTGCCAAAGATATCAAAGTTGAACGAGAGGCGAGCGACGAAATCGTCCACGCTCAAACCCCGCGCCAGCACGTGGTCGATGTAAGCACAGGCGATGCTGTAGGCGTAGGCGATCTCTTGGACCGGGTTCGCCCCCGACTCGCGGATGTGGTAGCCGCACACGCTGACCGGATAGTAGCGCGGCACGTGCCGGGCGCAATACTCGATGGTGTCGCCGGTGAGCCGCATCGAAGGCTCGACGGGAAAGATCCACGTCCCCCGCCCGACGTACTCCTTGAGGATATCGTTCTGGGTGGTGCCCCGGATCTGCTCCGGCGGCACGCCCTGCTTCTCGGCGACGGTGACGTACATGGCGAGCATGATGGCTGTGACCGCGTTGATGGTCAGCGAGACGCTGATCTTGTCGATGGGGATGCCGTCGAAGGCGACCTCCATATCCTTCAGCGTGTCGACCGCCATGCCCACCCGGCCCACCTCGCCCTCGGCGCGGGGATCGTCGGAATCGAGCCCCATCTGGCTGGGCAGGTCGAAGGCGACGTTGAGCGCGTTCTGCCCCTGCGAGATGAGGAACTTGAAGCGCTCGTTCGTCTCGTAGGGGGTGCCGAACCCGGCGTACTGGCGCATGGTAAAGGGCCGGTAGCGGTACATCCATTTGTGGATACCTCGCGTGAAAGGATACGCGCCCGGCTCGCCGATCTCGGTCTCGTAATCCATATCAGCCACGTCCTCCGGCCCGTAGATCGGCTTGACCTCGATGCCGGATTCGAGGACGACTTTTTTCAGATCTCTTTCTGTGATTTTAGCCATGGTCAACTCCCGCGTATTTCGTCACTCATCCTCCCAAAAAATCCGACGATCTCTTCCAGGCGCGAGCCGTTGGGAAAAACGCCTGCCACGCCCAGCACCTTTAGCGGCTCCACATCCCGCGCGGGGATGTTGCCACCGACGACGACTCGCACGTCCTCCATCCCCTCCTCCCGCAACCGGGTGATGACCCGCTCAGTCAGCGGTAGGTGGGCGCCAGAGAGGATCGAGAGGCCGACGACGTCCACGTCCTCTTGCAGGGCCGCCTCGACGATCTGCTCCACGGTCTGGTGCAGCCCGGTATAGATCACCTCAAAGCCGGCGTCGCGCAGCGCCAGGGCAACGACTTTCGCCCCCCGGTCGTGCCCGTCGAGGCCGGGCTTGGCGATCAAGATACGAGTTGGTTTCTTTGACATACCTTCTCCTTATCACTATGATTCGAGCGAGCGTTGGTTGAGTAGGCCCAAAGGGCCGTATCGAAACCAAGCGAGCGGGTCTTGCAAAGCCGCTTGGTTTCGATACGTCGCTCCGCTCCTACTCAACCGGCGCTGGATTTGGTGTCCTCTTCCAATTTCCCCACTTCTGTATGTATCCAATTCACTCATCAGGATCGAATTCACCGTCCAGCAGTTCAGTGAGGACGCCACATAGTTCCTTGGGGCGATGGATGAAGGCGTAGCGATTCCCCATCAACTGGCGCGGCGTTTCGTCAATCGTCTGCCGCCCCTTGGCTTTCAACTCAGCCAGCGCCTCGCTCACGTCGTCCACGCGGTACGAGATGAGAAAGAACCCCTCGCCCCGCTTTTCGATAAAGCGGGCCACGTCGCTATCCGGCTCGGTGGCCTCCATCAACTCCAGCGCCACGTCACCCACGTAATAGCGGGCCACCCGGATCTTTTCGCTCTCGGACACGTAAGCGGTGTGCAACTCCAGCCCCAGGTCCTCCTCGTAAATTTTCCGCGCCTTTTCCAGGTTTCGCACGGCGATGCAAATATGATCGATGCAGCGCAGCTTCATATTACCTCCAGGTTTTCGCTAGCCATCCCAGATCGTCGCCGGGTCGAGTTGCCTGCCGTACCCCAGGACGCCGTCGAGCCAAACAAAGAACGGATTCAGTAAGGGAACATTTTTGATGAATCCCCTGACCAGGTCGTGATGCCACCCCGCTGGCTGGTTAAAGGGGCACACCCGGATGCAGGTGGCGCAGTCCAGGCGATTCGATATCCAGTACTTGAAGCATCGCTCCGCGTCTATCGGCCACTTGAGCACACCGGGGCTGGTGGAGATGTTCACCGGCTCGGTCGTCCGCTCCCCGAAGGAGATCGCCCGCGAGGGACAATCCGTGGCGCACTTCATACACGTGCGGCAGAACTCTTCCACGCCGAAAAAGCGCGGCGCGTCGGGCACCAGGGGCAAGTCGGTGAACACCTTGCAGAGCCGCACCCGTGGGCCGTACTTTTCGGTGATCAGCAGCCCGTTGCGGCCCAGTTCCCCCAGACCGGCCTCGATGGCAATCGGTATGCTCAGAGCCGTGTCGTTGCCACAGGGGATCGCCTTGTAGCCCAGGTTCCGGATGAACTGCGCCAGCAATCCCGCCACGAAAGCCATCTTGGAATAGCCCAGCCCCACGGCAGCCGCCGCCCCGCCGGTGGGCGCGGTCTGCATGAGAGCGTAATCCATTTCGATAGCCATCGCGATGGCGTAGCGATATTCGTCGGGAATCTCGAGCGGGAACTGCTCCCTGGCGACATCGTCGCTGACGTAGGAGTAAAGCCAGCGCCGGTCCAGCTCGCAGACGCCGACCAGCGAAGCGCCAAAGAAACGGGCCGCCTTTTTGACCTTGCGGGAGACCTCCGCCGGATCGGATACGTCTATCTTCAAATCGGGCGGCATTCTGACGCTTTCGGGCTCGAGACGCTCCCAGGCATACAATCCCCGATGGCTCGATCCCTGGCAACCCCTGGCGAAGAAATCTTCCACGTACCAAGAGGCGTCGCAGAGCGCATAATACTCTTGCCCGTAGCCGGCCTTGTCCCGCACCTGGTAGATACCATAGACCGCGTCAGCCCGCTCGCTCCACGCCGGGTCGTACCGACTCCTCCGGAACATGTCATTTCGCTGATCGAACCGCTCGATAGGTCCCACCAGGAGCTTTTGGTATTTCTCCTTGTCGTTCACGATGTTATTCGCCTTTCTTCTCCAGCACCTCCAGTACCCGCTCCGGCGTGAACGGGAACTCGTGCAACCAGATCCCAATCGCGTCATAGATCGCGTTGCCCACCGCCTGGAACAGATTCATCGCCCCGGCCAGTCCCGCCTCTTTCGCCCCGAACGGCCCTTCAGGGTCCATACTCTCGACGATGATGCGCTGGATGACGGGCGGCATGTCGACCGAAAGCGGCAGCTTGTGTTCCAACATGTTCGCGTTCAAGGCCTGGCCGCCGTCCCAGATGTGCTCCTCAAGCAGGCTGGCCCCCACGCCGGCCCGGCCCACGTTCCCGTCGTACTGTCCCTCCACCGCCATCGGGTTGATGGCAAAACCGCAGTCGTGCGCGCCAGTGACCCGCGTCAGTTTGACGTGTCCCGTCTCTACGTCCACCTCCACCTCGACGACGAACGCGCCAAAGCTGAAGGTGCCCGCCTGCTGCCCCCGGGGGTTACTGACCCACTCCCGCTTCTGGTCCACGCGGGGCATGTAGGAACCTCGCCCCATGATCGGCTTGTTCCGCAGTAGGGCGTAGCGGACGATCTTGTGCAGCGGCACGTTTCGGTCGGCGTCGTTCACATCGTAGACCCGATGGTCTCCCAGCTCCAGCGCTGCCACGTCCGCCTCGAGCATCTCGGACGCGACGTCCAGGAGTTGCGTCTGGGCGTCCATCGCCGCCGCCCGCACCGCGTTGCCGGAGACAAAAGCCGCTGCCTGGGAGTAGGACCCCTGGTCCAGCGTGGTGATCTCCGAGTCGCCCGAGACCAGGTTGATCTCGTCCATGCGCATCCCCAGCACATCGGCGGCGATCTGCACCATCATGCTGTCGTTCCCCTGGCCGTTGTCGGCCACGCCAGAGATGAGCGTCGCCCCGGCGTCCTCGTTGAACTTGATGTAGGCCGAGGAGCCGCCGCGAATGCCCATCGGGAAGCCGACCATCATCCCGTTGCACCCCATCCCGATCCCCTTGCCGTAGGGGAGCTGGCCGCGCTTTTCCTTCCAGCCCGATTTCTCGGCGGCCTGGCGGATCGATTCCGACAGACCACAGCTAAAGATTTTGGAACCGGTCGCCTGCACGTCGCCCGCGTGCAGCGCGTTGCGCAGGCGAATCTCCACCGGATCGATCCCCAACTCTTCGGCGATCATGTCGAGCTGCATCCCCAGCCCGCCCAGAAAGGCCCGACCGTGCGAGCCGTACATCCCGCGCACCGGCTTGTTGGTATAGACCCGGTAGCCGTGGAAACGAACGTTGGGCAGCCGGTAGGTCTCCTCCCAGACCAGGAAGGGCACCGAGGTCGCGATCGGCCCCGTGCTGGAGTAGGCCCCGCCGTCCATGATGACCTTGACGTCGGTGGCGATAAACGTACCGTCCGCCTTCACCCCTGTCTTGACATCCACCGCCATCGAGTGGACCTGGCGAATGGCGGTCAGGCTCTCTTCCCGCGTGTAGACGATCTTGACCGGTCGCCGCGCCTTGCGGCTGAGCAGAGCGGCGATGAACTCGCCCGGGAATACGTCGGAGCGCCCGCCAAACGCGCCGCCGCTGGCTACCTTGCGCACCTTGACCTTGTGCAGCGGCATTTTGAGCAGATTGGCGAGCGCCTTCGCCTTGGTGTGGGGCGAGGCGTTGGACAGCCAGATCTCCAGGTTACCCGAAGAGTCGCAGTCGACCAGCACGGCGTAAGGCTCGGCCTGATAGTAGCCGTGCTCGTTGGCGCTGAAATGATCCTCGCGCACGTAATGCGCCTCCTGGAAACCCCGCTCGATGTCCCCCACCTCGATGGGGACAAAAATGTTGACATTCGGCAAGGCCGCGTTCTCCGCCTGGTCGTGGATACGGGGCGCTTCCGGCATCATCGCCTCGACGGGATCGAACACGGCGGGCAGCGGCTCGTACTCGACCTCGATCAGCGACAGCGCCTCCAACGCCGTCTGCTCGTCCTCGGCGGCGACGGCGGCCACGTCCTCGCCGATGTAGCGCACCTTGTCGAGCGCCAGCATCGCCTGATCCCGCGTGTAGCGAAAGACGCCCCATTTGACCCCGGCGGCGTCCTGCCCGGTGACGACCGCTCTGACGCCGGGCAGCCGCTCGGCCTTGCTCGTGTCGATGTGCAGGATGCGAGCGTGGGCATGGGGGCTTCGGAGGATCTTGCCGTGGAGCATGCGCGGGAGTGTGACGTCCGCCGTGTAGCGGGCGTCGCCTGTGGCCTTGGCTACTGAATCAATCCGGGGCATCCTCTTCCCGGCGACGGTGTGTTCACTCATGACAACCTCCTTCGACCATCTCGGCAGCCGCGAGCATGGCCTCGACAATTTTGGCATAGCCGGTGCAGCGGCAAAAGTTCCCCGAGATCGCCTCCCTGGCCTCCTGCTCCGCGGGATGGGGATTCTCGTCGAGCAACGACTTGGTGACGAGGATCATCCCCGGCGAGCAAAAGCCGCACTGGATGGCTCCGTGCTCGACGAACGCCTGTTGAATTGGATGCAAGTCGCCGTTCTCCGACAGCCCCTCAATCGTGGTAATCGCTTTGCCCTGCACCTCCACGGCCAGCGTCAGGCAGGAACGAACTGGCTGCCCGTCCAGCAGAACGGTGCACGTGCCACAGACCCCCTCGCCGCACCCTGCTTTGGCGCCGGTCAGGCTCAAGTCGTCCCGCAACACTTTGAGGAGCGTTCGGTTGGGCGCGACGACGAGATCGTGCTCCTCGCCGTTGATCGTCAGTTGAATGATTTGCTTTTCCATACTACTTTCCTCCCCAGGCATTCGAGATCGCTCGTCGGGTCAACACGCGCGCCATCTTGCGGCGGTAGCGCGGCGTGCTGCCGATTTTGGCGACGGGATGGACCGCTTCGTAGACAGCCTCGGCAGCTTTAGCGATAGCCTCCTCGTCAATTTCCTTCCCCTGGAGAACCGCTCCCGCCTCCTCCATCACAACGGGAGCCGAGCCAACCGCCGTCGCCACGATCTTGGCCTGCACACACTTTTTCCCGTTCCGATGTAGCACGGCGGCCACTCCCAGCAGCGGATAGTCGAGCGCCTCCCGGTGGCGCAGCTTTTGATAGTCGCCGCCCCAGGACTGGGCCGGGCACGGAATCTCGATCTCGGTCAACACCTCGTCCGGTGCCAAACCGATGGGATGCTCCCCCTCGCCTGTGTACAACTCAACCAGAGGGATCGTTCGCTTGCCGCCCTTTTTCGCCAGCTTGATCCGAGCCTCCAGCGCGATCAAGACGGGAGCCAGATCGCCCTGATAAGCCGAATAACAACGGTCGCCGCCGCTGACCACGTGGCAGACATCCCCTCCCGCCTTGAAGCAGTCAGGCCTGGCTCTGTGCCAGAACTCGGACTGGTTGTAGTAAAAGCAGCGGGTGTCCTGGCACAGGTTCCCCCCCAGCGTGCCCATCGTCTGGATAGGCGGCGCGGCCACGCTCCGGGCCGCCTGGGCGATCACGGGAAAGTGCTCCCTCACCACCGGCGACCGAACCAACGTCGCCAGCCGGGTGAGCGCACCGATCCGCAACCCTCCGTAGCGGCGGCGGCCACTACGGGGCTTTGCCTCCTCGTCGTAAGTGATAAAGTCCAGCTCTGGGATCTCTTTGAGATTGATCAGATACCCGGGACAGATCAATCGCTGTTTCATAGACACCACGAGAGTCGTTCCTCCGGCGTTGAGCCGGGCCTCCCGTCCGTGTGCGGCCAAAAGCTCCACGGCCTCGCCCAGCGATCCAGGCTGGAAATGCTCAAATTTCGGCAGACGCATCATCGCCTCCTGATTGACTACTCACTACTCTGCGATTTGCGAATCTCCAACAGGGTTTCCAACTCTGGGAGCAGTCTCAAATCCTTGGATCGCCCTGCTGTTTTCTTGGATAGAATCAGACCCTCAAGGGTCAGGACGTGACATGGAACATCGTAGATATCCAAAACTTGGGAGAACTCGATGACCCGATCATAATCGCCCAGGCCAGCGATCTCTCCAAACAAATCCAGGTCTCCTATATCCGTGGAGAGTGTGAAATTCAGACCTGCACGCAGTGTTGGAATGTCCAGTCTGAAAGGAAGGCCCGGTGGCGCTCCTCTCAACGTGGGGTGAAAGGGAGCCAGAGCCTGGGCCAATCTTTCCAGGTTGTCTTCATCGCGTGCATAGCACAGATCGACGTCAGCCGTCAAATAAGACGACCCCTGCGCAACAGCGGCCATACCTCCGACGAGAATGTACTTTACAGCGTGCCGGTTCAATCGTTCAAAGAGTCTTTCGGTATCCATCACGCTTCCGCTTCCCTGCTTCTCTCAATTTCTTGGCAAACTCGATCGCTTGCCGATGTCTCTCGATACGTTCGGTGGGCGACCACGACAGCCTTTCGTACAACAGACTGACATCTATGCCCTCCTCCACCGCTCTTTGCAAAGCCGCCGATAACCTCTTTTTCATCACCAATCCTCCTGCTATCCACTGAGCCAGAGACCGATCACTGCAACGACCTGCACAAGCACGATGAGCCAAAAGTAAACTTGAAAACGACGGTCCCTCGTCTTGTGCCGAGGTGGAACCATCATACCCAGCCAAGCGCCCAACGATCCACCGACGAGGGTCAGAAGATGCAAGATGCGCTCAGGCACGCGATCCTCGCCGTCTCTGGCCCTGGGGGCTTTCCACTTGTCAAAACGGTAGGCGATAAACGTCACCCCGTTGATGGACGCCAGCCACGCCAACCAGAAAGGCCACTGGAAGTGATAGCCCAAGACGCCTCCCGCTGCAATCGCCGCCAGCAGGAAGGTCAACCCAAAACGCATTCTACCTTCTACCCCTCTGCAACTCGTAGGTGATGATGTTGAGGATCATCGTCTGCGTACCCGCACCGTAAAGAAGCCAGCGCATGTCGCGGAAATATCGCTGGATGTTCATCTCCATGGACGCGCCGTAGGCCCCAAAGATGCGCGTGGCGTCGTCCACGATCCTCAAGCCCCCCTCGGTGACGTAATACTTGCACACAGCGGCCTCCACGTTGTGCGGCATCTTTTGATCCATCAGCCAGGCCGCGTAGTAGATGAGCAGCTTGGATGCTTCGACGTCCACCTCCATCTTGGCCAGCTTGTGGGCGATGGCCTGGTGCCGAATGATGGTCTTTCCGTAGGCCTCGCGCTGCTGGGCGTACTCGAAGGCCTCCTCGTAAGCGGCCCGAGCGATCCCCAGCCCCATGGCCGCGGTGTGAACCCGGATGTCGTTCAGAATACCACGCAAAAGCCGGAAGCCATTCCCCTCCTCGCCGCCGTAGATGCGATCGGCGGGGACGCGAACGTTGCGCAAAAACAGCTCGTAGCATCCAGAAGAGACAGCGATCATTTTGTTGAGCCGCTTGCCCACCTCCAGCCCAGGCCTATCCTTTTCGATCAGGAACAGATCGATCCCCCTGAACCCGGCTTCAGGATCAGTCTTGACAGCCACGGTGAAAAAATCACACTTGTCGGCGCCGGTGGCCCAACTCTTTTGCCCGTTGATCACGTACTCGTCGCCATCGCGGACGGCGGTGGTCTGTATGGCCCCCAGGTCGGTGCCGCCGGCTGGCTCCGTCATGCAGAGCGTGCCGTATCGCTCTCCCCTGATGGCCGGGATGAGAAAATCTCGCTTCTGTTCGTCGGTGCCAAAGCGGTAGAGAAAGTCGGTGCCCATCAGGCATTGCATCATCGCCCTGGCCGCCGTGCTCACGTAGCAGCGGGCCATCTCCTCGACAAAGATGGCAAACATGACGTTATCCCCACCCTGCCCCTCGACCTCCTCCGGGTAACGCAAGCCGTAAAAGCCCTGCTCGGCGATACTATCGTAGACATCATCGGGAATCTCTTTCCTCTCCTCCATCTCCTGGATGCGAGGCCGAATGTACCTGTCGGCAAATTCGCGCACGGTGCTGCGGAAAAGTTCCTGTTCAGGGGTGAAATTGAAATCCATTGATGACTCCTTTTCGTATTGCGTACTAGATCACGCCTTTGGCTTTGAGGGCAGCTAATCGCTCACGGTCGTAACCCAGCGCGTCGCCATAGATTTCCTCGTTGTGCTCGCCCCAGCGCGGAGGGAAGGACAACTGCATCCCCACCGATTCGAGGTACGGCGTGATGACCGGCGGAGGAGGGAGAAAAACCTCCGTGCCCGTGCGCGGGTCTTTCGAGGAGATCAGCTTGCCCTTGAGGTAGGGGTCCTCCACCACCTCCTCGATGCTGCTGACCGTGGAGATCGGCACGCCGATGCGGTTGAACAACTCGACCATCTCGGCTGTCGTTCTCGTCCTGGTCACCTGACTGATCGCCTCGTTCAGGCCATGCACGTCGGCGATGCGGCCCGCGTTCGTCTTGTACTCCTCCCTGCACAGCCCCTCAAAACCGGGCTGCTCGGTGATCGTCTGCCACTGCCGGTCGTTGCCCACGGCGATGTAGACATAGCCGTCCCGCGTCTCATAGACCGAGACCGGGGCGAAGAACTCGTGGGTGTTCCCCCGGCGGGTGACTTTATCGCCAAAGCTCCTGGTCAAGAGCACCGGGTTCACCAGCCACGAGACCGCGCTCTGGAACATCGAGATGTCTATCCGGGAGCCTTTGCCGGTGGCGGCCCGCTTGTAGAGCGCCTTCATGATCTGGCCGTAGGCGTGCTCGCTGGCGCCGAGGTCGGCCATGGGCAGGCCAAATACCATCGGCTCGCCGCCCGCCTCGCCGGTCAACTCCATAAATCCGGAGCGGGCCTGCAAGATCGGGTCGTAAGCCGCCTCGTTGCTCTCTGGCCCAAAGCCGGTGACGCCCACCCAGACGATGCCCTCCTTGATGCCCTTGAGCCGCTCGTAGTCGATGCCCAGCTTGGCGTAATTGCGCGGCAGTTGGTTGGTGGCAAAGATGTCCACGTCCAGCTTGAGGATCAGTTCGCGCAATAACGCCTGACCTTCCTCCCCTCTCAGGTTCAAGGTAAGCGCCTTCTTGCCCAGGTTGTTGGGAAAATAGTAGCTGTTCATCCCCTTCTCGCCCAGCACATCGCGGCCCACGAACCGATTGGGATCGGGCCGCTCCGGGTGTTCGAGCCGAACGACGGTCATCCCCTCGACGGCCAGGCGATAGGTGAGATAGGGCAGCACGGTGGCCTGTTCGAGACTCAGGACGGTGATACCGGCAAATAGCTCCATCGCTCACTCCTCCGTTCTCAACGATTCCATCACGTCGCCCAACACCTGCAAGAGACGCTCGTTTTCGGCGCGGGCGCCCACGGTGATGCGGAAGCAATCGGGAGCGCGGAAGGCGGCCATCGGGCGGACGATCACCCCCTGCTCCAACATGCGCTCATAGATCACCTGCGGATCGTAGCCGGGCTTGACCAGGATGAAATTGGTCTGGCTGCGCGTGTACGGCAGTTCCAGGTCGGCCAGACCGGCGTAGAGAAATTCCCGCTCGACCTTGTTAAGCGCGACGCTCTTCTCGACGTGTTCCTGGTCGTCCAGAGCGGCGATGGCTCCCCGCATAGACATCGCATTCAAGTGGAACGGCAGACGCAGGCGGCGGACGTACTGAGCCAGCTCCTCGCGGACGATGCCGTACCCCACGCGCAGGCCAGCCAGACCATACACCTTGGCAAAGGTCCGCGCAATCAGGACGTTCCGCCCCTCCCGGACGTAGGCGAGTGTGTCGGGCAGCAGCTTCGGGTCGGCGTATTCCCAGTACGCCTCGTCAATCACCACCAACACCGAGGAAGGAACCTGGGACAAAAAGAGTTCCAGTTCATCCCGGTCGATCATCGTGCCCGTGGGGTTGTTGGGATTGCAGAGAAAGATCAGCCGCGTGCGGTCGGTGATGCTGGCGAGCACCTGGGGCAAATCGTAGGTAAAATCGTCCTTCAGATCCACGCAGACACACTCGCCCCCACAGATGTTGACCAGAATCTCATAGATCAGAAACGTGGGCGGGCAGATGATGGCCTCGTCCCCTTCCTCGCAGACAAAGGCCCGCGTAACCATAGCCAGCACGTCGCACGAGCCGTTGCCGGTGATAAAGCACTCCGCGCTCAAGCTGCCGTCGCCCAGCGTGCTGGCCAGCTTGGCCCGCAGATCGTCGTCGGCCACGGGAGGGTAGCGATGCGTGTTCGTCAACGTCTCCTGCATCGCCGCCACTGCCAGCGGAGAAGGACCCAGGGCGTTCTCGTTCGACGCCAGCTTGATGATCTCTGCCAGGCTGTACTTGCGCTGGATCTCCTCGATGGAGGTTCCGCCCACGTACAATTGCGCGGAACGGATGTGAGAATTAAGTTTCAAGCCTCCAATTGTATCTTCACCCTCGTTTTTCATCTCGCTTTTTCTCCTTTAATGCCTTGAACACTTTTTCAGCCGTAATCGGCAGATCCTTGATCCTGACCCCCACAGCGTCGTAGACGGCGTTGGCGATGGCCGGAGCGGTGGGATTGTTGGCCGGCTCGGCCATACCTTTGGCCCCAAAAGGCCCCTCCGGATCCACCGTCTCGACGACGATGGGATCGATGGGAGGCATATCCAGCGCCGTGGGCAGGGCATAGTCGGCAAAGTTGGGGTTGAGCATCTTGCCCTCCTTCAGCACCAGCTCCTCGCCCACGCCGTATCCCAGGCCCATCGAGACGCCGCCCTCGATCTGGCCCTCCACGGCCATCGGGTTGATCGCCCGCCCCACGTCGTGAGCGGCGGCTATCTTGAGCACCTTCACCTGCCCCGTCTCCGTGTCGACCTCGACCTCGGCGGCCTGGGCAGCAAAGGCGTAGGCAGCCGAGATGTTGCCTCGGAATTCCTGGTCCTGCTTCTCGGTGGGCGGTTCGTACCAGCCCCGCGCCAGGATGACGTCCCCATCGGGTCGAAAGTGCCCGGCCCGGATCGCCTTGGGATAGGGAATGCCCTCCTCCGGCTCGCCCTTGACGAAAATCTGGCCGTTGCGCATGTCCAGGTTCTCGGCCTCTTGATTGTACGCCTCGGCAGCCACCTCCAGAATCTGCCGTTTGGCGTCGGCGGCGGCGACGCGGGCCGAGTTCCCGGCGATGAAGGTCGTGCGGCTGGCGTGCGCGCCCACGTCCCAGGGGGTGACGTCGGTGTCGGTGTTGATCACAGTGATGCTTTCGACCGGCACGCCCATCTCCTCCGCCACGATCTGCGCGACGACCGTCTCGGAGCCTTGCCCCATATCGGTGGAACCGGTGATCACGGTGACCTTGCCATAATCGTCCACCTTGATGGTGGTGCCGCAGCCATCGGATGGGTAGATGCGCGCGCCGCCGCCCACGTGCAACTGGCAGGCTATCCCCACCCCGCGCTTTCTCCCCCCCCGCAAGCGGGGGGGGACGGGGGGGGAGGGTTGCCAGCCGACGCTTGCCGCCGCTTCCTCGATGCACTCGCTCAATCCGCACGAGGTGATCTTGACCCCCTGTCCGGTCACGTCGCCGGGCTGATTGGCGTTCTTCAGACGGAATTCCACCGGATCCATCCCCAGCTCGCGGGCCAGCATGTCCATGTGCGATTCCACCACAAAGGTCGCCTGGGGATTGCCATAGCCGCGCATCGCGCCCGCGTAAGGATGGTTGGTATAGACCACGAGCACGTCGTACTTGACGTGGGGAACCCGGTACAGCGAAGAGATCGTCTGCATCATCACCAGCGGCGTGGTGGCCCCCCACGAGGAATAGGCCCCGTTGTCGAGGATCATCTTGACCTGCCGGGCCGTCAACGCGCCGTCCTTCTTCGCCCCGCTCTTGATGTCACAGATCACCGGCTGGCGGGTGGGCGAGGCGATAAACTCTTCCTCGCGGGTGAACGTGATCCGCACCGGTCGCCCCGTCTTTTGAGCCAACAGAACGCAGATCGGCTCGTAGGGATAGGTGTCCAGCTTGCTGCCAAAAGCCCCGCCGATGGTCGCCTTGATGACCCGGATCTTGTGGGGCGGAATCTTGAGCGCAGAACTCAGCTCCCGCTGGGACATGAAGGGCATCTGTGTCGAATTGTGGACGGTGAGATTGCCCGCGTGGTCAAAGCTGGCCAGGCAGAAACAGGTACCCATGCAGCAATGAGCGACCCAGGTCAGCTTGAGGCGATCCTCGATCACCACATCCGACTCGGCGAACCCCTGCTCCACGTCGCCGTGAGAGTACGACTGGGTCATGAGCGACAGGATGTTACGCTCTGCCTTCTCGTGGAGCAGCGGCGCGCCCAGCTTCATCGCCTCCTCCGGATCAAAGACAGCCGGCAGGTCCTCGTACTCCACCTCGATCAACTCCAGCGCCTCCTGCGCCGTCTCCTCGTCCACCGCGGCCACCGCCGCGATCTCGTCGCGGAAAGAGCGCACCTTGCCCGTCTTGAGCACGGGATTGTCTCCGGCAAAACCGACCCGCACGTCGGGAATGTCGTAGCCCGTGATCACCGCCTTGACCCCCGGCAATCTCTCGGCCCGGCTGGTGTCAATGTTCAGGATGCGGGCATGAGCGCGGTCGCTGCGCAGAATCTTGCCATAGAGCATACGGGGCAGCTTCATATCGTGGCCATAGATGGCCCGACCTGTGACTTTATCCATAGCGTCCAGCTTTGGGACTCGTTTCCCGATGGTTACAAATTCCGTCATCGTTGGCCTCCTCCATTGATGATGCGTCATTCCGAGCGACCAAAGGGAGTCGAGGAATCTCCATTTTCGCAAGCAAAACTACCGCAGAGATTCCTCGACTCCACTCCGCTACTAGGAAACTTCCCTGTTATCGTCATTTCGAGTGACCGCAGGGAATCGAGAAATCGCACATTGCGGAATTGGAGATCCTTCGACTCCGCTGCGCTCCGCTCAGGGTGACGAATACGTTCAGTTTCTTGCTGGCTGAACAATGCGCAGCGTTGCGGATTACTCGGAATGACGATTTGTAATACTAGCATCTCCAAACCTTAAATCTCTACTGACTTGATCGCCTCGACGATCTTGGCATACCCGGTGCAGCGGCACAGGTTGCCAGAGATCGCCAGCCTGATCTCGTCCTCGGTGGGATTGGGGTTGCGGTCGAGGAGCGCCTTGGCCGACATCAGCATCCCCGGCGTGCAGTAACCGCACTGCACCGCGCCGTGCTCGACGAAAGCTTTCTGCAAAGGATGCAATTCCCCTGGCGGAGCCAGACCCTCCACCGTCAACACCTCTCGTCCCTGGGCCTTGAGCGCCGGCAGCAGGCAAGAATTCACCGGCTGGCCGTCCAACAGCACCGTGCAGGCCCCGCACTCCCCCTCGCCGCAGGCGACCTTCGTGCCGGTCAGCTCCAGTTGATCGCGCAATACCTCAACCAGCGTAGCTGAGGACTTGACGTCGACAGTCACTTTTTCTCCGTTGAGCATCATGGTCAAAGATTGCATTGTGACAAACTCCCTTGTCTATTATCAAACACCGGAGCGAGCGCTGGTTGAGTAGGCCCAAAGGGCCGTATCGAAACCAAGCAAGCGGGTCTTGCAAAGTCGCTTGGTCTCGATACGTCGCTTCGCTCCTACTCGACCGGCGCTAGATTCATTCCCCCAAACACCTATTTCTGCGCTACCCGCACCGCTCGCTCAATGGCCCTGCCAAGCAACACCTTGACCATCTCCTGGCGATACTCTCGCGAGCCGCGCACCGGGTTGGTCCGGGGCTGTGCTTCCTGGGCGGCCAGTTCCAGGGCCGCCGCAATCGTCTCCGGTTCGACCGCTGCACCTCGCAGCGATTCCTCGGCATCAAAGACGCGGGCGGGCGTGGGCCCAATCGGGCCGACCGCCAGCCGTACTTTTTTGAAAGCCCCACCCCCATTCTCCAAACTGACCACGGCAGCCGCGTTCAGGATGGGCAACGCGAGGGCGTTCCGTTTGGCCAGCCGCTCGAACGCGGAGCCCTCGCCGGGGCCGAGCGCGCGAAACCAGACGCCGGTCAGAATCTCGGCGGTCGAATCGACCGTGCACTGCCGCGGCCCCACGCAGACGTCGCCCAGGGGATCGCGGCGCGTTCCTCCGCCGCCGGCCGCTACCGCGTCCACCTCCGCGTCGAGCGCCATGAGCGGGACGACGGTATCCGCCGCGGGCAGCGCGTTGACGATGTTGCCGCCCACCGTGCCCACGTTCCGTATCTGGGGCGAGCCCATCCGGGCAGCGCCCTCGGCCAACGCCGCGGCCTGCTCCCGAATCAGATCGGAAGAGGCAAGCTCCTGGTGGGTGACACAGGCCCCCACTCTGATAAATCCGTTCTTCTGTTCGATGCTCCTCAGCTCGTCGAGGTTGGTGACGTCCACCAGGCACTTGACCGTCACCTCTTTCTTTTTCAGTTGGATAACCAGGTCGGTGCCGCCAGCGATGACGCGCGCCTGCCCCTCACGCTCCTTGAGCATCGCCAGCGCCTCGTCAAGCGAGGTCGGCGTAAGATATTCCTCCCACTTCATGTTTCCTCCTTGAATCGCTGATGCCGCTGAGGGTACTGAGAGCGCTGAAAATGGACTTGCGCTCGATAGGACTCGGCGGAATCAGTCCATTCAGCGTTTCAGCGGTACCGAAAAGAAATCAAAGCCCGCGTTTTTGAGCGCACCAGCGATCTTTTCGTTCAACCCGACCATCGCCTGGGCGGGGTATCTGAGCTTGAACAGAAATTGGGCGTTGTTTCTTATCTCCAGCTTTTGCATCTCCTCCTTGACCAATTCCATCCACTGTTCGCCCTGCTGCTTGTCCGCCTCCACGACTTCGATGTAGGCTTTTTCGAGATACTTTTCCACGTTCTCATCAAAGGCGCCATATTTGTCCTCAAACGCCTGCCGGATGTCGTCGTCGCCCGGCGTCTCGTACCTTTCCCGATGCGTGATCACCTCTCGCTTCAATTTCGGGATGGTCCTGGGAATGGACTTTGGATATCCGATGGACAGGACCATCATCGGAAGCACGTATTCCGGGATCGCAAAATACTCCCTGCCCTGGTCCATATTCGACTGGATCGTGCCGATATAAACCGAGCCGAGTCCATAGCTCTCGGCCAGGATGACGACGTTCTGGGCGGCACACATCAGGTCAGCATAGGCGATCAGGAAATGGGAGAGCGCTTGTTCCCCTCTGAAATCCGTATCGAGCAGCGCCGCCCACTTTTTCACCCGGTAAAAGTCGAGGCAAAAGATCATAGACAAGGGAGCATTTTTGACCCAGGGTTGATGGCCGACGATCTTCGCCAGTTCCTCCCGCCTCTCAGTTTCTTGGACAAGGATGATCGAGAGGGGCTGGATGTTCCCGCCGCTCGGCGCATTATTCGCGGTGTCAACGAGTTCCTCGATGATGTGCTCCGGGATTTCTCGATCTTTGAAATTTCTGACGGACCTTCGCTTCATCATTAAATCATACAGATTCATATCACACCCTCCAATCACCTTATACGTACCCAAAGCTGTACCTTGTAATGTACTCAGATTGTGATATAATACGTTTATTGAGGAGGCAAAATGAATGCTCTGTTTTCCGATAAAGTCGTGCTGATCACTGAACTGCGAAAGAACCTGGCATCCTACCTGGATCAGGTGCGCAACGGTCATCCTATTTCCATCGTACAGGGAAATCGAGCCGACGTAGCGCTGATCAGCCGCGACAACCTGGCCAATATTCTCGAGCAATTGGAAAAGACCCGCCAACTCGTCGCCAAATTGGAAGCGCAGATTGAAACCTACGAAATCCTGGCCGACCTAGATCTATTGGACAAGATCCAGCGCAGCGAAGACGACATAACCCAGGGTCACTTTGTCACCCTCGAAGAACTCCAGGCTGAGCTGGGAGCTTGAATGGCCACGGTCAGAGTGACCCTCCGATGCAAAAAAGAAGACCTTCCGGAACTGCCAAAAAGGGTCCAGGCCAGCCTGTTGAGCAAACTGGGCCTCCTGCAATCTGAACTCCATTATGGCAAGCCCCTGCGGGGACCCTTGAAACAGTACAGAAGCATTCGGTTGGGAAGGTACCGTGTCATCTATCGCTACGAGCCAGAGCGTGATGTAGTCTGGGTTGTCGCGGTCGGCATCCGCAGAGCGGGCAACAGGGACGACATCTACGCCAGGGCTGGCCAACAGCTTTCAGACCTTTGAGGTTTCCAAAATTTCAAAGGTCTCATTTGAACGGCTTCTCACACACCTCTAGCTCGTCGTATCCCTCAACGTGAATCGCAAAATGACTCCATTTTCCCGACGATGGCTGAGCCTCCGCTGGACGCCGTTTTAATTGCAACAATCCCCCGCCCATAATCAAGATTTGCCATTTCTCTCCCCCGCCTCCAACCCGCGCCGAAACGCTTCCACGTTGAGCGCCCGAAACCGCTCCGGGCTGATGGCTTCGAGGGCAGCTTGCAGTGAAGCGACGGGCAGAGCGATCACTCCGCAGCCGACCGCAAAACCGACCAGAGCTACGTTCGCGACGCGGGGCGATTCTCGCGCCAGGCCGTCGGCGTCGAGAGGATGAAACTTCACGCCTCGCTCAGCCAGATGCGCCCGTATCTCGCCATCCAGCGACTCCAGATCGGGACAGTTGATCACACAATCGCCGTCGGAGCGCAGAAAGCTCAAATTCCTGTACCCCTCGTCGGGGGTAAAGGCCAACAGCACATCGGCGCTACCCTCACGCACCAGCGGGCTTTCGTAGGGGCCGATCTTGAGGTGCGAAACGACCGACCCACCCCGCTGGCTCATACCGTGTATCTCTGAGCTGATAAACTCCAGCCCCAATGCCTGTGCCATCTCCGAAAGCAGCCGGGTGGCGAACAGCACCCCCTGGCCCCCCACCCCCGCCAGAACCAGCTTCAAATCCACCGAGCGGACGTCGTTCGTCTCAGAGCTTGTCATGTCCCCTTTTCTCCCTTGACTATACCGTGATAAGCCCTTTGTGACAAGCGTACACACACTGACCGCACTCGTTGCAAATCCGCTCGTCGATGACCACACGCTCGTTCGCCTCGTCGTACAACATGGCGGGGCACTCAAAGTTGATCAGGCAGTAGCGGCAACCGTCGCACTCGTCGGCAATGATGGGACGGCCCACCCTCACCCGCGCCGGGTCCCGCAGGGCGCAGGTGCGCCGGGCGATGACAACCGCCACCCCACCCGCTTCCGCGTCGCTCGCAAAATCTCGCGCCGCCTCGAACGCCGCCTGGGTGGCCTCCTGGTCGTAGGGGTCGACGACGCGCACGAAACGGACGCCGCAGCCCTGCACCATCTCTAGCAGCGGCACGCGCCCGCCCTGACTGCCGTCGCTCAAGCGGCCCGTGGCCGCTGTCGGCTGAAAGCCGGTCATGGCGGTCGTCTCGTTGTCCAGGATCACCAGTACGAAGCGGGCCTGGGTGTAGACGGCGTTGACCAGCGCCGGCAGCCCAGAGTGAATGAATGTCGAATCGCCGATGGTGGCCGCGACGGCCGGCGGATTTTCCGTCTGCTGCAAGGCGTGGTAAAAGCCAGTGGCGATATTGATCGCCGCGCCCATATCGAGCACCGTGTCCACGGCGCGCTGGTTGCTCCCCAACGTGTAGCAGCCAATGTCGCTGGGGTAGATCGCGCGCGAGCCAAAGACCTGCCTGAGCGCGAAAAAGCTGGAGCGATGCGGGCAGCCAGGGCAGAGGCGGGGCTTGCGGATGGATAACTGTAGCCCAGCCACCAATTCGTCCAGTCGGGAGTCGGCCAGCGGGGGAAGGCCCGCGATCTCCAGACGAGCCAACACGTCCGTCAGCACCTGGTAGACGACCTCAGGCGTCAATTCGCCCGCCGAGGGAACCGTGCCATCCAAGCGGCCCATCACCCGGTCCCGATCGGATAGTTGTACCTCGATGGCAAAGTCAGGCTCTTCCAGCACCAGTGTCCGCTCGTGCCTGGCGACAAAATCCCCTGCCAACTTCAGTGGCAGGGGATGAGGGGTGCCGATCTTGAGGAGGGCGATCCGCTCGGTCAGTCCTGTCTCGAACAGCAGCTCGTGCACGGCGGCGTAACAGGCGCCGCCCGCGATGATGCCTAATTGTCCCCCCCCCCTGCCCCCCCCATCGGGGGGGGAGGAAATGGAGCCGTTGGACAAATAATTAAGCGGCGAGCGCTCGAAGGATTCGCGCACCGCCGCCAGTTTCTCGTTCAGTTCCCCGTGCAGAATGTAGCGGAACCGTGGGGTCGCCGCCCATCGCTGCGGATCCTTGTGAAAATGCGCCTGCCCGTCAAAGATCGGAATCTCGCCACAGGGAATACTCTGACCGGCGTGGCAGACGCGGGTGGTCAGGCGCACGATCACCGGCAACTGGTGCGCCTCGGACAGGCGAAACGCCTCCCCGACCATCTCCATAGCCTCGCGGGGAGTCGAGGGGTCAAAGACAGGCAGCTTGGCGAACATCGCAAAGAGACGCGTGTCCTGCTCGGTCTGCGAGGAATGGGGACCGGGATCGTCGGCCACGACGATCACCAACCCCCCAGCGACGCCGAGATAGGCCGCGCTCAACAGCGGGTCGGAGGCGACGTTCAGCCCCACTTGCTTCATCGCCGCGGCCGCCCGCATCCCCGCGTAGCTAGCCGCGATCGCCATCTCCAGGGCCGCCTTTTCGTTCGTCGCCCACTCCACCCACAGGTCGGCCCCCTCTTCCGCCTTGAAGCGGGCTACCTCGGGCAGAATCTCAGAACTGGGGGTGCCGGGGTAGGCGCTAAAGAGACGACAGCCGCTCTCGACGATCCCTCGCGCCACGGCTCCGTTCCCCAACAATACTTGACGTTCCATAGGCTCCTTTACTCGGTGTACGAGTTGAAATCGTACTGGGGGGCGCGCATCCAAAGACTGACGTGCTCCTTCATCGCCGCTCGAGCAATGTCTGGATCTCGTTCCTTCAGCGCGTCCAACAGCATCCGGTGATCGACGACGACCTGCTCGTCATCCGTCACCTCTTCGATGCGAAGCACCATCTCGTAAACCACCTGCAAGATTTTCACCAGCGTCGAATTTCCCGTGACCCGCACGATCTCGATGTGAAAATCCCACATCGCCTTGCTCGTCAGCTCCCCCCTTCCGACCCGGTCCAGAATGTCTTCCAGCTTTTGGAGATCTTGATCCGTCGCTTTGGTCGCAAACAGCGCGGCCACCTCTGGTTCGAGAATTTTGCGCGCCTCCAGGACGTCCTTGATGTAATCCTCCACCAAAAGCAGATCCAGCAATTGTTTGCGAACGACGAGGCCAGGAGTGGGACGGCTGACAAATATCCCTTTACCTTTGATGACGTCAAGCAAGCCCTCGCCCACCAGAGCGTGAATGGCCTCCCGAAGAGCGGGCCGGCTGACGTTGAATTGTTTGACCAGCTCTTTTTCCGCAGGCAGCGGCGACCCGGGCTCAAGTTCTCCGGCAGCAAGCAGTTCGTAAATCTGGTGCCGCATGGTGTCCCGGATCGAGGTATGCTCAATTTTGTCAAAAGTAATGGAATCGTCAGACATCGCTCACCACATATCTAGATATGTTACTAATGTGATTTTACAGCATTGTGGTTTCCTTGTCAAGACTTTCAATGCCCCAAAAAGCAAGCAACCATAAGAAAGCCTAAGCAAAAATGGGGAAAATTACTGGGAGGGCCAACTTGGGTAGAAAAACGCCTACGAAGAGTAGCACACGCCCTACGGAGCGGATTTGAGAGTGCGGCTTACATCGGCATCCGCGTGGTACATCCTGCGAATACTCAATCGGGGATACGTGTCAGCAATGGATAAATAGATGACTTCAAACAGGTGAATACCGTCTAGGGCACCTCTTACCGACGCCCTGCTTGTGACGATAATAATAGGTCACACTGCCATCCATCAGCCGCCGCTTGCGCTTATGCACTTCCCCGCCACAGGCCGGGCACCGCGCCACCTTTGGTGAATCCGGTCCCGCCACTACCAGTCGTCCTTTTACCTTTGCGTCACGCATAGCGCCTCTATTATACTCACAATGGAGATTTCCGAAAGTGTAGAGCGATCAAGCTGGCGCATCTGCACCCCCCAACTCCGCCTCCAGTTCGGCGATGCGCTCGCGTAAGCGCCGCTCCTCCTCGGCCAAGTGAGATGGGACATCGGTGCTCGCCACAAATTTAGCCTCGCGCTCCTCGATTATTCGCAGATTCTCCCGCTCCTCGGCCAGTTGGCGACGGAGGGAGTGAAGATGTTCCTGGGCCGGTTCGAGCGGCGGCGGGATGACGCGCTTCGCCAGCGCCGCGAGCAACCCCTCGACCTCCCCTTCCAGCCGCACCAACGGCGCGGGCCAAACAAAATCCTCTGGACCGAGGACAAATTGATGGCGCGCTCCCCACAGGGCCGGGGCCAGAAGCTCGTCCCAAAGGCGAGTCAGGGCATCGGAGGGTGACGGCGCCAGCGCCAACACCGCGCCATCCTGGATCAGGCGGCGAATCTCGTCCAGTAGACGGGTTTTGTCGGGATCGCTGGGAGCGGCGCGCGCGTCGTCCCAACTGAGAAGCAGTCCCGCACGGGAGACCAGGTCGCCCCCCAGCTTGAAGAGGTTGTGCTGATCCCGGGCCGGTACGTCGCGTCGGTCACGCACCACGTGCAGGGGGACGCCAGCGTAGCGAAAGGCGTTCTCCACCCGCTCGCTGGGGTCCAGGCTGAGAATGGGCAAGGGCGGCAGGCCCACCAGCGGCCAGGGCCTGCCGTGAGCAAAGTCGAACGGGAGCAAGGGAAGCGCGCAGGCATCCTCCTGCCAGCGGTGGATCGTCCGTGCCGGGCTGGGAGGCGGGCGATCTTCGGGCGGGAAGGGTACATCCGCCCACACGAGCAGGAACCGGCGCGCCTGCAATGCCTCGGCGAGTAGAGAGATACTTTGTTCGTTTAAGGTCATCGGTTATACCTCCAGCGTAACAAGAACAAAACTTGCGTTTCTCCCACCGTGTTTGGATTGGACTGAGTATAGTGCAAATTGGCGAGAAGGTCAAATCCCACCAACGACGACCTGTGGTGCTTATGCAATATTTATATTACATAATGTAATATATACTTGACAAAAAGCAATTTATATATTATACTACTTCTATGAAGACGCCAGCGAGACTGAAACTACGATTGGCCCGAGTGGAAAAAAGCCTCACCCAACAGGAGCTTGCCGACATGGTAGACGTGACCCGGCAAACCATCGGGCTGATCGAAAAGGGAGGTTACAACCCCACGCTCAATCTATGCGTAAGAATAGCAAAAGCTCTGGACAAGACACTGGATCAACTTTTCTGGGAGGATGAAGAAAATGGGCAAGAGACCCTTTAACCTGGATGAACGTGACCTCGACATCTTTCGCAAGGTCTGCACTGTCATGTACATCGTCACGATCTATGCGCTGATGGGCGTTCTGGTATACCGACAATTTGCACTCCATCAACCGACCGAGGAATGGGACGATATCGCCAACATCATGGTATTCAATGTGATCGTTTGCATCGGATCGCTCCTGTATCTTGGTGGCAACGTCAACCCCAGAAAAATAAAACCCTCCTACATCATTGCCGGATACGCGGGCTTTGTCCTAATCGGTCTCGCGTTTACCATCTTCAAATACACCGTACTCCTGGGACAGGAACTTGACCTCACGCAAATTGTGGACTATTTCTTCATCGTGCTGAAAGTCAGCGGGATCCTCGCCATTGGATGGGGTCTCCTTGCTTATTTCGGAAGTAAAAGAATCGAAAAGCAGATCGAGTGAACGTATGACCGATCAAAAAAAGAGCACGGCCCCACCTGCCGTGCTCTTTTTCCTTGCCTGATGCTCGTCTCCCGACTATACCCGCAAATAGATCCGCCACTCGTCGGGCATGTCGCCGGAAGCGACCACATAGTTGACGCGAGGCGTCTTTGGTTCCCAGCGAAGGCGCATCCCGGCCTCGTGAGGCGTGCGGTCGGCCTTGCGGTGGTTGCACCAGCGACAGGCACAGGCGGTGTTGCCCCAGGTGCTGCGCCCGCCCCGGCTGACGGGGATCAGGTGCTCCACCGTGAAATCGGCGCGAGCGAGGGCCCGTCCGTTGCGCCGCTCCCCCGCACTGGCACCGCAGTAGATGCAGGTGTACCCATCCCGTTTCAAGACGCCGCGCCGGCTCCACGTCGCACCGCGCTGGGGAACGCTGACGTAATAGCGCAGCCGCAGCACCGAGGGCACGGTGAATACCGTGCTGGGCGTGCGCAGCCGCGCCGCGACGCCCGCGGCCGCGACTCCCTCGACCACGCCCCGCATCATCAGGCCAACCGCCCGCCGCACAGAGATGATGCGCAGGGGTTCGTAAGAAGCATTTAGCAGTAGCACATTCGTCATCATCATCGTCATCGAATCATTCCTCCTGCAATTCAGAGCAATGAAAGCCTCAGGCCGGACTCGAACCGGCGACCTGCCGCTTACTAGGCGGGTGCTCTCCCGAACTGAGCTACCGAGGCGCGAAAGAATCGAAAATCTGTGAGCCGGGCAGGATTCGAACCTGCAACTTACGGATTAAAAGTCCGTTACGCTACCATTGCGTCACCGGCCCAATTTTCCCAGATGGATTTGGAGATGGGATGGAAGCGGAACAACAACCGCGCGATGCCCCCTTCTCCATGTCCAAATCTTACACCAATATATCAAAAACCTCAAGTGCCGCCGACAGGAATCGAACCTGTACAGGCAAAGCCCACCTGGGTCTAAGCCAGGAGCGTATCCCAGTTCCGCCACGGCGGCACGCAAACAGGCCAGGTTGCGGGGGTAGGGTTCGAACCTACAATCTCCTGATTCAGAGTCAGACGTCTTACCAATTCGACTACCCCGCAACATTTCGACGGCGGAACGATTCGAACCTCCGCATTGCGGGAGGAGGATTCGAACCCCCATTTACAGATTCAAAGTCTGCCGTCCTACCATTAGACGATCCCGCAGTATTTGGAGATTTGCCCCAACTTGCTTGGTCGACGTATCTTTTCAATAAATCGGGGCAGATGTAGGGCGGTTTTGCTAACCGCCGCCTAGTCGGATAACAAATCCGACCTACATTTGCCACTTTCCCCAGAATATTGAGAAGATACTTGTCGACGATGCTCTACCTCAAGCAAATCACCAAATCTACCATCAACAAACCTCTAAATCCACCCTGGCGGCCCCGACGAGATTTGAACTCGCGATCTTTACCTTGACAGGGTAACGGGGACTCCAGACTCCCCTACGGGACCCTGGGCGGAGCCAGTGGCTCCGCCGAGCGCATCTTGAGCCAACACCTGATTTATGATTGGTAGATTCAAGATTTGGAGATTGGACCGAACCGCTCGTAGCAAATCTACAAATCAAACATCACCAAATCTAAAATCCACCAAGCAGGCCGGCGCAGCGCCCCCGACCCGATCCTTCTCCACCACGTCACGACGACAGCCTCATTCACAGGTATGCTTCGGCGCCCGATGACGCGGGCGACACCGGCTCTCTTTCCCCTTCAACGATAGCCCGATCTGTCGTTAGTCGTCAGCCGTTAACGGTTAGCAAGAAGCTATCCGCTATCGGCTTCCTGCCAACGGCCAGCCATCGAGGTTACACCACATCGTTCGCGACGGCGTCTCTGCACCGGAGACACCGCCGGAGAGCCTCGACCCCGGGGTCCCGATCCCCCCGGATGATGGGTATGAGCGAACAGACGGATTCGAACCGCCATCTTCGGCCTGGCAGACCGACGTTCTACCGGTTAAACCATGCTCGCGATATCCTTTCGATTGGTAAGGTGCAACAAAAAAGCGCGGGGTCTTGGATAAGACCCCGCGCTCCTCGCCAACTGAGCAAGTCAGGTACTGTCGTACGCTTCCTCCCCTGGCGAGGACCCAGGCTCATAACCCAGGACCGTCCACAGCGCCGCCGAGAAATCGGCGGGGCTGGCGGTCTTTTGTTGGTAAAGTTCTGTTAACTCTGAAACTATTTGATCTGCAATACAAGCTCTTACAACTTCGGCCATCGCGCAGTCTTTCTGCTGAGCCTGCTGGCGGAGCCACTGCTCTGTCTCTGCGGGCAAACGGACCGCGAGCGTCCGCTGGGGCACGGACGGGGGCACCTGTTTACCGGCCGTCCGCGCATGATCCAAAATTGAGCGAACGGTGGTCGAGAGTTGTAGGCCTTGTATGTAATTGCTCAGATGTCCCAGGTATACGTTCATGACAATGGGGATTATATCACATCTTGTACCCGTGTCAAGGGTACAAGAAAACAGATCTCACACGACGAATCGCTCCACGTGCTCCCATAAGAACTCGAGCCGGTCGTTGATTTGGTGATCCGACTCTATCTCGAACAATCGAACCCGGTCAGGAAAATCAGCCGCGTACTTTCGGCTGATATCTACCGGGATGACAGTGTCGTTCCGCCCGTGTATGATCGTGATGGGGGCCGGAGGCGGCACCGGCTTGAAACAAAGCCCATCCACGTGATGGTCATACCTGATGGGAACCTCCTCCTTGAATGCGTAATGAAGCACGTACCGAACGCCCTCTTTTTCCCACCGTTCGAGCGCCGCTTCGTCCAGCCCGCCCGAAAAATAGAACAACGCCGGCGCGAGGAG
>DAOTUB010000144.1:0-17102 GCA_034437455.1 Anaerolineae bacterium | reverse complement strand
GGCTGTCGGCAGATTGGACATTGGCATTGATGAACATTCTTTTCAGACATATTGTCCCTCCAGGTAACGCGTTCACTGCAGGGCAATTATATCCGAAAAGTGCGAAGTTAAAAATGGACAACTCCCAAGGCTCAGTTACTCCCGCACGTCTTCACTCGAAACTTGACAATTGAGAAGACGCTTATTCTCTTGGGGTTCTACTGTCGAGTATCTCCAACAGGGCTCCATGCCACTTCTGTCCCCATTATACCATCACCTCCGCAGAACGCTATTCTCGCTTGCCCTAATCCCGTTCACCGCTATAATCTGGATAGTAATTGCTCGGTCCAGGTGCAACGCACTTGCCAAGTGCTTTGCACCTGAGTAACCTGGATCAAGTTCACGATGACTCTTTCCGACGCCCTGAGTGCTTTCCGCCAAGACCCGGCCTTTATGCGCTGCGTGACCGCCTGGGAGCGCATCCCGGCCCGGCCTGCCCGCGTCGCCCCCTGGCTGACCGGCCTCGATCCGCGCCTGGTCGCCGCCGCTCGTGAACAGGGCATTGAACAGCCCTACGCTCACCAGGCCCAGGCCATCGAAGCGTCGCTGGCGGGCGAGCACGTCGTCGTCGCCACCTCCACCGCCTCCGGCAAGACGTTGGCCTACAACCTGCCCACTCTCCACACCTTGCTCAACGATCCAGGCAGTTGCGCGCTCTACTTGTTTCCGACCAAAGCCCTGGCCCACGATCAGATCGCCAATCTCAAAGTCTTGATTGCCGATCTCCAATCCCCCATCGCCGTGCGGCCTTTCGACGGCGACACGCCCTCCTCCCACCGGGCCGCCATCCGCCGCGAGGCCCGGCTGCTGGTCAGCAACCCCGATATGCTCAACGTCGGCATCCTCCCTCATCACACTCGCTGGGCGCGGTTCTTTACCAATCTGCGCTACGTCGTGCTCGACGAGCTTCACACCTACCGGGGCATTTTTGGCGGGCACGTGGCGAACGTGCTGCGGCGGCTGCGACGGATCTGCCGCTTTTACGGCTCCGAGCCGCGCTTTGTCTGTGCCTCCGCCACCATCGCCAACCCGCGCGAGCTGGCCCAGCGGCTCATCGAGGCCCCGGTCACGCTGGTGGACGACGACGGCGCTCCGCAAGGGGAGAAGCACTTTATTTGCTACAATCCTCCGCTGCTCGATCCACAGCTCGGCATCCGGCGCAGCGCGACGCTGGCGGCGAACGACATCGCTGCCCGTTTCCTCCAGGCCGACGTGCAGACCATCGTCTTTGCCCGCGCCCGTCTGACCACCGAGGTGTTGCTGGGCTACCTGCGCGACGCCGTCGCTGCCGCCGGAGGTGATTCACAGAACGTGCAGGGGTATCGGGGCGGCTATCTCCCCAACGAGCGCCGGGCCATCGAGCGGGGACTGCGCCAGGGAGAGGTGCGCGGCGTCGTTGCGACCAACGCGCTCGAACTGGGGATCGACATCGGGCGGTTGAGCGCCTGCGTGATGACCGGCTACCCGGGGACCATCGCCAGCGCCTGGCAGCAAGCTGGGCGGGCCGGACGGCGGGTGGGGGTTTCGGCGGCGGTGCTGGTCGCCAGCGCCTCTCCGCTCGACCAATATCTGATCACTCATCCGCGCTATTTTTTTGGCCAGCCGGTCGAGCAGGCCCTGCTCGATCCGGATAATCTTGCCGTCCTGGTCAATCACCTGGCCTGCGCGGCCTTTGAGCTGCCCTTTGAACGCGGCGAACCTTTCGGGTCCTTTCAAGACGCGGAGGCAATACTGGCCACCCTGGCCGAAGAGAACGTGCTGCACCACGGCAATGGCCGCTACACCTGGATCGACGAGGGCTACCCGGCTGGACGCCTCTCCCTGCGCACCAACACGTCCGACAACGTCGTCATCCAGGATGTGAGCACGCATCCACCACACGTCATCGGCCAGATGGACCGTCCCAGCGCGCCGATGCTGATCCACAAGGAAGCGGTCTATTTGCACGGCGGCGCGACCTACGTCGTCGAAGCGCTGGACTGGGAGGAGGGCATCGCCCGCGTGCGCTCCACCGAATTAGATTATTACACGCGCGCCAGTTCTACAACCGACGTGTCCATCATCCAGACGTCAGATACTAGGATCATCGATCCGGTATCGCACGCCTGGGGCGAGGTATTGGTCACCAGCCGGGTGAGCGGCTATCGCAAGATCAAGCGTTACACCCACGAGATGCTGGCCTGGGCGCCGATTGATCTGCCGGAGCAGGAGTTACGCACCATGGGCTACTGGCTGGCGCTCTCGGAAGACCTCACCGCTCAATTGCAAGAATCCGGCGTTCTCCCGCCGCCAGCCGACTATGGCCCCAACTGGCCCGCTCAGCGAGATGCTGCCCGCGCTCGCGATGGCTACCGCTGCCGTCAGTGCGGCGCGCCGGAGCGGGAGGATCGCCAGCACGACGTCCATCACCTCACTCCCTTCCGCTCCTTCGGTTACGTCCCGGGCGTCAACGATTTTTACGAGCTTGCGAACCGGCTGGAAAACCTGATCACGCTCTGCCCAGCCTGTCACCGCCGCGTCGAGCGGACACGCGGGGCGCGAGGGGCGTTGAGCGGCCTGGCCTATCTGCTGCGAAACTTGGCTCCGTTGCACCTGATGTGCGCCCCTGGCGACCTCGGATCGGCTGTCCAGACCCGCGCCCCAGAGACCGGGTTGCCCGCCCATATACAGGGAAGCAAAGCGACGCCCACCGTGAACCTTTACGACAGCGCGCCGGGCGGCGCCGGCCTGAGTGCGCGTCTTTACGAGCTTGGTGACGAGCTGTTGGCGGCCGCGCTCGACGTGGTGCGGGATTGTCCCTGTGTCGATGGCTGTCCCGGTTGCGTGGGGCCAGCCGGAGACGTCGATCCGGGCACCAAACCTCTCACCCGCCAACTGCTGGAGGCTGTCGTGTTGCAAGGGTGACAGTCGCCAGGTGTCCTCCAGCCTTTCAAAATGTGTCCTAAACTTGAGAGCGTCTAAAAGCTTGCAAACCCCATCTGGGTATGATACAATTTACTCAGGCCCAAGATTGGGAGATTTGAGAGGCCACAGTCCACAGTTAGGTACAAGAAATAGCCTCCTAGCAATCGGCCATCCAGGCTTTGCTCAAGTCCGTTCATCTTGAATCGTCAAATCTCGAATCAGCCACGAGGCACGGACGATGGAAATTGAGGCCAAATTCGCCTTGCCCGATGCAGAGACCCTCCAACATTTGCAGGGAATTGACCGCCTGGCCGGTTTTGTACTTGCAGCGCCCCAAGTCAAACAGATGCACGACACCTATCTGGACACGGTCGAACGAACGCTCTTGTCCGCTGGCTACGCCTGCCGCCGTAGAGAGCGCGAAGGAGAGGTAGTGATCACTCTCAAAGGATTGAAAAAGGCTAAAGGCGCTGTCCACCGGAGAGAGGAGCTGGAGGTCTCGTTGCCGACCGATGGCCCGCCAACAGAATGGCCCGCCAGCCCGGTTCGCGACCGGGTGCTCCAGTTGATCGGAGAGGCTCCGCTGGTTCCACTCCTCGACTTGCAGCAGACGCGAGTCGTGCGCCTGGTGAGCCATGGCGAGCGGCAAGTGGCCGAGTTGAGCCTGGACGATGTGCATCTGACCATCGAGGGAAGAGAGCAAATCTATCTTGAACTGGAAGTCGAATTGTCGCCACAGGGTGTCGAGGAGGATCTGACGACCATCGTGGCTTGGTTGCAGGATGAGTGGGGCCTGGAACCCGAGCCGCGGTCAAAGTTTGAGCGGGCGTTGAATTTCCTGGAGGAGGTGTCGGTGGAGAGTGAATTGTTGACCTCGCAGGAGCGCGCGATCTGCTCGCAGATCGCCGCGCGGGACGATCTATATGGGCGGCGGGCGCGGGGGCTGTTGGCCCTGGACGAGGGCGCGACGCAAGCGGAAGCGGGCGAGCGCGCCAGCAGCTCGGCGCGGACGGTGCGACGCTGGCTGGCAGTCTTCCACCAGAAGCGGCTGGGCGTCTTTCCCGGTCACATTCTGGACGGGATAGAGCCAGAAGTAGTTTCGACGGAATCATCTGGCGAGCCGGAGGAGCCAGAGCAGCCCCCGGCGGAGCAGATCGTTCAGCCAATCCCCAAGAAATCGCCCAAGAAGCCGCCCAAGGAACCCGGGTTGGAAGCGGATGACTCGATGGCCGAGGCAGCTCGCAAGACGTTCTGCTTTCACTTTCAGCGCATGCTGTATCACGAGCCGGGCACCCGCCTGGGCGAGGATATCGAAGAACTGCACGACATGCGGGTGGCTACCCGGCGGATGCGGTCTGCCTTCTGGGTATTTGGCGATCACCTGGATATGAAGCAGTGGAAGCCATTTCTCAAGGGCTTGAAGCGCACCGGCCGGATGTTGGGGGCTGTGCGCGATCTGGACGTCTTTTGGGAAAAGACGCAACACTATCTGGATGCCCTGCCGCCGACACAGCAGGACGATCTGGAGCCGCTACGCAAAGTGTGGGCGGTGGAGCGCGAGAGCGCCAGGGCGAGGATGCTGACCTATCTGGACAGCGATCGCTTCACGCAGTTCAAGGGGCAGTTTGACGAGTTTCTGCAAACCCGCGACGCTGGGGCGCTGCCGCTGCTTTCGGAGGAGGGCGAGCCGCGGCCTCATCGTCTGCGGCACGTTGTGCCGGTGGCCGTGTACCAGCGATTGGCGGCTTTCCGGGCTTATGACGAGTGGGTGACCAAACCCGACGTTCCCCTGGAACGATTACATCTGCTCCGCATCGTCGCCAAGCGGTTGCGCTACACGCTCGAATTCTTCGAGGAAGTGCTGGCGTCCGAGACCAAGGGAGTGATCAAAGAGATAAAGGGGCTGCAAGATCACCTGGGGGATCTCCAGGATGCGGTGGTGGCCAGCAATCTGCTGCGCGATTTTTTGACCTGGGGCACCTGGGGACACGCGCAAGCGAAGAAGGTATCCCTGCCTACCGAGCCGATCGTCGCGCCCGGCGTGGCGGCTTACCTGACCGCCCGGCAGATCGAGCTTCAGCGATTGGTCGAGACGTTCCCCCAGGTCTGGACGCGGTTCCATGGGCCAGAGTTCAGCCGGTCGGTGGCTGCGGTCGTGTCGTTACTGTAGCACTGAGTAAGTTGGTAGACGAACGTATGAAAGTCACAGGACTCATTTGGCTCAATGACGTTGTGGATAAGCTGCAATGGAAGCACAACGTCTCGCAGGAAGAAGTACGAGAGGTTTTCAACAGCCGTCCTCGATTTCGCTTTGTCGAGAAAGGTCACCGTTCAGGTGAAAATGTCTACTTTGCCTCTGGGCAAACCACAGAAGGACGCTATTTGATCATCTTTTTTGTGCACAAGAAAGACAAGCGTGCTCTGATCTTGTCAGCTAGAGATATGACTCGCGCGGAAAGGAGACGATATGGAAGAAAATAAAAGTTCGATTTCCCAGGCAAAATCTTATCAAGAAATCGGCGAGTTCTGGGATACGCACGATGTGACAGATTATTGGGAAGAAACGGAGCCGGTTGAATTCGAGGTAGATATCCGATCCGAGGTTAGATATTGCCCTTTGGAACGCACATTGGTGGACCAGGTAAACGAGATCGCCTGGCAAAGGGGGGTGTCGGTGGAGACATTGGTTAATCTCTGGATACAAGAAAAGTTAGCTGAAGAGTTTGCGCAAGCTGCGATGACAGGCTGAGCACAACTTGTTGTCTGAACCGGGGTAATTTTCTTGGCGGTTTGGATTGAAGTGGTCCCACCAGTGTAATTCAGAGGGAGGCATGATTATGGCGACAGAATCCAAGTTCATCGTTCTGCTCGGTCCGCCAGCTTCGGGCAAGGGAACGCAGGCGGCCCTGTTGCGAGAGACGCTCGGCCTGCCCCACGTGGCCAGCGGCGATCTCTTCCGAGAGCACCTCAAGAACGAGACCGAGTTGGGAGGAAAGGCGAAAGCGTTTATGGATCGCGGTGAGCTGGTGCCCGATGACGTGACGATCGCCATGGTGATGGATCGACTGAGCCGGCCCGATTGCGCCAACGGCGCGCTGCTCGACGGCTTTCCCCGCACCATCGCCCAGGCCGAGGCGCTGGATCGCGAGCTGGCTGATCGAGGACACAAGATCAGCGTGGTCCCCAACATCGCCGTGCCCGACGAGGTGCTGGTGGAACGGGTGTCCGGGCGGCGGCTCTGCCGGACGTGTGGCGAGTCCTATCACGTCAAGTTTAACCCGCCCAAGCAGCCGGGCGTGTGCGACAAGGACGGCGGCGAATTGTACCAGCGGGACGATGACAACCCCGAGACGGTCCGCAAGCGGCTCGAGGTCTATTGGAAGCAGACCAGCCCGCTGATTGACTATTATCGCGCCCAGGGCGTGTTGGTTGACGTCAACGGCGATCAACCCATTGAGGCGGTGCAGGCTGAACTGCGCGCCGCCGTGGGCGGGAGGTAACCGGCGAACGTATCTTGTCAATATTCTGGGGGAAGCGGCAAATGTAGGTCGGATAGCAAATCCGACCTGGCGGCGGTTAGCGTCGAATTGTCCCAATCCGCAACCGCTCTACATCTGCGCGCCGCCGTGGTGAAAGGTAACCGGCGAACGAGCCCAGGAAGGAGCGAAACGTGTTAGAAAAAGTAGACTTGACCAAAAAGCTGAAAAAGAAGCAGTACAAAAAAATGATGCCCGGTCTGCGCTCCCGGCTGTACGATCTACAAAAGGCGTGCTGGGATGCCAACATTCCCAGCATCATCGTCTTTGAAGGCTGGGATGCGGCCGGCAAGGGGACGTCGATCAAGACACTGACCCAAAGACTTGAGCCGCGAGGGTTCAAACTCTATCCTATCCAGGAGGCGCGCACGTACGAAAAGCACATGCCCTGGTTGTGGCGCTTTTGGCAAAAGCTGCCCAACTATGGCGAGATGGCCATATTCGACCGCAGTTGGTACGGTCGGGTGTTGGTCGAGCGCGTGGAGGGCTTTACTCCCGAGGAAAAGTGGCGCAAGGCCTACCGGGACATTGTGAACTTTGAGCGCACCATCGCCGACGATGGGTACGTGATCGTCAAGTTCTGGCTACACATCAGCAAAGAGGAACAGAGAAAGCGCTTCAAGAAGCTGGAAAAAGATCCGCTGGAGAGCTGGCACGTCCAGTCGGAGGATTGGGAACATCACCGCAAGTACGACGAGTACCTGCTGGCCGTCGAGGAGATGCTGGAGCGCACCGAAACCGAGTGGGGTCCCTGGACGATCGTGGAGGCGACCAACCGCCGCTGGGCGCGGGTCAAGATTTTCGAGACGATCAGCTGCCGTCTGGAAGAGGCGTTGGAGGATCGCGGTTTTCCGCTGCCAGAAGCGCCAGAACTCCAGGCCGAGTCGCAAGGATAGGGGGCGATCATGCTGGACACAGTGGATCTGAGCAAAAGTCTCACCAAGGCAGAGTACGTCGAGAACCTGATCCGCTACCAGTTGCAGTTGCGAGAGTTGGCCTATCAACTCTACGTGAAGCAACGAACGCTGGTCGTGGTGTACGAAGGCTGGGACGCCGCGGGCAAGGGAGGCAACATCAAGCGCGTCACCGAGCAGTTGGACCCGCGCGGCTATGAGGTGTTCTCCATCGCCGCGCCCAAGGGTGAGGACGCTACCCATCATTACCTGTGGCGCTTTTGGCGTCGGCTAAAGCCCCCGGACGAGAAGCAGATCCTCATCCTCGACCGAAGCTGGTATGGGCGCGTCATGGTGGAGCGGATCGAGGGGTTCTGCACCGAGGACGAGTGGAAGCGCGCTTTCCGCGAGATCAACGAGTTTGAACGCCAGTTGGTCGATTTTGGAATGATCATGGTCAAGTTCTGGATCCACATCAGCCAGGACGAACAGATGCGTCGCTTCCAGGAACGTCAGAACACCCCCCACAAAAAGTGGAAGCTCACCGACGAGGATTGGCGCAACCGTGAGAAGTGGGATCAGTACAAATTGGCTGTGGAGGACATGCTGCTCAAAACCAGCACGGCTACGGCTCCCTGGACGGTGGTGGAGGGGAACGACAAGTGGTACGCTAGGGTCAAGGCGTTGTACACCCTGGTTGAGGTTTTGAGCAAGGAGCTCGACTATAAACCTGCGGAGCCAGAGGCCAAAAAAGGCAAAAAGAAGAAGAAGAAAAAGAAGAAGAAATGATAAGGGTGTGTTTCAAATGGGTTGAGTAGCCGCGCTTTCCATAGCGCGCGGTATGGAAACCGCGACTACCCCCAACCGAAATGAAATACACCCAAATGATAACAATAAGGAAATTCAGCCGAGGGAGCAATGCCGAAGAAAAAGAAGCAAAAGAAAAAGGCGAAACAAACCCAATTCCAGACATCCGACAAAGTCGGTGATCTGGGTGATCCCAGCCTTTACATCAACCGCGAGCTGAGCTTTCTTCAGTTCAACCACCGGGTTCTGGAAGAGGCGCTGGATGAGCGCCATCCCTTGTTGGAACGGATCAAGTTCCTGTCCATCGTCTCCAGCAATCTGGACGAGTTCTTTATGATCCGCGTCTCTGGCCTGCGGCGGCAATTGGAGGCCGGCTCGCTGGCGACACCGCTCGAGGGTATGACGCCGGCGGAGCAATTGGCCGCCATTCGTCGCGAGTTGCTCCCAGAGTTGGCCCGGCAATACGACTGCTGGCACTATGACCTGCTGCCCAAACTCCGCGAGGCCGGCATCAAGGTACTCCCATACGACGAACTGAAGCGCAAGCAGCGCAAGTTGCTCGGCAAACATTTTGAGCAAGAGATATTCCCCGCCCTTACACCGCTGGCCTTTGATCCCGGACATCCCTTCCCTCTCATCTCCAACCTCAGCATCAACCTGGCAGTAGTGATCAATGATCCCGTGCAAGGCCGGCGATTTGCCCGTCTGAAGGTGCCGGACATGTTCCCCCGTTTGCTGCGCATCCCTAGCGAGGAGACGGCTGACGAGTATCAAAAGTTGGGACTGATGGAGGCTACGTCGAATAACTTTGTCTGGCTGGAGGAAGTGATAGCCGCCAACCTGGAAATGCTCTTCCCCGGCCTGGAGATCGTGGACGCCTATCCCTTCCGCGTCACCCGCGACGCCGATCCAGAGATCGAGGAGGACGAGGCCGCCGATCTGCTGATCGCCATTCAAGAGAGCGTGCGCATGCGTCACTTTGGCTCGGCGGTGCGGCTGGAGGTGGACAGTACGATGCCGGAGCAGGTGCGCGACATCCTGGTCGCCAACCTGGGGCTGGCCCCCTACCAAGTCTATACGGCCGATGGGCCGATCGGCCTGGCCGATCTCGTGGAGTTAACCCGCGTCAACCGCTCCGAGTTGAAGGATCCGCCCTTTCAGCCGTCGGTGCCGCCGTCTTTGAACACGGAGGAGAATATCTTTTCCGTGCTCCGCCGCCGCGATGTACTGCTTTATCATCCCTACGACAGCTTTGACCCCGTGATCGATTTCGTTCGCCAGGCGGCGCGGGACCCCGACGTGTTGGCGATCAAACAGACATTGTACCGGGTCGGCCCGGATTCGCCGGTGGTGGCCGACTTGATGAAAGCGCGCGAGAACGGTAAACAGGTGGCCGTGCTGGTGGAGTTAAAGGCCCGTTTCGACGAGGAGAACAACATCGTGTGGGCCAGGGCGCTGGAACAGGCGGGCGTGCACGTGGTCTATGGATTGGTGGGCCTCAAGACCCACTGCAAGCTCCTCATGGTGGTGCGTCGCGAGGGAGACGGCATCACCCGCTATATTCACATGAGCACGGGCAACTACAACGACGTCACCGCCCGGCTTTATTCGGACATTGGCTTTTTTACATGTGACCCCGAGATCGGCGCGGACGTGTCGGATCTGTTCAACGCCCTCACCGGATATTCGACCAAGCAGGAGTACCGCAAGTTGCTGGTGGCTCCCGGGACGATGCGGCAAGAGATTCTGGCTCGCATCGAGCGCGAGATCGAGCGGCAGGAGCAGCACGGCGACGGCTACCTGGCTTTCAAGATGAACTCTCTCGTGGACAAAAAGTGCATTCAGGCGCTCTACCAGGCCTCGCAGGCAGGGGTGAAGGTGGACTTGCAGGTACGGGGCATCTGTTGTCTGCGGCCGGGCTTGCCCCAGGTGAGCGAGAACATCACCGTCACCTCTGTCGTGGGACGCTTCTTGGAGCATCCGCGCATCTACTACTTTCGCAATGGGGGCGACGAAGAGATCCTGCTGGGCAGTGCCGATCTGATGCCCCGCAACCTCGACCGTCGGGTCGAGCAACTCTTCCCGGTGGAGGACCCGAATCTGCGAGATGCGTTGCGCGATCATATTCTCAACGTTCATCTCAAGGACAATGTGCAGGCTCGGCGCTTGTCCTTCGACGGCAGCTATAAGCGCGTGCATCCCCAGGATGGGGAACCAGCGATCAACTCGCAGTTGTGGATGATAGAGCACCGGGGGATATGGCACGATCATTTTGACGGGGAGTAGCGGGTGCAAGTAGCGTTGATCGGCGACGTTCACGCCAACCTGCCGGCGCTGGAGGCGGTGCTGGAGCACGCGCGCCGACGCGACGTCGAGGCGATCTGGAACGTCGGCGATTTCGTCGGCTATGGCGCGTTTCCCGACGAGGTGGTGAAACGGCTCAGGAAGGAAAACGCGCTGAGCATCGTCGGCAACTATGACCTCAAAGTGCTGAGGTTCAAGAAGAAGAGAAAAAAGTGGCGCAAGAGTAAACATCCGCACAAATTCCTCGCCTTTCAGTGGGCACGCGAGAACCTCTCGAAAAAGAGCCGCAAGTATCTCCGTTCCCTGCCGCAGGAGAGGCGGCTGCGGGTAGAGGGATGGCATATTCTGCTCACCCACGGCAGCCCCGCCTCATGCGAGGAGCACCTCACTCCCGACACCCCAGAGGAACGCCTGCGCGAGCTGGCGCGGCTGGCGGATGCAGATGTCGTTATCTGCGGTCACTCGCACCAACCTTTTGTCCGACAGGTGAACGGCGTGCGGTTCGTCAACACCGGTAGCGTGGGTCGGCCCGACGACGGCGATCCACGTGCTTGCTACGCCCTCCTCTATCTGGGGCCCCAACGCTTCGAGGTGCATCACTATCGGGTGGAGTACGACGTGGAGAGGGCCGTCGCCGCGATCCGCCAGCACGAGTTACCAGAAGCATTCGCGCAGATGATGCTCCAGGGCTGTGCACTGGAAGCGGTGTTGGAAGCGCCAGCGCGCGGCGGACGCGAAACCTGACGGGTCTCACAGACCCATCAGGTTATCACAACCTTTGCACCGGCTCAGCGATTCAACGCTGACTTTTTTGTTTGGCCAACATCGCCCGCAACAGTTCGACCTCCGCTTCTGCAGCACGGCGGGCCTCTGCTTCTTCGGCGCGGCTAAGGAGATAACGATCTTGCTCTGGATCATACAGGCGCAAGGTAGATCCATCCGTGCGCAACGTCAGATCCAACACCTGGCTGTGAATCTGCCATTCTCCCTCCGTCCACCGTTCCGGCGTCACAGGCAGGTAGTAAGAATCGGTCAGGCGAAAGCCCTGCAAAGGGGGACGCAAATAGTCCCCCAGTGGATCGAACAGAAAATATTCTCGCACCCCCAAAGCCTCGTACAACAGCCGCTTGTCGCTCAAATCCACCCGATAGGTGTTTTCAGAAGTCAACTCAAAGACAATGTCGGGCGCTTTGCCCTCTTCCCACAGCTTGTAGACGCGCCGTTGACGATCGGGGATACCCAAGACGACAAAAACGTCGGGGGCGACCATCGCGGAGCGGTTTCCTTCTTCGTAGTAGAGGAGCAGGTTGCCAGATACGTAGACGTCATCCTGGTTTCGAAATCGCTCTTTCAGAGGATGTAAGAGGGCATCGGTTATCAGATCGCGGTGGATGTCAGTCTCGGCCATCGGTTCACCATCCGATTCAGGATATTTTACCTCGGTCGTCGAGCGTGGTATAGTTTTGTAAGGTAAAGTCAATGCTACCTGTTCGGTGATGCGTTGTGTTATGGGCAGCTTCAACATATCCACCTCCCCAATCGGCATTCGTCCCTCTCTCTATCCCTCGAACATCTCACACTCAAACGATGGAGTTTTGTGGGTGCGCGCGGCTTTTATCTTGATGATCGTAAACACATTATACTCGAACATCAATCCCCTTGCAACATAGCCGCCGACCGCTCCGCTGCCGGGATGTAGAAACGCTTGGCGTACTTCTTGACCATGCGGCGGGTGCAAAAGACCGGCGCCGCTGTGCGGATCGCCTCCTTCATCACCTGCACCCAGCCTCGGGGCACGTCGTCGGCATCGCGCTTGTAGAACAGCGGCACCACCTCGTCTTCGAGTAAGCGGTACAGCATTTTTGCGATAGCTGCGTCTTGCGCCGCCGGATCGTCGCGGGGCTGTCCGGCGTCAATCGCCCAGCCGTTCGCCCCGTTGTATCCCTCGGCCCACCAGCCGTCGAGCACGCTCAGGTTGGGGATGCCGTTGAGGGCCACTTTCTGGCCGCTGGTGCCGCTCGCCTCGTGGGGACGGCGCGGGGTGTTCAGCCAGACGTCCACCCCCTGCACCAGATAGCGCGCCACCTGCAAGTCATAGTCCTCGATAAAGGCGATGCGTCCCCCTGTCGCCGGGTCCTTGGCAATGTTGTAGACTTTTTGAAGCAGTCGCTTGCCTCTGTCGTCGGCCGGGTGGGCCTTGCCGGAAAAGATGAACTGCACGGGTCGGCGGCGATCGTGCAACAGTCGCTTGAGCCGCTCCAGGTCGTGGAAGATGATGTCGGCTCGCTTGTAGGTGGCGAATCGCCGCGCAAATCCGACGATGAGCGCGTCGGGATCGAGAAACGTCCCGGCACAGAGCACCTGCTCCGGCGTCATCTGCCTCTCGATACGCCCTCGCCGTGCCCGCTCGCGCATCAAGGTCATCAGTTTGCGCTTGAGATGCACGTGCGCGTCCCACAACTCCTCATCGGGCACGTCGAGGATTCGTTCCCACAGTCCGGGATCGTCGTGTTTCTCGATCCAATCCGGCCCCAGGTACTTGCGATAGACCCGGTTCATCGCTCCACCGATCCAGGACGGTACGTGGATGCCGTTGGTGACGTGCGATATCGGCACCTCTTCCTCCGGTCTGTCGGGCCAGAGCGGCTGCCACATGCGGCGCGAAACCTCGCCGTGCAGCTTGCTGACGCCATTCCGCTGCCCGCACATGCGCAGTGCCAGCACAGTCATGTTAAAGCCCTGCCGGTTGCCTTCGCAACAACCTAGTTCCAGGAATTGCTCTCGGCTCAAGCCAAGGCGGGGCCAATAGTTGTAAAAGTATTTTTCGACCAGGTGAAAGGGAAAAACGTCGTGGCCGGCCGGCACTGGCGTGTGGGTGGTGAACAGCGTCGTCGCCTGGACTATCTGCCGGGCTTTTTCGAAGGAGCGCCCGGCCTCGACCAGTTCTCGCACGCGCTCCAGCACCAGGAAGGCGGAGTGTCCCTCGTTGAGGTGAAAGACGGCCGGGTCGATCTTGAGCGCCCGCAGGATGCGCACGCCCCCGATGCCGAGCACGATCTCTTGCTGAATGCGCATCTCCTGATCGCCTCCGTACAGTCGGGTGGTGAGTTCTTGTTCCCAGGGAGCGTTCAGATCGTGGTTCGAGTCCATCAGGTAGAGGCGCGTCCGTCCCACCTGGACGTGCCACACCTGGAGATAGACGGTGTTGTCGCCCACCTCGATGGGGACAAAGAGATACTCTCCATCGTTGTACGGCGCTTCGCGAACGGCGACCTCCTCCGGCTGGAAGAGGGGGTAGATCGCTTCCTGCCACCCATCGGCGGTGATGCGCTGGCGAAAGTAGCCCATCTCGTAGAGGAAACCGACCGCGACGAGGTGCATGCCGAGATCGCTGGCCTCCTTGCAGTGATCCCCCGACAGCACGCCCAGGCCGCCGGCATAGATGGAAAGCGATTGGTGTAGCCCAAACTCGGCCGAAAAGTAGGCGATAGGACGGGACATCAGATTGGGATATTCGCCGGGGAACCAGAGATGCCCGTTTTGCATATCGCTGTCCAGTGCCATCAACACGGCGTCGTAGAGCCGGAGGAAGAGCGGATCGGTAGCCAATTCATCGAGTCGTTCTGGCGGGACCTCCAACAACATCTGTACAGGGTTATGGTTGGTGCTGCGCCACAACGGATAGTCGAGGATCTTGAATAGGTCACGGGCTTTGCGGTGCCAGCTCCACCAGAAATTGTATGCCAGTTCCTCCAGGCGCGCGATGCGCTGAGGGAGTTTGTCCGATAACGATGTGTTTGCTTTGTTCATAGTATTTCCCTTTGAAGCAAAATGAGAACTCAAACTCAGGTTCCCCGGAGCAAGATGACGAGTAATACGATGATCGTGACGATAGCGAACTCGACCAGAATAGATGCGCGCAGACGTTCCAGCAAATGCTGATGCGCCACGTTGACCGTAACGTAAAAAATGAGCAACAAGAACAGGCCGCCGACCCAACTGCTGATCTGCCAATAATTCAATACCCAGGTGCTCTCACCGACGATGAGGCCGGCGATGCCGGCGAACGGGAGCATACGGCGCAATGGCACGTCTGCCACGCTCAACAGGTCGAGCGCCAACACCGTGGCCGTGATCAGGGTCAGGGTGGCGGTCACCAGGCTGCGAGTGCGGGACTGGTAGATGACGGCGAAAAGGATAAACGTCAGCAGATACGCCAGCACATTGAGGGTCAGTCGGGCCGTGGGGTAGCCGGGGGCGTCGGGAGAGACGGCAACGTATTCAGCCGAGATGGCCAGGCCGATGCCGATGGCGATCAGGATCAGCCCCCCGATCCAGGCGAGCAATGAGGGGGCCAGGCCCAGCAGGTAGGTGGAGACCCCGGTCAACACGACGGGCAGAATCCAGGAGATATAGATCGGTCGGCCAGAGTGCTCCTCCAGGTGCGGGTGATCGTGCAGGATCAGGCTCGCGCCGGTACAGACAAACCCGATCATGAACGCAATCAGCAGCCAGGTACTGGTGACGTGGATCTCCAGGGGCGACCCCAGAGCCTGCAAACTCCACACCTGTTCGGGAAGTTCGATAAAGCGGAAAAGTACGTTACTGAGCAGCAGTACAGCCAGCAACACACTCAAACGATCTCGATCCAGAGGCTTGTTGATGGTTTCTTGCACGAGGGGAATTGTACCTTTTAGCGGGGTGTTTGTCAACCTCATCGCGTGTGGTATAATCCGCGGGTTGGTAGATTGATGCATGAGGAGAGCAATCCAATTTACCATTTACTATGCCTTGAGGAGGGTGTTTATGATAAATCGCTCTATTTTCTCGCTTTTGTTGCTTGCTGCACTGATGACAGGTTGTGCCGCGCCGCCTCCCGGCGGGCGCATCATCTATGGTCTGACGATGGCCCCTTCTGGCATTGACCCGCACGTCAACGCCTCGTCGGAACTGGGAATTCCTCTCACCTCGGTCTATGACACGCTGGTCTATCAGAACCCTGAGACCGGCGAGTTTGTCCCCGGGCTGGCGGAGAGGTGGGAGGTCTCTGAGGATGAGCTGGTCTATACGTTTTATCTTCGCCAGGGTGTCACGTTTCATGATGGAACCGCCTTTGACGCCGAAGCGGTGCGATTCAACCTGGAGCGGATCACGAGCGCCGATCTGGCCTCCCAGAAGGCCCGCTTCATGCTCGGCCCCTACGAACGGACGGAGGTGGTGGACGAGCGCACGGTGCGCATCGTGCTGAGCGAGCCGTTCGCCCCCCTGCTTGACGCGCTGAGCCAGGTTTATCTGGGCATGGCGTCACCGGCGGCGGTCGAAAAGTGGGGGGACGAGTACCAGTTGCACCAGGTGGGCACCGGTCCCTTTACCTTTGCCGAGTACGCGCCGGGCGATCATCTCCTGCTGCGGCGCAACCCGGATTACGACTGGGGGCCATCTGTCTATCAACACAAGACCGCCCAATTAGACGAGATCGAGTTCCGCTTTTTCACCGACCCGGCCACCCGCTCTCCCGCGCTGGAGACAGGAGAGGCGGACGTGATGGGCGAGATCCCCCCGCAAGACGCCGTCCGTTTGAATCAAAGCCCTGACTTTCGCACCGAAGCCGTGCCCATCCCCGGCGTCTCGCTGATGATCTTTGCCAACACCACTCGCCCTCCGCTGGACGATGTGCGGGTGCGACAGGCGCTCCTCTACGGGACCGACCGCGAGGCCATCGTCTCGACCATCTTTCGCAATACCTCCCCGGTGGCCTACGGGCCGCTCGCGGCAGTGACCTTTGGCTACGACACGGCGGTGCAGAGCTATTATCCCCACGATCCAGCACAGGCGGCGGCGCTCCTGGAGGAGGCCGGTTGGGCCGATTCCGACGGCGACGGCATCCGCGATCGGGGAGGGGAACCGCTGGTGCTGGAATTCTACTTGATGGGCTGGGGCCACATGCCAGATATTGGCCAGTTGCTCGAATCCCAGTGGGCGGAGTTGGGGATCGGCGTGGAGAGCCAGGTAGTGAGTTACCCGGAGGCGCTGGAGGCGGGCGGCGAGGGCCGCCATCACTTGATCCCCTTCAACCTCTCCGGCAGCGACCCCGACATCCTGAGCACGTTCTTCCACTCGCAGGCGCTCTTCAACTGGGCGAAGGCGAACGACGCCGAGATGGACGGTTGGCTCGAGGAAGCGGCGCGCGTCTCGGAGCGGGAGCAGCGGGCCGCGCTCTACAGCCAGGTGCAGCGGCGGGTGATGGAGCAGGCGTTAGTGATCCCGATCCGTGATTACGTCAACCTGAACGGGGTGAGCAACCGGGTACAAGGGCTGCGCTACGACGCCCAGGGCTGGTTCCCCTGGCTGATTGACGTGACGCTCGAAGCTCAATAATGCGCCAAGCGACACAGAACAGGTAAAGCATGGAGATCGCGTACAAGAACACGCTGCCTGAAAAGGACCAGTTCTTCGATTTGTTTGAATCGACCGGTTGGAATGAAAAATAGCAATACCGCATAAGTTGCTACGAGCTGTCGATCGGTGGTAGCGTTTTCCATCGCTGTTCCAGTTGATTGAGTTGCGCCCGAGATCGTTTTGCGGAACGAGTATGAAGTCTGAAGCGGGCACGGTGTTG
>DAOTUB010000143.1:0-23978 GCA_034437455.1 Anaerolineae bacterium | reverse complement strand
TAGCCGCGCTTTCCATAGCGCGCAGGCCCGCGAGGTATGGAAACCTCGGCTACATAGCCCCGTTTTATTGAAAAGATACAGTCTGGAGAAAAAAGAAACCTGTCCCCCAGAGTTCTGAATTATACCCGCACCTGACCCGAATCGAGGCGACGATGAAAATATGGAGCATCACCCGAAAAACACTGCTTGAACTCTGGCGCGAACCGATGTTGTGGGCTTTGCTGTTGATCTTTCCCCTGGCGTTCATCGGCCTCTACGACATGGCCTTCAATCAGGCAAACGAGGGATTTGGCATGTATCTCCACGTCCTGATCGTCAACGAGGACGCCGGCGTGGCGATGGCGAATGGCGCGCGCTGGCAGGCCGGGGATACGCTCATCGAAGCGCTGCGCGAGGTCGAGTTCGAGGGCCAGCCCGTCTTTGGCGTCACCATCGTGACCGACCGTCGCGCGGCAGAGATCACGCTGGGGGAGCACAAAGCTTCGCTGCTGCTCTCCATCCCGCCCGATTTCTCCCAATCGCTGTTGGACGTCTCGCTTGGGATGGAACAAGCGTCTCCTCCGGTCGTCTCGTTGGTGGGCGACCCGGCCTCGAGCAACTACGCCTTCGCCCAGAGCTTTCTCGATGACCTGATCCGCCAGTTCGCCCGGCAGGCCGCCGGCTGGGAGGAGACCGTGACGTGGACGTTTGATTTTTTGCCCGGTACGGGCACAATGTCCGACTTTGATTTCGGCGTTCCAGGAATAATTGTCTTTGGCATCATGTTCGTGGTGATCACCACGGCCATGACGATGGTGCGCGAGAACGTTAACCGCACGTTGCAGCGGTTGCGGCTGACGCGCGCCCGCGCCAGCGACCTGCTGGTCGGCGTGACGCTGGCGCAGATGGTCGTCGCGCTGGTACAGCTTCCCCTCGCCTTTGGAGCGGCGCTCTTCTTTGGCTTTCAGAACAACGGCTCGCTGCTGCTGGCGATGGCCGTCGGGCTGTTGCTCAGCATGTCGTCGGTGGGGCTGGGACTGATCACGGCCTGCTTTGCGCGCAACGATGGCGAGGCAGCCAACCTGGGCGGAGTCGTTATGGTGGTGATGGCTTTGATGTCTGGGGCGATCTATCCGATGCCCGACGCGCCGATCGCCACGATTGCAGGCCAAACCATTCAAGTGTACGACATCCTCCCTCCCACCCACGCATCCGAGGCCATGCGGCGGGTATTGGTCTTTGGCGAAGGTGCGGGGGCAATCGCTTACGAGTTGACGGCGATGGTGGTCTTATCCGTGTTGTCCCTGGTGGTGGGGGTATTCCTCTACCAACGGCTACAAATGCGGAAAGTATGACACGAAAGGAAACAGCTTATGCCAAACGTTGTCCTGCAAACAGAGAGTTTGACCAAGCATTACGGCTCGTTGATCGCCGTAAAAGACCTGACCCTGGAGGTGCACGAGGGCGAGGTATTCGGGTTCCTGGGGCCAAACGGCGCGGGCAAGACCACGTCTATCAATATGATGTGCGGGCTGCTCAAGCCGGACGCTGGACGGGTCACGATTCACGGCGTGCCTGTCACGGATGCGGACGACGAAACGCGATCTCGCGTGGGCGTCTGTCCACAGGAAATCGTCCTGTGGGAGCGATTGACCTGTCTGGAACAATTGCAATTCATCGGCCAGATGTACGGCCTCACAGGGCATGAGGCCCACAGGCGAGGCGAGGAACTGCTGGAGGAATTGGATCTCTCCGACAAGCGGAACAAGCAGGCACGCACGCTTTCGGGCGGGATGCAGCGGAGGCTCAACCTGCTCATGGCGCTGGTCCACGATCCCGAGATCGTCGTGCTCGACGAGCCGGAAGCCGGGCTGGACCCGCAGAGCCGCATCAAGGTGCGCGAGTACATCCAATCGCTGGCGCGCAAAAAGACCGTCATCGTGACCACGCACAACATGGACGAGGCCGACCGCGTCGCCGACCGCGTGGCGATCATCGATCACGGCGAGCTGCTAGTGCTCGATACCCCTGAGGCGCTCAAGCGAAGCGTGGGCGAGGGAGACGTGGTCGAGATCGGCCTGGACGGCTCTCTGGATGGCGACAGAGGGAAGCAGATACAAGAGATGTTGGCGCCCCTGGTCAGCCAGATAGCGGTGGACGTCGAGCGCCATCTGCTGACGGTGCGGGCGCTCAACGCGGTGGGGGCGTTGCCGGCCATCCTGAACGCGCTGGAAGAGACCGGCCTGCAAGCGAGTGAAGTGCGGGTGCGCGAGAACACCCTCGAAGATGTGTTCATCCAGTTGACCGGACGGAGGTTGCGGGAATGAGAGCTTTGATCGTGGCGCGCAAGAGCCTATTGGAGATGATGCGCGAACTCCAGTTGATTGGTTTGATCGTGTTACTGCCCCTGATCTTTTTAGCGATCATGGCCTTCAGCTACAACGACCCGTTTCTGGTGACGCATCCGGTGTGGGTGATCAGCCCCGATCCAGGCAATGCGGGCCTGGTGGCGGCGATGGAGAACCAACAGTACACCAGCGGCCAGCCCATCTTTGACGTCACTATGATCACAGACCGGGCTGTGGCCGAGGAACCTCTCAAAGAGCAGACCTTGACCGCGCTGGTGGTCATCGAATCCGATGCAGACGGCGCGCTGTCCGTCACGCTTCGGGGCGACGCGCTCTACATGCCCTTCTACAAGGCCGGTACGATCATGGGCCGTGTGATCCAGGAGTACGCCGACAGCGCCGCCGGCCTGTCCCGGATCGTGCAGATCAACGAGGAACCTTTGGGCGAGGCCAGCCCGCAAAACTGGTTCGATTGGTACGTGCCGGGCACTACGGTCTTTGCCCTGATGCTGATCATCCCACAGACGGCGATGCTGGTGGCGCGGGAGATTCGTTGGAACACACTGCGCCGACTGCGCATCACCCGCCTGCGCGCCAGCGGTCTCTTGGCCGGGATCAGCCTGGCACAGATGGTCGTCGCCGTGTTCCAGGTGGTCATCATGTTCGTCGCCGCGCTGGCGCTGGGATTTCAGAGCCGGGGATCGCTGGGATTGGCCGTCGTCGTGGGACTGGCGATCTGCTTTTCGGCGATTGGTCAGGGGTTGATCGTGGCCTGTTTTGTGGAGAACGACAGCCAAGCGGCCAATCTCGGCGCGACGGTGGCGATGTTCCAGGTGTTTCTCTCCGGCGCGATGTACCCACTCCCCCCCATGACCCTATTCACCCTGGCGGGCCATCAGATTGACCTGTTCGACGCTTTCCCCGTCACCCACGGCTTTCTCGCCCTGCAGCAGGTATTGAACTATGGAGCCGGGTTGCGGGAGATCGGTTTCCGCCTGGGAGCGACGCTGTTCTTGTCGGTGTTGTATTTCGCCGTCGGGGTAGTCATCTTCCAACGAAGACAGATGCATAGCACATCACAAGGCTCGTAGTAATCCACTCAGCGACTAAAGTCGCCACTACGAACCTGTCATCTACAAATCTTGCACGGTGCGCCGGAGAATCTCGTATCTACCCAATCCAATGCCAGCCCCCAGCGCCACACAGGCCATCGGAGCGTCGGCCACGTAGGTAGCCACTCCTGTCTCTCTTGTGATCAGTTCGTCCACCGTCCGCAAAAGCGCCCCGCCGCCGACCAGCACCATGCCCCGGTCGATAATGTCCGACGACAGCTCGGGCGGCGTCCTTTCCAGCACCGCTTTGACCATCCCGATAATGGCCGTGAGCGGTTCCGAGAGCGCCTCGGCCACCTCCTCGGAATTGATGGTGATGCGGTGAGGCAGACCGGCGACCTGGTCGCGGCCCTGCACGCTGATGCTCAGATCCTCGTCCAGCGGAAGCGCCGAGCCGATGCGGATCTTTATTTTTTCCGCCGTCGCCTGACCGATCATCAGGTTGTACTTGCGGCGGACATAGCCCATGATAGCATCGTCCATCCGCAGGCCGCCGATGCGGACCGAATTCGCCGTCACGATCCCGTTCATAGCAATGACAGCCGCCTCGGTCGTCCCGCCACCCAGGTTCACGACCATGTTGCCGGCGGGCGTCTCCACCGGCTGACCGGCGCCGATGGCGCCCGCCAATGGCTCGGGTATCAGGTAAGCCTGACCGGCGCCCGCGTCCAGCGCCGCCTCGCGCACGGCTCGTCTTTCCACACTCGTCACACCAAAAGGCACGCTGATCATCACCCGGGGCTTGAAGAGGCGGAACCGCCCGCAGGCCTTGCGGATAAAGTACTCCAGCATGCGCTGGGTCACCCAATAGTCCGCGATGACGCCGTCGCGCATCGGGCGCATCACCTCGATCGCTTCTGGCGTGCGGCCGAGCATGGCCCGCGCCTCTTCGCCCACGGCCATAATTCGATAGTCGTCGGGCGAGATCGCAACGATCGAAGGCTCCTGAAGCACGATCCCTCGCCCTTCCACGTGCACCAGTACGTTAACGGTACCCAGGTCAATTCCTAGTTGTTTCGCAAACATCTAGCCTCTCTCTGGCCTAGCCACCCTCGCCCTCATATCGCGGCGTGGGTCGCTGCCGCCGTCGGCGACGTCGGGCCACCTTGAGCCGCACTGCGGAACGCCGCAGCGCTACCTCGGTCAGCCTGCGCTCTTCGGGCGGCGCTTTTTTCAGCATCTCTAACGCGCGCTGGCGGGCCGCTTCCGCTCGCTCGATGTCAATCTCACCGGCCCGCTCGGCCGCATCGGCCAGGACGATCACCTGGTGGGGAAGAACGTGCATAAAACCGCCGTGAATAGCAAAAGTGTACTCTTCGTCGCCGACTCGAACTTGCAGTTCACCGACGTCCAACTCGGTGATGAGTGGAGCGTGATTGGGCAGGATGCCCAACTGGCCCTCGACCCCGGGGGCGAGCACCATGTCTACATCGCCACTATACAACTCTCTCTCTTGAGAGACGACCTTCAATTTCAAGTTGGCCACGTATCCTCCTTCGCCAATGGCGGCTTATGCCACCTGCATCTGGCGCGCTTTCTCCACCGCCTCGTCTATCCCTCCGACCATGTAGAACGCATCTTCCGGCAGATTGTCGTGCTTGCCGTCGAGGATCTCGTGGAAGCCACGCACTGTGTCTTTGATGGAGACGTAGCGGCCTTCCTGGCCAGTGTACCGTTCGGCGACGAACATCGGCTGGGAGAAGAATTTCTCGATGCGCCGCGCCCGATGCACGGTCAGCTTGTCCTCCTCCGAAAGCTCCTCGATTCCCAGGATGGCGATAATGTCCTGCAAATCCTTGTACCGCTGGAGCACCTGCTGGGCCTCGCGGGCGGTGTTGTAGTGATCCTCTCCGACGATGAGCGGGTCGAGGATGCGGGAAGTGGACGCCAGCGGATCCACGGCCGGGTAGATGCCCTTCTCGACGATGGCGCGCTCCAGCGCGATGGTCGCGTCCAGGTGAGCGAAGGTGGTCACCGGGCCGGGGTCCGAATAGTCGTCGGCCGGCACATAGACCGCCTGCATCGAGGTGATGGAACCTCGCTTGGTGCTGGTGATCCGCTCCTGTAGCTCGCCCATATCGGTGCCCAGCGTGGGCTGGTAGCCGACGGCGCTGGGCATGCGGCCCAGGAGCGCCGAGACTTCCATCCCCGCCATCACAAAGCGGTAGATGTTGTCGATGAACAGCAACACGTCCATCCCTTGATCGCGAAAGTACTCGGCCTGGGTCACGCCCGTCAGTCCGACGCGGAAGCGGACGCCTGGCGGCTCGTTCATCTGCCCAAAGACCATCACCGTCCGGTCGATCACGCCCATCTCCGACAGCGTGTTGTAGAACTCGGTTCCTTCGCGACTCCGCTCTCCGACGCCGGCAAAGACCGAGACGCCCTGGTGGTACTCGGCCATCGTGAACATCAGCTCGGTGACGATGATGGTCTTGCCCACACCAGCGCCGCCAAAGACGCCCGTCTTGCCGCCCCGGGTGAACGGGGCGATCAGGTCGATCACCTTCATGCCGGTCTCGTGGAACTCGCTCTGGGTGGACTGTTCATCAAATTCGGGAGGCAGGCGATGGATGGGGTAGCGCTCGGCGGTCTCCACCGGCCCCCGATTATCAATCGGTTCGCCCAGCGCGTTAAAGAGGCGGCCCAGCGCGTTTTCTCCCACCGGCACCGAGATCGGCCCCCCGGTGTCAATGACGGACATACCTCGCTGCAACCCATCGGTGGTGTCCATCGCCACGCAGCGCACCCAGTTGTTCGGCAACTGCTGCTCGACCTCCAATATCAGCTTGCGACCGTTCATGGGGATTTCGAGAGCGGTATAGACCTCCGGCAGTTGTTCCGGCGGGAACGCCACGTCCACCACCGCGCCCTTGATTTGTACGATGCGACCTGCTGTTGTGTCGTTCACAGGATTTCTCTCCTAATATAAAACATAACGCGTAATGCGTAAAATGTAATCTGATAAGGCACATGTTATGCTGACGCCTCTGCTCTGGCCGTTGCTTGCTGCAACGCCTCCGCGCCGCCCGCGATGTCCAGCAGTTCGCGGGTGATGGCCCGCTGGCGAGCCTTGTTGAAAACCAACGTCAGTTCGTCCACCAGCGCGGCGGCATTCTCCGTCGCGTTGCGCATGGCGACCATCCGCGCCGCGTATTCGCTGGCGTGCGCCTCCAGCACCGCCTGGTAGACCTGTAGCTCGGCGAAGCGCGACAGGACCGCTTCCAGGATGGTGTAGACGTCGGGTTCGTAGATGTACTCGGCCACCTTCGCAGGCTGCACATCCACCACGTACTCCATCATCGCCAGTTCCTCCATCTCGGTGGGCTGGAGGGGAAGCAGCCGTTGAATGACCGGCTTTTGCACCAGCATGTTGACAAAGTCGGTGCGGGCGATATAGACCTCGTCGGCCCGGCCCTCCAGGAACTCGTCAATAGCAGTGTGGGCGATGCCGGCGATGTCGGACAGGCTGGGCACGGCGGGTAGGCCGTGGAACTCGGACATGATCTCTTGCTTCATGCGCCACATCAAGTCCCGGCCCCGTCGCCCGATGGTGAGGTAGCGGGTGGGCAGCCCCGTAGCGGCGTCGGCCCCAACGGGACGATGTCCGCGCTTGTTGGCGAAATCCTGCGCGGTCCGCACAATGTTCTGGTTGTACGCGCCGCACAACCCCCGGTCGCCAGAGATGAGGACGATGAGGATGTGCTCCACCGGCGTGCGGCGGGTCAGCAGGGGGTGCAACGTTTCGTCGGTGGCCGCGCCCAGATGGACGATGACCTCCCAGGCGGCGTTGGCGTAGGGCCGCGTCGCCAGCACCGCCGCCTGCGCCTTGCGCACGTTCGACGCAGCGACGGCCTGCAACGCCCTCGTCACCTGCCCCAGGTTACGGATGGACTGAATGCGTCGCCGAATCTCACGTGCTGTCGCCACCGCTCGTCTCCTCTTCGGGCCGTTCCGCGATCCACGTCTTGTTGAATTCCTGCAACGCAGCCTTGAGCTTTTCCTCGCTCTCGTCGGTGAGCGCCTTTTTCTCGGCGATGTCAGCGACGATCCCCGGCTGTTTGGTGCGCATAAATGTGAGCAAGTTCAGCTCGTACTGGCGCATCTCTTCCAAGGGCACGGCGTCACAAAAGCCCTGCGTCCCGGCGAAAATGATGATAACTTGCTCAGCCAGGGACGCCGGCTCGTACTGGGGCTGCTTGAGGATCTCGGTCAACCGGCGGCCACGCTCCAACCGTTGCAGCGTGGATGCGTCCAGGTCGGAGCCGAACTGGGCAAAGGCGGCCAGTTCCCGAAACTGGGCCATGTCCATCCGCAATCGCCCGGCCACCTGCTTCATCGCCTTCGTCTGCGCGTCGCCTCCCACGCGAGAGACGGAGGTGCCCACGTTCATCGCCGGGCGGATGCCGGCGTTGAACAGGTCCGTCTCCAGGTAAATCTGGCCGTCGGTGATGGAGATGACGTTGGTGGGGATGTAGGCCGCCATATCGCCCAACTGGGTCTCGATGATGGGCAACGCGGTCAGGCTGCCGCCGCCCCGGTCGTCGTGCAGGCGAGCGGCCCGTTCCAACAATCGCGAGTGGAGGTAAAAGATGTCGCCGGGGTACGCCTCGCGGCCAGGAGGGCGGCGGAGCAGAAGGCTGACCTGTCGGTAAGCCCAGGCATGCTTGGTCAGGTCGTCATAGATGATGAGCGCGTCCCGACCCTGCTCCATAAATTCCTCTCCCATCGCGCAGCCAGCGTAGGGGGCGATGTACTGGAGCGCCGCCGGCTCCGACGCGGAAGCGGCGACGACGATGGTGTGATCCATCGCTCCGTACCGCTCCAGCGTCGCCACCACCTGCGCCACCTGGCCCTGCCTCTGTCCAATCGCCACGTAGATGCAGAGCAAGTCCTTGCCCCGCTGGTTGATGATGGTATCGAGCGCGATGGCTGTCTTTCCCGTCTGGCGGTCGCCGATGATCAACTCACGCTGCCCGCGCCCGATGGGCGTCATCGCGTCCACCGCCTTGATGCCGGTCTGCACCGGGGTGTCCACGTTCTGCCGCTCGACCACGCCCGGCGCGATACGCTCGACGGGACGATATTTGTCCACGTCGAGCGGGCCTTTTCCATCTATGGGCCGTCCCAGCGCGTCCACCACGCGGCCCAGGAGAGCATCTCCCACAGGCACAGAGACGATGCGCCCCGTGCCCCACACGGTCTGGCCCTCCTCGATCTCTGTATAATCGCCCGTGATGATGATGCCCACACTGCTCGCATCCAGGTTAAAGGCGATGCCATTGACGCCGCTCTCGAACTCGACCAACTCGCTCATCAGCACGTTGGCCAGCCCCGAGGCGCGGGCGATCCCATCGCCGACCTCAATGACGGTGCCGACGTCCACCGATTCGACGGTCGGCTGGAAACCTTCGATCTGGTCGCGCATCGCGACCATCAGGTTTTGCAAGGTGTTTTCTTGGGTCAGGGTTTCAGCCATACTCTCCCTCTTTTTGTGTTAACAACGTATCATTTCGGGGACACAACAGCGGAATGATACACGATTTTGGGAGATTTGTCCAGTGACGGTATGGGGATGAATATGTTGAACAAAGAAGAATTTCTGGTAAGATAGAGGAAATTGGGAAAACTGGTAGAGAGGAGAGAAATGATGTTGAAGAATCATTTCGACGTTTTGATCGTCGGCGCCGGTCCGGCGGGGGTTTTCGCCGCTCTGGAACTGAGCCAGCGACCCGGCCTGCGAGTGGCTATCCTGGATAAAGGGCCAGACATCGACCGGCGCCATTGCCCCGCCCGCGAGCCGGGCGGCAAGTGCCAACATTGCCAGCCCTGCGCCATCCTCACCGGGTTTGGCGGGGCGGGAGCGTTCTCCGACGGCAAGCTCACGCTTTCCCCTGCCGTCGGCGGGCGGCTGGCGGAGATTCTGGGGGAGGAGCAAGCCGTTCAACTGATCCAACCGGTGGACGAGACCTACATCCGTTTCGGCGCGCCAGAGCTGGTCTATGGCGCGCGCACCGACGAGATCGAAGCGCTGGAAAAACGGGCCACGCTGGCCGGGCTGCGCTTTGTCTCCGTTCCCATCCGGCACATCGGCACGGATCGCTGTCCGCAGATCATGCGCGAGATGCGGGACGAGTTGCTCCAACGCGGGGTCGAGATCCACACTCGAACGCCGGTAGCGCGCATCCTGACCGACGACGGACAGGTGACCGGGGTGGAGACGGAAAAAGGAGAGCAGATCAAGGCCGGGGCCGTCATCGTGGCGCCGGGACGCGAGGGGGCGCCCTGGCTGGATTCGACGGCGCGAGCGTTGGGCCTCACGCTGGACCGCAACCCGGTGGACCTGGGGGTGCGGGTGGAGGTGCCCGCCGTCGTGCTGGAGTCGATCACCCGGCTGGTGTACGAGTCCAAGTTCATCTACTACTCGCGGGCCTTTGACGACCGGATGCGCACCTTTTGTATGTGCCCTTACGGCGAGGTCAGCACCGAGTACGCCGGCGACGTGATGACCGTCAACGGCCATTCCTTTGCCGAGTACCAGACAGCTAACACGAACTTTGCCATCCTCGTCAGCAAGACCTTCACCGAGCCTTTCAACGAGCCGATCGCCTACGGGAAGAGCATCGCCCGGCTGGCGAATCTCCTCAGCGACGGCGTCATCGTCCAGCGGCTGGGCGATCTGGAACAGGGAAGGCGCACCACTGCCGACCGGCTGGCCCGTTCCATCGTCACGCCCACGCTGCCCAGCGCCGTGCCGGGCGACCTCAACCTGGTGCTTCCCTACCGGTACGTGGTGAACATCCTGGAGATGCTCCACGCCCTCGACGAGATCGCGCCGGGCGTGGCCGACCAGCGCACGCTCCTCTACGGAGTGGAGGTCAAGTTCTATTCCAGCCGTCTCCAACTGACGGCAGAGATGGAGACGGAGGTGGAGAATCTCTTTGCCTGCGGCGACGGGGCCGGCGTGACGCGGGGATTGGTGCAGGCTTCCGCCTCGGGGCTGGTGGCGGCGCGGGCCATCGCGCGCAGGCTCGGCTAGCCTGGAATAAGGCATTGACCATACGACGCTGCGATGCTATAATGGACACAAGTAGACAAGTTTGCAAGTAGCAAGTTTGCAGGAGGTATCGCGATGGACGCAATTGCCCATCAGCCGGTGTACAAAGTACCCACCGCAGCACTCGTTCAACAACTGCTTCACTCTCCCGATCTGCCCACGTACGTGCGGCAGTTCCAATCGCTGCTGCAAGCAGAGCACGAAAAACGGGAGCAGTTCTACGAGGAGATGTCCGAACAACAGAAGGTCGAGTTTATCAACGGGGAGGTCGTCGTGCAAACACCAGCGAAACTATGCCATACCATCGCGAGTAAAAACCTGCTTATGCTACTGGACGCCTACGTGCAACAACATGGACTCGGCTTTGTGGGGCACGAAAAAATGCTCGTCACCCTCACCCGCAACGACTATGAACCGGACATCTGTTACTTTAGGCCGGAAAAGGCGCGAGCGTTCACCCCGGATCAGATCAAGTTTCCTGCGCCGGATTTCGTCGTCGAAGTGCTCTCGCCCACGACGGAAGCGAACGATCGCGGCGTCAAGTTCGTGGATTATGCCGCTCACGGCGTGGCGGAGTATTGGCTCGTCGATCCCGACACAGAGATGATCGAGCAGTACCTATTGGAAGGCGAGGCGTATCATCTGCACGTCAAAACCGATACCGGCACGGTGCGGAGCGTCGCGGTCGCGGGGTTTGCCGTTCGCGTCCGCGCGGTCTTTGACGAGGCCGAGAAGCTCGTGGCAGTGCGGGAGATTCTCGCTGCAAAAACTTGATGGGTTCGCCAGACCCGTCAGGTTTCTCCGCTTGACACCCTCCCAAAGTGTGCTATACTGCTGCTCGGAGAAAAGATGATCACTCACACCATCCGGCAGTTCGGCGCTAATCATAATCAGCAGGATGATAATCCTTGGGTCTCCCAGGGGCGGCCGATGGTGTGCCTCATCTGACTTCACCTACGTTTCGTCAAGCCGCCCAAAATCGGGCGGCTTTTTTTTATTTTATATCGAGCAAGGAGGCGATCATGTTGAAAACAGACAACTGCAACGACCTGCGCGCCGCGCACATCGGGCAACACGTCACGCTGGCAGGCTGGGTGAACCGCCGACGCGACCACGGCGGCCTCATCTTTATAGACCTGCGCGACCGCTCCGGCATCGTGCAGATCGTGATGAATCCCGACATCGCCCCGGAGGCGCATGCAGAGGCGCAACAGGTACGCGGCGAGTACGTCCTTCAGGTCAAGGGCGTCGTGCAGGCGCGACCGGAGGAGATGGTCAATCCCGATATGGATACGGGCGAGATCGAGATCGTGGTTCACGAGCTCAAGATCCTCAACCCGGCCAAGACGCCGCCCTTTTACATCTACAACGACCAGGCCGTGGACGAGGCGCTGCGGCTCAAATACCGCTACCTCGACCTGCGGCGACAGCGTATGCAGCGCAACATGATCCTCCGCCACCGGGTGGTCAAGTACATCCGCGACTTTCTCGACGAGCGGGGGTTTGTCGAGATCGAGACGCCGATCCTGTTCAAGACCACGCCGGAGGGAGCGCGGGACTATTTGGTGCCCAGCCGCGTCCATCCCGGCAAATTCTACGCCCTCCCCCAATCGCCCCAGCAGCTCAAACAACTGCTGATGGTCGCCGGATACGAGAGATACTACCAGATCGCCCGCTGCTTCCGCGACGAGGACCAGCGCGGCGACCGCCAGCCCGAGTTCACCCAACTCGACCTGGAGATGAGCTTTGTCGAGCAGGAGGACATCATCGCGTTGACCGAGGAGATGATGACGGGCATCATCGAGACTATCTCTGACCAGGAACTGCTCTTCAAGCCCTTCCCGCGCCTCACCCACCAGGAGGCGATGAGCCGCTTTGGCGCCGACCGGCCCGACATGCGCTTTGGGATGGAGCTGGCGGACATCTCTGACGTGGCGGCAGAGTGCGGGTTCGGCATCTTTAGCAAGACCGTCGCCGCGGGCGGGCGGGTCAAGGGATTCCGCGCCCCCGGCTGTGGAACCTACAGCCGCCGCCAGATCGACGAACTGACCGAGCTGGCCCAGAGCGAAGGGGCCAAGGGGTTGGCCTGGCTGGCGCTGAACGAGGCGGGCGAGGTGCGCTCCTCCTTCGCCAAGTTCCTCACCGAGGACGAGGTAACCGCCATCGTCGAGGCGCTGGCGGCGGAACCAGGCGATCTGCTGCTCTTTGTCGCCGACGAGCCCAAGGTCGTCAACGCCGCGCTGAGCAGACTGCGGCTGGAGCTGGGCGAGCGGCTGGGGCTGCGCGACCGAAACGTGCTCGCCTGCTGCTGGGTGCTCGAATTTCCGCTGTTCGAGTGGAACGAGGACGAGCAACGCTGGGACCCCAGCCACCATCTCTTTACCGCGCCCGCCGCGCAAGACCTGCCGCTTCTGGAAACCGACCCCGGCGCGGCTCGCGGCCTGCAGCACGACCTGGTGATCAACGGCGAAGAGACCGGCGGCGGCAGCATCCGTATCCACCAGCGCCAGGTACAGGAAAAGGTCTTTGAGCTGATCGGCCTGGACGTGGAGGTGGCCAAAGAGCGATTCGGCCACATGCTGGAGGCGTTCGAGTACGGCACCCCACCCCACGGCGGGATCGCGCCAGGGATCGACCGCCTGCTGATGCTCCTGGCCGGCGAGCCGAACATCCGCGAGGTGATCGCCTTCCCCAAGACCCAGCAGGCCAGCGATCTGATGGCCGGCGCGCCGTCGCCCGTGGAGCCGAAGCAACTGGAGGAACTACACATCCGCGTAAAACGTGAAACGTGATGCATGATCATTTACGCATTAGGAGGAATCATGTCAACCGATCTACTTGAAAAAGTTCGCGAGGACGGCGTACAATTCATCAGCCTCCAGTTCTCCGACGTGACGGGGACGATCAAGAGCGTCACCATTCCAGTGGGGCGGCTTGGGGAGGCGCTGGAACAAGGCGTGTGGTTCGATGGCTCGTCTATCGAGGGATTCGCCCGAATTTTCGAGAGCGACATGGTGCTGATGCCCGACCCGGCCACCTATCGCGTGCTGCCGTGGAGCGCGGCGGAACGGCTGCGCGCGCGCCTGATCTGCGACGTCCACGATCCCGACGGGCAACCGTCTCCCAACGTACCGCGTCAGGCGCTCAAGTACGTCCTGGAGCGGGCGGCAGAGCGGGGATACGTCTGCAACTTTGGCCCTGAAATGGAGTTCTTTCTCTTCAAGCGCAACAACGGAAACAACAGCGCCTACCCCACCCGCCCGGTCCCCCACGATGTGGGAGCCTATTTCGACTTTTCTCCCAGAGACGAGGCGCAGCAGGTGCGCAGCGCGATCGTCCTGGCGCTGGAGGCGTTGGGCATGCAGGTCGAGATGAGCCACCACGAGTGCGGCACCGGCCAACACGAGATCGACTTTCGCTACGCCGACGCGCTGACCAGCGCCGACAACGCCATCACCTTCAAGTACACCGTGCGGGCGGTAGCGGCCTCCCACGGCCTCTATGCCAGTTTTATGCCCAAGCCGATCTTTGGCGTCGCTGGCTCGGGCATGCACACGCACCAGAGCCTCTTTGATACCGCGGGGCGCAACCTGTTCTACGACCCCGACGACGAATACGGTCTCTCCCGTTTGGCCTACAATTTCATCGCCGGACAGATGGAACACGCGCGCGCCCTGGTCGCGGTGGCGGCTCCGACGGTCAACAGTTACAAGCGATTGACGCCCGGCTACGAGGCGCCGGTCTATATCTGTTGGGCGCACCTGAACCGCTCGGCGCTGCTCCGCGTCCCTGGTCACGGGCGGAAACTGGAGGCCGCCACGCGGCTCGAGCTTCGCTGCCCCGACCCCAGCGCCAATCCCTATCTGGTCTTTGCCGCCATGCTCGCGGCGGGCCTCGACGGCATCGAACGAGACCTGACTCCGCCGCCGCCGGTCAACGAAGACGTCTACTGCTTTGAGGAGCACGATCTGCGAGAGCGAGCTATCGGCACACTGCCGGGCACGCTATCCGAGGCTTTGGACGCATTGGAAAAGGATGAGATCATTCAAGAGGCATTAGGCCAGCACATCACCGACATCTTTATGCGGGCCAAGCGAGCGGAATGGGATGAGTATCGCATCCAGGTGACGGATTGGGAATTGGATCGCTATCTGGAGATGGCATAGGCACTAGCATTGTCGTCACCCCGAGCGGAGCGTAGCGGAGTCGAAGGGTCTCCAAGCTCGACAACGCGAGATTCTGTCGGATGCCTTGCATCTGCGCTCCCTATGGTCGCTCGAAATGACGGTAAAAAGTGAGGTTTCCCGATCGATCAAGCCACGATCCCCCATCGCGCAAGCTGACACGCGATAGGGGATCGTGGTCACCTAACATCAAAAGTTTTTTCGTCCTTCGTGCACGTTCGACATACCCCGATAACACCGATCATCACCCGGGTAAACGTCAACTGCCGGTTCTCTGTGCCCACAGTGCGAGCACACCCAATCATCCACACTCCAACGGCCCACACCACGCCGCCTGGTCATTGTATTGCCACAGATCGGGCAACACTTGCTCTTCATCTTTCCTCTCCCCTCGCATGTTCTCGACCCTCTGTCTGGCGCGCTATCATCCTGCATTGCAATGTCCAATTACTTATCGCCCGCCCCACAATATACTCCTGGTGATCCATGCCTTATGTAAATAGGGTGTATTTCATTTCAGTTGGAGGTAGTCGCGGTTTCCATCGCAACGATTTGCGCACGCGCGCTATGGAAAGCGCGGCTACTCAACCCATTGGAAACACACCCAGTAAATAATCTACCCAAAGTATACTTGAAAATCGACTCGATTGAAATTTCGCTTGTGTTACAGTCGCGTTTCAGACAAGTAAGCATTACCGCGTCGCTTTGCTCGGTACACTCTCGAATTTTATAACGCAATGCCAAGCCAACTGTTACTCACGCCACAACATACCTACTCCCACAACGAGTAGGAATTTTATCCTATGACGGACTGGAAACTGGAACGCTGCCCGAAGATAACCCGACGATCAACCGGCAGGCTGTATGGAAACCGCCCTGACTCGACATATTGAGGCTCTCTCCCGGCTATTTGCAGGAAAACATCTCGCCGTTGGAATACAGGCGCTCCGCTTGCCCTCTAGCCGGTAAACCGGTCGAGACCAAGAAGCAAAGCGACGCTTGCACTCCAACAAACGTGATAATACTTGCCGCTCCGCTAACTGCGGCGACGCAGGAACGCGGGAATCTCCAGATCGTCCTTGTCGAAGGAAGGGACTGGAAATTCAATCGCCTCGCTGACCTTTTCTCTCGCCACACGGAGCCGCGGCTCGGTCTGATCAAAGCCCGTCGCAATGACCGTGATGCGGATCTCGTCCCCCATCTCCTCGTCAACGACCGCTCCAAAGATGAGGTTCACGTCGGGATGCGCCGTCTGCTTGATGATCGAGGCCGCCTCGTTCACCTCGAACAGGCTCAAATCCGCCCCGCCGGTGATGTTGAAGAGAATGCCGCGAGCGCCGTCGATCGTGATGTCGAGCAACCGGCTGGAGATGGCCTGCTGAGCCGCCTCGATGGCCCGCTCCTCGCCGCTGGCGCGCCCGACCGCCATCAGCGCCGCGCCCCCCTCCGACATGATCGTCCGTACGTCGGCAAAGTCCAGGTTGATCAACCCCGGCACGGTGATCAGTTCCGAGATGCCCTGGATGCCCTGGCGTAGCACGTCGTCGGCCAGCGAGAAGGCGTGTTGCAGGCTGACCCGCCTATCGGTGATCTCCAGCAAGCGGTCGTTGGGGATCACGATCAGCGTGTCTACCTCCTCCTTGAGCTGCTCGATCCCCAGCCGCGCCGCCTCCGTCCGCACGGCTCCCTCCCAATTGAAGGGGCGCGTGACGACGCCGATGGTCAAGGCCTCCGTCTCCTTGGCGATGTGGGCGATGACGGGCGCCGCGCCGGTGCCCGTCCCGCCTCCCATACCGGCGGTGACGAACACCATGTCAGAATCCTGCAGCACCTCGTACAACTCGTCGGCCGATTCCTCCGCTGCCGCGCGGCCGATTTCGGGGTTTCCCCCCACGCCCAGGCCGCGGGTCAACTTCTCGCCGAGGCGCACTCGCGTGGGCGCGTTCGAAAGCATGAGCGCCTGCGCATCGGTGTTGACCGCGATAAAGTCAACGCCGCTCAACCCCTCGGCGATCATGCGGTTGACGGCGTTGCTGCCGCCGCCCCCCACCCCAACGACTCGGATCTGTGCAAAACTTTCCATCTGAGGTACCCTGTGCATTTCATTCCTCCTTCATCGTGATAGATACCCGGCGCACTTAGCCAGGCAGTAACACTCGCAACCAATTGAGAAAACGCTTCCCCAGGCCGGGTTCAAACCGGCGCAACTGGGGTCGCGCCTCCACAGTTCCGCCCCATTTCATCAATCCCGCACTCACCGCGTGGGCCGGGGTAGAAATGGTATCCACGAGACCATGAAATTCCTGGGGCGCTCCCACGCGCACCGGCAACCCAAAGACATCTCGCCCCAACTCCTGGATACCCGACAACTGCGCCGTGCCGCCGCACAATACGACGCCGGCGGGCAGCAGTCCGTCGTAGCCCGACCGTTTCATCTCCTGCTGGATCATCATAAGAATCTCTTCCGCCCGCGCCTCGACGATCTCGGCCAACTTCCAGCGGGGCACAACCTGAGGCACGCTCCCGCCAAAAGAGGACACCGAAAACTGCTCGTCGGGCGGCACCTGGGCCGCGAGCGCGTGACCGTGCTGAACCTTGACTCGCTCGGCGACCTCGGGCGGCAGCCGTAGGCCGATGGCAATGTCCTTGGTGATGTACTCGCCGCCCATCCCCAGCGTGACCGCGTGCCAGATCGTGCCGTCGATGAAAATGGCGATATTGGCCGTGCCCGCGCCCACGTCGGCCAACACGACTCCCATCTCCCGCTCGGTCTCTGTCAGCACGGCGTCGCCGGCGGCCACGCTCGCCAGGACCAACTCGTCCACCTCCAGGCCGGTATCCTCCACACACTTGACCAGGTTCTGGATCGAACTGGTGGCCGCGGTGACGATATGCGCCTCGACCTCCAGGCGGAAGCCGTGCATACCGAGCGGGTCGCGCACGCCGCTCTGGCCGTCCACCACGTACCCCCGGGGGATCACGTGCACGATCTCCTGGTTGTGAGGCACGGCAATGGCGCAAGCCGCGTCGAGCGCCCGCTCCACGTCCTCCACGGTGATCCCGTGCTCGCGGTGAGAGATGCCCACCACCCCACGGCTGTTGAGTGAAGAGACGTGGGTGCCGCTGAGACTCGCATACGCCCGCTCGATCTTGTACCCGGACGTGCGCTCGGCTTTCTCGACCGAGGCCATCATCGCCGCCGTGGCTTCCTCCACGTTGACCACCACGCCCTGGCGCATGCCGCGCGCAGGAACCACACCCACTCCGATCACGCGGACCTGGCCTCCCTCGCCCAACTCGCCCACGAGGGTGCACACCTTGCTGCTGCCTACGTCGATGCCTACGATTGTGCGTTCCACCGTGCTTTTACCCCTTACGCAACACGCGATACGTACTGCGCGTCACCAGTCGGTCGTCAGCGAGTAATAAGGCGCGCCCGGGAAGCGCACGTCCACGAACCGGGGCGTCAAGTCGCGCGCTTTCAGGTAGTCCACCAACTGCTTCAACACCCGCAACCGCTCGGCCATCCCCGCCCCCTGCCCCACGATGATGCGCCAGCCCCGCTCATCGGTGAACGCCAACCCCCGGCTCGGCACGTATTGCAGCTCCGAGGGTACTTTGTCCATCCCCACCGTCCACAACTCGGACAATGCGACGCGCACACGCTTATCCAGCCGGCCTTGCTCATCTCGTGGCAGCGAGCCTTGTACGAACCAACCCTCTGCAAGCGACCCTTCGGCGGGGAAGATGACGCCCTCGGCGTCGACCCACCACAACTGTTCCCCCTCCTTCCACGTCACCTTCGGCTGCCGTTCCACGACGGTGATGGTGCAATCCGCCGGCAGGCTACATGCGATCTGGGCGCTCTCGACCGTCGGCAGCTCCTCCAACATGAGAGACTCAAGCCGGGAAGGACGCGCCCACAACACGTGAAGCCCCCCCAATCCGCTGGCCCGAAAGACCTCTTTGGACGATAGCCGCTCTGCACCCACCACGTCGGCGTGGTAGATGTAGAAACGACTGTCGAGCGCCAGCCACAGCGCCGCGACCGCCATCAAGACGAGTGCGACCAGCGACACCCTCCACATCACGTGCAGCCAGTGCAACGAGCGAGAAACCACCGGCGCCTGCACGATCCGTACCCGGCCCAGCACAGCCGCGCCGGCCCTCTCGAATCGCCGTTGCTTCTTTTTCTTCTTTTTCCGCCGATACTGCCTTCGAGATATTGCCACCATTGTCCTCCCGCCCTTTCTATAGCTCTTTAGATAATAGTTTTGGCCGTAGTAACGGCTTTAGCCGTCTTTCCGCCAGGAAACGCCTAAAGTCGTTACTACGAATCTAGATCTTTTTACCGCTCCGGAGGCTGGTACGACACCTCCGAGCATTCCTTGTCTCGATATCGTTCGAGCGCCAATTCGATCAACCGGTCGATCAGCTCTGGATAAGAGATCCCGGTCGCCTCCCACAACTTGGGATACATACTGATGTGAGTGAAACCTGGGATGGTGTTCAATTCGTTGACGTACAGTTCTTCCGTCTTGCCAGAGAGCATGAGATCGACCCGCGCCATCCCCGCGCAGTCAATCGCCATATACGCCCGCACTGCCAGATCCCGCACCCGCTCGGTCATCTCTGGCGAGAGGGGAGCAGGGATGAGCAGCTTCGATGCCTCGTCGCCGTCGTCGATGTACTTGGCCTCGTAGCTGTAAAACTCGCGGCTGGGGATGATCTCACCCGGAACCGAGGCGATGGGATCGTCGTTGCCCAACACACTGACCTCGATCTCTCGCACCGCCGGCACCGCCGCCTCGACCAGCAATTTGCGGTCGTACCGGGCCGCGTCGGCCAACCCGGCCGCCAGCCCGGCCCGGTCGCGGCATTTGCTGATGCCCACACTGGAACCCAGATTCGCCGGTTTGGTAAAGACCGGGTAGCCCAACGCTGTCTCGGCTTGGTCCATCGCCGCCTCCGGATCTGCCTCCCACTCTTTCCGCTTGATCATCACGTAATCCGCTATCGGCAAGCCGTGGGCCCGCATCACGTCCTTAAAGACCACCTTGTCCATCCCCACCGCCGACGCGGTCACGCCCGCGCTCACGTAGGGAATTCCCGCCAGCTCCAGCAATCCCTGGACCGTGCCATCCTCGCCATAAGGCCCGTGCAGGACAGGGAAGATGACGTCGAGTTCCGCCAGCCGCGTCGCCTTGATCACCTGATTCGTCTCCTCCAGCCGCACCAGGTCGCGCCGAGAAGCGTCGCCCAGCAATGCCGCGGGGCGGCTCGCCTCTACGTCTCCCGACGTCAGCGCCTTCATCGGGTCACCGGAGGCGAGCCAGCGCCCCTCCTGGGTGATGCCGATGGGCACAATCTCGTACTTTTCCTTGTCCATCGCGTTCATCACCGACCGGGCAGAGACGAGCGAGACCTCGTGCTCTCCTGACCGACCGCCAAAGACCACGCCAACGCGGATCTTTTGTGCCATTATCCTTTCCCCCACGAGCCTACCAACTCGATCTCCAATTCCAGCTCTACCCCGAACTGTCGCCGTACCTCCGCCCGCACGTGCTCGATGAGGGCCAATACGTCCGCCGCGGTCACGCCGCCGGTGTTCATAAAGAAATTTCCATGCAACTCCGAAACCTGCGCGCCGCCGACGCGGTATCCCCGAAGGCCGGCCTGCTCGATCAAATAGCCCGCGTGACTGTCCGGCGGATTCTTGAAGGTCGAGCCCATCGTCGCCCCCGACGGATGGCGAATCCTGCGCCACTCCAAAATATCGCCCGCCTGCGCCGCGAGCGTCTTGGGATCTCCCGGCTCCAATTCAAACGTTGCGGCGAGGACCACGTATCCCCCCCCCTCTGTCCCCCCCATGGGGGGGGAGGAAGTGCGATATACCGCTTGTACAGGAACTCCAACTCCTGCTCCTCTCATAGGGGGGGAGGAAGTTGGTTGGCGTTTGATGCGGCTTTCTCGATACTCGAACTCGAACCACTGATTCGGTCTCTCCACCGTCTCGCCGCTCGGCTCCAGCACGGTCGCGCTGCGCAACACACCGGCGACATTGCCCTCGAAAGCGCCGGCGTTGCCCACCACCGCCCCGCCCACCGTGCCCGGCAGCCCCGCCGCCCATTCCAATCCCGCCAGCCCGCGCTCGACCGCCTCGCGGGCCAACACGGCCAACTGCGCGCCCGTCTCTGCTCGCGCCACTGTGCCGTCGAACTCGATGCGCGCCGCCCGATTGACGATCACCAATCCGCGAACACCGCTATCGGCGACCAGCACGTTGCAGCCACCGCCCAACAGCCGCCAGGGAACGTCGTGTCGCCGCGCCAGTCTCACCGCCCTGACCAGTTCATCCACGCGCTCGCAGACGATCAGCAAATCAGCCGGGCCGCCGACGCGCATGGCGGTGTGGGAAGCCAATGGCTCGTCGCGCCGGACGCGCGGACCCAACGCCGCGGCCAAATCGGAGATTAAAGATTGTTCATTGTTCATTGCCCAGCGCTTCCAACAACCACTCCCCCACCCTATCCCCATCCCCCGCGCCCAGCGTCAATACCACGTCGCCGAGCTGCGCCTCGGTGCCCAGCCAGACCAGCGCCTCGTCCAGCGAGCTGGCACAACGGACGTCGGGATGCTGCATCGCGGCCGCCACGTCGGCGCTGCTGACGCCGTGCGACCCAGGGTCGCCTGTGTCATTCTCGCGGGCGGCGTAGATGGGCAAGACGATGACGTGATCGGCCACGTCGAACGACTGCGTGAACTCTTCCAGCAGCGCACGCGTGCGGCTGTAGGTGTGTGGCTGCCACACGGCCCACAGTCTCCGGTGCGGGAAACGCTGTCGCGCTGCCTGGAGCGTGGCCCGAATCTCGGTCGGGTGATGGGCGTAATCGTCCACCACAACCACTCCCGCGGCCTCGCCCTTGATCTCGAAACGCCGCCCCACGCCACGGAACTCGGCCAACGCGCTCTTTGATGCCCGCAAGGGAACGCCGAGAAAATCCGCCACCGCCAGGGCCGCCATCGCATTTGAGGCGTTATGGTTACCAGGTAGCCGCAATCGCACCCAACCCAGCCCCCCGCCGTCGCGCATCGCCAAAAAATCTACACCCCCCGAGGCATTGGGCCGCACTTTTTCGGCTCGCCACTGCGCCCCCTTCTCCAGCCCAAAGAACGCCACCGACGCCCCCGTGTCTCGCCGCCGCTCTCCAAGTTCCCGCGCCACCGGGTCGTCCCAGCAGACCGCCAGCAGGCCATTCTGTGGCACAAGCGCGGCGAACGCCTCGAAAGCGGCCCGAAAATCGACAAAGGTCGGATAGCAGTCCGGGTGATCGTGCTCGACGTTGGTGATCACGGCCACCTCGGGCGTCAGGCTGAGAAAGGTGCGGTCGTATTCGTCCGCCTCGATGACGAAAAGCTCTCCCTCTCCCGCGCGGGCGTTCGTCTCCAGGTGCGCGATCATCCCGCCGACGATGAAGGTCGGATCGCGCCCGGCCTCCAGCAGGATGGAAGCAAGCATCGCCGTCGTCGTCGTCTTGCCGTGCGTGCCCGCGACCGCCACGCCCTGGTATCCGCTCATCATCTGGCCGAGAAATTCGGGACGACTCAACACCGGGATGCCCGCCGCCTGGCTGGCAAGCACCTCGACGTTGGACGGAGGTACCGCCGAGGATACGACGACCAGATCCGCGCCGTTCACATTCTCCGCGTGGTGTCCCGCAAAGACTTGGACGCCGTCTCGCGCCAGCGCCTCGGCCATGGGCGAGATCGCCAGGTCAGAGCCAGAGACCTCCGCTCCCTGCTCCAGCAACACGCGGGCGATGGCCGAAAGTCCCGCCCCGCCGATACCTACAAGATGTACACGCCTCCCTCGAAAGTTCATCTCTCCCCGAACCTTTTCAGATAAACGCGATGATGACAAAGATAAAGGCCAGAGCAACCGCCACAAAGAGCATCGGCGTCGTGAACCAGAGCGGCAACAAATAGTTGCGCGCAACGGTCCAGGCTGTAGAACCTTCGACCGGCGGTATGATCCCTCCAAAAGCGTACTGATTCTTGTCCATGTAAAACCACAAGGTCCCAAAGAGCATGTACCCGTTGAGTAGTCCGATGAAAAACCCGAGCAGCCCCTCCTGCAAACGCTCGCGGGCCACGCTGGCTCCACCGCGCGCGGCCAGCGTGGGACCGGCGTAGCCAAAAAAGGTCAACACGAACAAGACGATCGTGCAAATCGCAAACTGGGTCTTGTCGTACACAGGCGGGGCAAGATTATCCGGCGAAACATTCAAAAGCATCGGCAGGTAAGGATTCTGTGGACCCAGTACGAACTGCCCGACCACTTGCTGGACAAACAGCGCCAGCATAATCCCACAAGTGACCATGATCTCTTTGGCCCAACCACGCATGGCGCCGATCATGCCAAATAAAAAGACCATACCCCAAAAGACTGTATTTAGAGGAACCATGTCAGGCTCTCCTCGTCGCTAGTGCCTGCAATTCCGCCGCCAACCGCGCCGCCGCATCGGGGCGAGCCAGCGCCCGCGCTCGCTCTCCCATCTGCGCCAACCGCTCGCGATCCGAAAGCAAGTCGCGCACGGTGGGCAGCAGCTCTTCCGCCAGTCGCTCGTCGTCCAGCACCAGCGCCGCCCCGCGCCCGGCCAGCCACTCCGCGTTGACTCGCTGGTAGCGCCAGGCATGCGGATACGGTACCAACACCGCAGGCAATCCGAAGAAAGGCAATTCTCCCAACGTCATGGCTCCCGCCCGGCAGACTGCCAGATCCGCAGCCGCCAACCCCAGTTCGATCTGGTGCAGGTAGGGGAGGGTCTGGTAGCGGGCCTTGAGCGGTTCCGATAGCGTCTCGCGCCGCTCCACCACCCACGACCAATCCAGCTCTCCGCTCACGTGCACCACCTGCGCCAACTCCAATATCTGCTCCAATACTCCGCTCAGGGCCTCGTTGATACTGCGCGCCCCCCGGCTGCCTCCCATCACCAGAAGCACCGGCTCGTCGAGCGCCAAGTCCAACGCATCCCGCGCCTCGGCCCGTTCGATACCGTGAAACTCGGCTCGCACCGGGTAGCCGGTCACGACCACCTTGCCCCCCCCCTCTGTCCCCCCCAAGGGGGGGGAGGTCTCGCTCTCCGTTCTCCTGTTCCCCCCATCCCTTGGGAGGGAGGTCTCGCTCTCCGTTCTCCTGTTCCCCCCATCCCTTGGGAGAGAGGTCTCGCTCTCCGTTCTCCTGTTCCCCCCACCCCTTGGGAGAGAGGTCTCGCTCTCCGTTCTCCTGTTCCCCCCA
>DAOTUB010000142.1:0-12450 GCA_034437455.1 Anaerolineae bacterium | reverse complement strand
TGCAAACGCCACGCACCGAATCAGAAAGGCTCAGATTGCCGAATCAACTTCGTGGAGCAGGAACAAAACCGGCACCAATTCTACAGTTGGAAATCGCCTAAACAGGCCCTCCTTTCATCACCCCAGGTTAGCTGTGAGAAACCCGGCAAAAGGACAACCGACGCAGCGACGGAACGCGCTCTCCAGCGTCACCTAGTCGATGGGCTTGGGAAGGAAGTCGGAGGCGCCCGCCCGCAGTGCCTCGATCACGGCATCCTTGTCACCGTGGGTGGTGCACAGGATCACGTTCGCCTCGGGGTCGTGCTCCCGGATGGTCTGGAGTGCCTCCAGGCCGCTCATCCCTGGCATGTGCAGGTCGAGCAGGACGATGTCGGGCTGCTCTTGATGATACAATGCCACCCCCTCCTGCTCGCTCTCGGCGGTGATGACGGTGTACCCGCCCAACCTGAGCGTGCGGGCGAAGGTGTGCAAGATGCGCGTTTCGTCGTCTACGAGAATGATCGTTGTGTCCACGCTTTGGTGCTCCTCGTTTTCAGAATAGTCTACCCCCAGATTGTGAATGGCAGGCGTAAGCAAAGTCGATATAGATTGAGGCTTCAGCGGCGCATCGACGATACCTGAGAGGCAGCTACCCATCCTTCCATCGTTGTCACATCGTTTCGGATCTGGACCCACGCGCCGTCGGGGGTCCGATCCAGGACGAAGAGATTGTTGCCAATCCACACATCGCCCACAACGGGATAGGTCACGCCCGGCCCCAGGTAGACGGAGCCGACCTGGGTGACGGTGACCATCTCGGCGCCAGCCATCGCCTCCGGCGAGCGATCGAGGGACCGGACGACGACGTCGTCCACGCACACCTCTACGTCCTCGAGAATACTCAAGCCCACGTAGCCCCGGGTCCGGTGAGTGCTCAGGGCCATCAGTTCGCCGATGAGCTGTCCGTCCACAAAGGTGCGCACCCACTCGCCATCCACCTCGGCCCGCAGATGATACCATTCCCCAGGCTGGATCGGCATCTGTGTACCCACCCACCACCCATCACAGTTCCAGTAGCTGCAGTAGGTCTGGCTGGCGCCGCCGAGATAGGCCGCTCCAAAGTCCAGGCTATGGACGTACCCCGTCCATCCTCGAGCGTTGAAGCGCGTGTTAAGCGCCACCAGCCCTTGACTGGCTGGACCGAACCGGACCCAGAGTGACGCTGCATAGTCCTCCCAATACGGCGAGCCGAACATTGAGAATGTACTGTCTAGCGTTCCTCCCGGCTGCGGTGGCGCGCAGTAGATCTGGTCGCCGCCCTCCTCGACGATGCGCCAGCGGGCGTAGGGGTTGGATTTGAAGGCCACGAACTGGTCGTCGTAGTCGCTCTCCAGCAACGGCGAACCGAAGGGGGGAACCGGGAGCGGGGGCTCGCTGGGCGGCGGCAGGATGGTGGACGCGGTGGCAGGATCGACGTCGACCAGGACGAAGACCGGCAAGGAGAGACTCTCGCTCCCTCGGGTCACAGTCACGATGATGCGCGTCGCCCCCCAACCCTGGGCGGTGACGCCACCGGTGGGATCCACCGTGGCGACGGCGGGGGTCTCGCTGAAGTAGGTGACGGTTGCTGCGGTCAGGTCGGCCACGTAGCCGGTCTCGGTGCGCGCGGTGGCGGTCAGCTGGGCCTGCTGGCCAGCAGTCAGCGCCAGCGTCGCCCCGTGCCCCCCCACGTCCGAGGTGACGAAGAGCTGGGCCAGGGGGTCGCTTGGGTCGCTGAAGGGGAAGTCGGCCCGCAGCCCCATATCGACGAAGTTGAGGTCCTCGAACCCCAGGCCGTAGGCCGGGGAGTCGAAGCGGAGGCGGTAGTCGTCCCCCTGGGCGTCGACGAAGAGCGGGTCGGCCACCAGTGAATTCTGATCGTAGCCACTGCCATCGAGCATCTGCCACTCTGCCAGCGTCTCCACTCCGGCCAGGCCCTGGACCAGGTAGACGTCCTCGGGATTGTAGAACAGGTTGTTATTGACTTGTCGCAGGCGGTGGTCGGGATGGTCGTATTTGAACGCGTAGACCGGGCCGTGGTTGTTGTAGAAGATGTTGCGCCAGACGTCGATATCGTTGACCGGGGTGTCCCCAGGTTCCTGTGCCCCTTCTCCGCTGGCCGTGTACTCTCTCGGTAGGATAACCCCGCCGTAGGGTACCTCATTGTAGGCCGCGATGTTGTTCTCGATCACCGTCTCGACGTCACCGGCGGAGAATAGGCCTGTGATGTACCCCTCCTGTTCCGGGGGGCGCTGGAACTCTTCCACCAGATTGGCGCTGATCGTGGTGCTGATCGGACCTTCATCCAGGTAGATTCCAGAGCCGAAGGCGTAGTCGACGTTGGTGTTGTGAAAATGGTTGTTGTGGACCATCGTCCCTGGGCCAGCACAGGAGATATAGATCGGCCCCATGTCTTCAAAATCCAGCGTCACGTCGTGAATGTCGTTGAAGGCGAACGCATTTCCTGCGAGATCCTTCGTTGTCGGAACCCCTACGCAGCCTGAGACGAAGATCGCCGCCGCAGGTATGTCATGAATCAGATTGTGGGCAACCCAGTTACTTGCGCTGCTATACATCCGCAGACCGGAGCCGTGACCGACCATCTCTCCCAGGTGATGCATGTAATTGTTGACCACCCGGTTTTCGCGATGGTCGTTCATCACATTGTCCATTGGATTTCCACTGAAGACGACGGCGCTCTTCCCGCCGTGGTAGAAGAGGTTGCTTTCGATGTTGACCCGCTGCATATGCGTGCCCAGTAGCTCCACACCAAAGCCGCCGAAGTTATGGATTTGGTTCCCCACGATATCGATGTCCTCGGCGCGGTAGAGAAAGATCGCCGCAGAGCTGAGATAGCCCGGCCAAGAGTCTGTGTCCCGACCTGTATCGCGCACGACCAGGCCCTCAAAGGCCAGGTCGTGGACCGGGTCCGAATGCCCCCATAGGTAGAATAGGCGCGTCATCCGGGGCGCGACGACGCCCTCGGGTGCGCCCGATCCGCGGGGCCAATAGTAGAGCGTGTCGCCCTGGATGACGAACTCACCGGGCGCGTCCAACAGATCCAGCGAGTTCTGAACGAGATAGTCGGTCCCCGGCCCGATCATCCTGAAATCATCGTGGTTCAGATCAAAGCCCAGTTCGACGGTCTGGTCCGCGCTCGACACGCTTATGGGCCCGGTCTCGGTCCACCAATGGTAGAAGCCGTTCGGTCCCCCGTTCCAGAGGATGATCTCCAGATTCGACGAGTCTTGCATATTGGGGAAGGTCGCCGGGTCGTAGTAAAAGGCCTCCCACTCGCGGCCCGGCACCGGGGCTTTCACCTGCATATAGACGTTGCCGCTGGGCAGGCCATTGCTCAGATCCTGGTTGGGATAGCGGGCCAGCACACCACGCACTCCATTCTCGTACAGGGTGTAAAAGGTCCAGTCGACCTGAGTGGTATAGATGCCATCGCGGTAGTACTGCCAATCGGTCAGCGCTTCCCCGCCGCTGACGACCGGCTGCTCGCCGGGGTAGTTGCGGTAGACGACCCGGTACCCATCGCGGCCCGAATCCTCCTCGTTGAAGTTTAACGTGGTGTCCAACCGGTAGGTGCCTTCACGGAGAAAGACGTTGATGTCCTGGGATTGGGGGAACTGCAGCCGCGCGCCGACCGCCTCCTGGGCGCGGGCCAGTGTGCGGAAGGGGCCATCCGTCTGGTCGGCGTTGGGCGAAGCCAGCAGGCCGCTCCAGGCGTCGTCCCCCTGGGGAGAGACGTAGTAGGCGTGGGCACCTGTGGATACGGTCGCCAGCCGGAGGTCGTCGATCCAGATGGTGCCATACTGCGGGCTCTGCCAATTGCCCACATCGAAGTCGATGGCCCAGACGGAAGGGAGCTCTTCGCTCGAGAAGGGCGTGTTGCTGCCATCCCCTTTGATGAAGCTGTCCCAGGGCAGGAAGACGGTTTCCCAGGCATCCCCCCCGGTGACAAAATGGGAGGAGTAGTAGGTGTTGGGGACGAGCAGCGCAACGCTGAAGGTGAGCCCCGACGTGTCGCTGCGCCAGGTCAAGCGCAGGCCCTCGGCCTCGACCCAGCTTTCAGGATCCACGGGACGCCCACAGCCGGCGTAGGTGGCAGCGGGCACGGTCAGGTCCATGCGTAGCGCGTGGTCGCTGCGGTAACCGGGCGTCGTCTGGCTGCAGACCAATCCGGATCCGTAGGGGGACCAGTGGGCGTGACCGACCTCATCCCCTTCGAAATCGTCGATCAAGCCCGTACCACCCATCGAACGGACAACGAGAGGCAGGTAGATGGTTCTTTCGCCCTCGTCTTGAGCGGTCGCTGCACCATCGATGGGGCGGCGCCAACTAAGGCATAGGACTGCTATCATACATAGGAGGGGAATCCCTCTCTTCACTGTTGACTCCTTTTTTTGTTTCAACGAGAAAGACAACAGACCGTCTGCCGATTTGACGGCGGGCGAGATGCAGGTTAGGAAAGCTGCTGCTTGATCTGCTCAACGGCCCGATTGGTCAGGCGACGGTAGTAGCAGCCAGGGGGGACGAGCGCAGCCAGGATCAGCCTGGTCCTCCCCGTAGGGGCGTCGGCCCCTACGAGACGAGGCCCCACGGTGAAATAGCGGCACACCAGGCGAACGTGGTCGTGGTCGCGGATCGTCACCTCGTCCACCTCCGCCATTCCCAACTGGCCTTGTGCATCATTGCTCGCTCTCTGGAGCAAAGCCACCATCGCCGCCGCCAGGTCGCTGCTGTAGCTGGCGGGCACGGTGGCGATAGGCAACCCCTCCGAGGACGTCAGCACCGAGACCGTAAATCCTCCCGCCTCGTTCATTGCGGAGAGGATGCTCTCGAAAGGGTTCAACTCGGCAGTTTTCGGTTTATGCTTGTTGTCGCTCACTTTTGGTCCTCCGATGTGGCGTGCGTACTAACTTGACAATAGCACATTAGCTTAATGACGCTGGATTTGCCCCTTACGTTGGGCGAGGTCTCCTGACCGAGCCACTTTGGGGCTAAAACAGGGCCGTTCTGCCTCGGTCAGGAGACCTTCGGCGAACAAAGAGGTACATGTGCCATTGTCGAACTAACCACTAGATCTGTTGCTGAACCTGTTTTACCACCAGATTGATGATCGCCTTCAACGTGTCAAAGACGGCGTCTCCCTCGGTAGCCACCGACGCGAAGCAAGGTATATCGTCAAAACCGAGACATTGTTGTATCAATGGCACAGAGGCGATCTCTGACAGGTCGCGCTTGTTGCACTGTAGCACGAGCGGTGTGGTCTGCAAGTCAAATCCCAACTCGCGCAGATTATGCTCCATATCGCGCACCGACTCGACGTTATCTCCCATGCGCTGCCGTTGCGAATCGGCGACAAAGACCATGCCATCGACGCCCTGCAAGACCAATTTACGGCTCCCGACGTAATAGACCTGCCCCGGCACGGTGTAGAGATTGAAGCGGGGCTTGAGACCGGCGATCTGCCCCAGCTCTACTTGCAAAAAGTCAAAATAGATGGTGCGGTCGCCCCGCGTCTTGAGAGAGACCAATTCGCCCCGTATGCGGGGGTTCACCTTGGCGTGAATGTATTGCAAATTGGTCGTCTTGCCGCTGAGCGCCGGGCCGTAATAGACGATCTTGAGGTTGATCTCGCGCGATTTCCAGTTGATAAACATCTCTACACTCCAAATGCTCTCTCCAATTCACTGGTCAAGGCGGCGCCAAAGTCATCGCCGAGCAGCTCGCCCGGTTGGCTCAAGCCTTCCTCGAACTCGGCGGCCAGTGGGTATAGCCGCTCAACTCCGCGCCGGGCGAACAGCCGCACCAGGCCAATGGGGGTGGCGGACCGAAAGATGACGATCAGGAGAAAACTGTCAGCCACAATTTGGAGGTAGATGTTCTTCTCCTCGCCTTCGTGGAGGAATGAGCCGTGAGAGTTTTTCTCCCCGATCTGGCGGCTCAATTCAGCCATCGCTGCTACATCGCCGGCCGCCAGCGCCGCTACGAGCACTGGATCGATCACGCCCATCTGTCCCTGGGCGCTGAGCAACTGTCCGCTAATATCGGCCAGTAGAATGCATTCGGCCTTTGTCTTGTGGCACACGTCCACCAGGATTTGCTCGATCTGTTCGGCCAACTCTACCGGCATTGCTTGCATGTCTCACCCTCCACGTTCTGAATCACAATCCGCCAAATGCTTTATCCAATTCCTTGGCCAGTGTGTCGCCGAATCCGCGGTTGGAGATTGGGTTGGGCGCGCTCGTTTGGTCTTCGAACTCGACGACCAGCGGGCGCAGTCTATCGACTGCGCGCCGGCCCGCCATGCCCACCACGGCCGCAAGCGTGGTGGTCCGAAAGACGACGACCAACACAAAACGTCTGGCCACTTCAAAAAGGTATACGTTCACGCGCCTGCCCTCGCGGAGCATGGCGCCGCCTGGATCCGTCCCACCAATCAGCCGGGTCAGTTCGGCTGTGGCCACCACGTCGGCGGCCGCCAGCGCGGCCATGAGTGTCGGATCGATCCCTTTTAGCTCGCCTTGAACGCTGATCAACTGGCCACTGACGTCAGCCAGCAAGATACACTCCGCTTCCGTCTGATGACGCAGACCCTTCAGGATCCTATCCATCTGCTCAGCTAGATTGCTCGGCAAGGAGATCCCTGTCCTCATTCCACCACCTCCACTAGTGGCAGCGCAGCCTCATCCTTCGTCGCGATGTCGAAAGAAAAGAGCGGCTGACTGCCGTTCCTGGGCAAATGCGCTGCGTCAAAGTAAAACCCCCATCCACTCTCCAACGCCTCGGTGATGACGCTGCGACCAAAGGCCTGGCGCAGAAAAAGATAGCGAGAAGAGAAGAACAACGCCTGCCACTTTTGCTCATAGTGCAGACACAGGGGCCGCAGGTGCTTCAGGACCAACAACCTGGTCGGCCTCCTGAGATCCACCGAGAGAGTGGCAAAGATTCCATCCAACAGGCTGACCTTTTGCTCTACCAACTCGAGGTACCGGCCATTGTGCTCCAGCGGACTGATGGTGTCCAGCAGCCGGAAAATGACCTCGCTGTCCACTTCCCCCGCTCGCGGCAACCCCGTTTGGGCAAAGAGAGAATCGTCGTTGAAAATGACGCCGTTGTGGACGCCTACGACATGCTTGGTCAGCACGGGATGGTTGTTGACGTTGCGCCAGATGCTGCCTTTGGTCGGCATCCGCGTGTGGCCCAGGATACAGACGGTATCGTCGCCGACGGTCGAGAGCAGCCGGCGATATCCCTGCATCTCCACCAGTTCCGAGGCTGGCGTCGGCTGTTTAAAGACCTGACAGCTTCCATCGGCCTGGATCACGGCGACGCCCGCCGCCTCCCGCCCCCGCTCCTCGTTAAAGACCAGGTTGACGGTCGCCACGTCGGCGATTTCCCGCCATTCCTCCGCTGAGCGATGAGCCGGGTACAACAACACTCCGGTCAGTCCACACATAATGTCTCCCTCTCAGAAGGTTTCTTCCGCCTCGGTCAGGAGACCTTTGGCGAACAAAGATTTCTCCGTGTGGCGTCGTGTGCCGCCACACGACGCTGCGATTCCACTCCGCTGCGTTCCGTTCCGCTCGAAATGACGACTGTTATTAGAAACTACCCCAGAAAAACCATCGTCCCCAGGTCCACGTCCCACTTCAATCCGCGCCAACCGTCCAGCCGTTCCAGCCTCCGCTCCAATTCCTGCGGGGTGAGAAAAAGCTCCCGCGCCGACTCCCACTTCCAGGCCTCTGGCGAGGTGCGGGTCGTCAACTCGGCCAGCTCGATCAGGCGGATCAACCGCCGGTCGCTCTTGTCCCACTCGCCCGACGCGACGGCGGCCCGCTCGCTCAACATCTGCTCGATCTCGCGCCAATCCCGCCCGCTGGCGCGCAAAAGGGACAGCGGCGTCTCGGCCAGCAGATTGAGCACCTCGAAAGCCGGGTGCTCCTCGCTCCCCTCGCAGCCGACGCGGGCGAAGCGGACAAAGATCGGCTTGAGCAGCTCCAGCAGCTCGCGGCAGCCCGTCCGCAGCTCGTCGATCATCTCTGGCGTGACCTGGGAGGTGTCGCTGGTCGCCAGGTTCCCGTTGTTGTTGCTCAGCATGTCGAGAAGCTCCTTCTTGCGTTGCCACTCCCGGATGCGACCCACGTGGATCACGCCGTACTGGCTCATCTCCACCGCCTTGAGCAGCATGGCCAGGAAGAGGAACGTCTTGGCCACGATGGAGCTGGGCGCCAGGTCGGCGTCGGGGAAACGGAACTCGAGGTGGAAATCCCGCACCGCGCCCGCGTCGGTGAAGGTAACGTGCTCCAGGTTGAAAAAGTTCTGGTGTTCCGGCACGCGCTTGCTCTCGCACAGAAACTGCTGAATCACGCGCATCGAATGGGCGCCCGGCGTGTGGCGCACCATCTCCAGGTGGCTGGTATAGTTGCGCCGCCGACAGAGCGCCTCGTGACTGTCTCCGCCGCTGGTCAGAAAGCGCAGGGCAGGAGCGTAGCGCCGGGTCAGGTTCCAGACGTTGGCCAGGATGATCTCGGGCACCGGCTCGCTCAGGCCGATGGTCAGGGCGTGGTAGTGCAGGCCACAGGTGGCCCGCGCGCGCACCCCGCGCTCCAGCAGCGGGTCGAGGATAGCGCGGTACTGCTCCATCAGCGCCGGGTAGTAGGGCTGGCGACCGATGACCTGGATCTCGATCCCGCAGTGCTCGCTCACCACGTCCAGGACGCCGTAGCGGCCCAGGTGGGTCAGATCCTTCGTCGGCTGCAGGGTCTCGACGAGGGGAGGCATAAAGTCCCTCTTCCTGACCCCCTTGGGCATAGCAAACTCGACCTCGGTGCCGATCTTGACCGTCCGGTAGAGCAGGTCTTTCCAGTACATCGCCTGCTCCTGGCTCAGACAGTCGTCGCGCCGAAAGATGATCGGTTCTTTCATCGCTTTACCCGTTGTACCTGTCTCTGCATGTGCCAAGTACCGGTTTGGGCGTCCTCGAACAGGTCAAAGACAACCTCCTGACCAGCTTTGCCAGCGTTCGGACGCGCCCGCACGCGAAAGCAGTATCCTTCCACCCGGTTTTCCCTTCCACAGCGGGGGATGGTCCAGCATTGCTCCACCGCTTCGACCAGGTACTCCTGTCCCTCCCACGCAAAGACGTGAGGAAAATGGTCGTGTCTTTGCTGTCGCATCTCCACCGGTTCTAACTCCTCCATCATTCTGCGTAATGACGATTGAAATCGGTATTACCTCGACAATGGCACATTAGCTTAATGACGCTGGATTTGCCCCCTACGTTGGGCGAGGTCTCCTGACCGAGCCATTTTCGGGGCTAAAACAGGGCGTTCCGCCTCGGTCGGGAGACCTTCGGCGAACAAAGAGGTACAGTGCCATTGTCGAACTACGAGCCCCCAAAGTGTTCTAGCCCACCCCGAGCTTTTGCTTGAGGCTGTGCAATCGCTGGTCGAGCATCTCCTGATAGGCCTCGACCAATCCTTGCTTGAATTCCTCCGCGCTCTCCTCGCCGATAAAGGCGGGAAGCTGGGTCTCGCCTGTAAGAAGGGCTGCTTCATCAGGCTCCAGGCCAAGGTCTAATCCCATCTGGTATAGATTCCTGCCCAGAGCTTTGAGAGCCACTTTGTTTTCGCCCATTTGTTCCTCATCCTCTGCAACAGTTTCCGCCTCGGCGCTTGGCTCCTGCTCCTCAATTGCGGCGATCTCCTCCGACACCTCGGCCTCAGTCTCCGCCTCGCTCATCCAGTCGCCCGTGTTGATCTCGACAGCTTCTCCCTCGGCGCCCGCCTCGATCGCTACATCCTCGTTATCGTGCACTTTCCTTGGACTCATCATCTCATCCCCTTTTCTGTCAGTAGACAAAGGTGTGAACCTGGGACCGGTCTCCATCTTGTGTTCTCAAGACCGGTCCCAGCCATAGCTTCTCACGATTTACTCTTTCCATTGTACCCATCGGCCAGGTGGGTGTTGACGTGTACCACGCCCTCGTTCAGATGCTTGAAGGCGTAATCGTCGGTGATGACCGGCAGGGCATTGGCAGCGGTCTGTGTTTTGATCACCGATCCGGCAGGTACGTACCGCCCGTCGGCCACCTTCACTCCCAGGAGCAAAGCTTTCGGCTCGACCACGCAGTTTGCTCCTACCTCTGACTTGAAAACCAGGGCCTGCATGCCGATGAACGTGTCGTCTCCGACCGCGGCCGGACCATGTACCTGAGCCTGGTGTGCCAGCGATACACGTTTGCCAATGTATACGGCGTATTCCTTGCCATCCACCGTGACCAGGTTCTTTTCCACCGGCTCGCCGTCCTCCCACGTCTCCAGGGCGTGGAGCACCACGCCGTCCTGCACATTCGCCTCGTCGCCCACCCAGATCGGCTGGCCTTCGTCGCCACGCACCGAGGCGCAGGGCGAGACCAGCACCCGCCGTCCGATGTGGATATTGCCGATGGCGGCTGCCAGGGGATGGACGTAGGCGGTGGGGTCTATGTCCGGTTCCGCCGTCTGCGGGCAGAAGGGCGTAATCACGTTCGGGTGAATATTCTTACTCATCTCATTTTCTCCTTGCTGGAGTGGCGAGTAGCAAGCAGCAGGAATACCCACTGCCTGCTACTTGCCACGTGCTTTACACTAGGACAAAGTCGATGTCGCATTTGTCGCCTTTGATGACGATATCATCTAACTGTTCCTTGAGACCTAGCCGTTCGCGCAAGGCGGCGGCTGCCAGCATCATCGGCACGCAGGTAAAAGGCTTGATGCCCTCTTTCTGCAGGTCAGTGCAGGCGTGTTTCAGGATACAGCCTTCGATAAAGACGTCAATGCGATCGTCCTTGATCTTGAGGTCGGCTGCCAGCGCGCCGCCTACCTCGTCCACATAGATACGCTCGATCTCGGTCAAAATGTCCTGGGGCGTCTCGCCCTGGATCTCCAGACCCATGTCGTGCTCCATCTCTTCGAGGATCTCCTCGCCGATCTCGGTTGAGAGAGCAAAAGCACCCTCACCGAACAACTCCCACATCCCCTTGGCCAGGCCAAAGATCACTTCGTTGAACAGTTTCATCTGGCGAGTCTTTTTCTGTTCTTCCGTAGCCATTTCTATTGTCTCCTTATCGTATCGTCGGCCGGTTTCTTTACCGGCGGTTAGTAGGGTTTCGCCAGCGTCGGGATTCAGCCCATGGTCGCGGTCATCCTCTGGCCATTGCGGTCTCGAGTGACATCAGGCCTGGGTTGACCTCGGCGTCGGTTTGCCCCTGAATGACCACGGACATGGTCGGCCACAGGTGCTGATGATCGTTAGATCATCTCGAAGGCGATGTCACACTTGTTGCCCTCGATCGTGACACCGAGCAGTCGCTCCTTGAGACCCAACCGTTCGCGGAGTACGGCGGCTGCCAGCATCATTGGGATGCAGGTAAAGGCCGGGATGTCCTCTTTCTGCAGGTCGTGTGAAGCGTGCAACAGGATGCAGTCCTCGGCCAGGATGTCGATGCGGCCATCCTCGATCTTGAGGTCGGCAGTCTTGCACGCGCCCAGCTCGTCAACCAAAACACGCTCCAGTTCAGTCAGGATGTCGTGGGGGTTCTCACCCTGGATCTCGAGGCCCATGTCGTGTTCCATTTCTTCGAGGATCTCTTCGCCGATCTCGGCGACGGTGCCCCACGCGCCTTCACCAAACAGTTCCCACATTCCTTTGGCCAGACCAAAGATCACTTCGTTGAACAGTTTCATCTGACGGGTCTTTTTTTGTTCTTCTGTAGCCATTTTGCTTTCTCCCTTTTTCACGTTTATTTCTGGGGCGACTAGCTCAGCGTCTCAGCGACGTCGCCGGCGATATCTCGCATCTCCACCAGGGCCATGCCGAGGTTCACCTCCGCGTCGGTCAGCCCCAGCACCACGGCCTTCTCTCCGGCGCCGAGGGCGACGACCCATCCCTCTGAGCCCTCCAGGATCGCAGCCTCAAAGTCGCCGCACTTGAGGGAGCCGAGCGTGCGCTTGCTCAAACCGAGCAGCGCCGCGCCCTCTGCGCCCACGCGGGTGGCATCGTGGCCCCCCAGCGGCATGTTCGAGGCCAGCACCAGGCCGTCGCTGCCGACGATGATGGCCCCGTTGACGTCGGCCGATTGCTCCAACAGCGTCTCCAGGTGCTCTGCCAGTACTTCACTCCGTTTCTTTGTTGCCATTTTTTGTACCTCCATTTCTGTGATTTCATCCAGCCCATCCCATCCGGCGGCGCACTCGTCGATACGGCGCATCCCCTCCAGGAGCAGGCCGGACCAGCTAACGGTTATGCTTCGTTCGGGCGGCGTAACGTCCATCTCCAGCTCGAACTCGCCGTCCTCCCAGGTCAACAGTTCATAAACCACCTCCTCCCCAGCTCGTGAGCCTAATATCGCGTGTACGACGTTGCCATCGGCGAAGA
>DAOTUB010000141.1:0-9081 GCA_034437455.1 Anaerolineae bacterium | reverse complement strand
ATCGACCCCTCGCGTGTTCTCTTGACATTTTCCATGCATCACATATAATTGTGACCTTGGTCAATTTTGTGCTGTGGTCACAAATACGGAGGTAGGATGAAACGAAGCGCACTCTACGTGATCCTGGGTGTCATCGTCATTGGCGTAATAGCTGGCGCGCTTGTTTGGCGCTCGCGCCAGGCGAGCGAGCAGACGGAAGAGGCGACCCGCTCCGCCGTCGTCGAGCGGGGCACGATGCTCGTGGCCGTCTCGGCCAGCGGCAACATCGATCCCAAGACCCGCGTGAACCTGGCTTTCGAGTCGCCCGGTCGCGTGGCTGAGGTAGCAGTGGAGGTGGGGGACCGCGTCAAGGCGGGCGACGTGCTGGCGCAACTGGATACCCGGCAGTTGGCGCTGCAAGTAGAGCAGGCTCGTGCGGCCCTGGCGCTGGCCGAGTCGCAATTGGCTCAACTTTTGGCCGGGCCGCGACCAGAGGATATCGAACGAGCCAATGCCAGCCTGCGTGGAGCAGAGGCCCAGGTAAGCGCAGCCGCCGCCAACCGCGACCAACTCGCCGCCGGCCCCAGCGTCGCCCAGATCGCCGGGGCCGAAGCCCAGGTCGCCGCGGCGATGGTGCAGAGAGAGGTGGCTCAGGACAAGTATGACGGGATCAAAAAAGGTGAGACGGCGAGAGAGAACGCGAACTATGAACTCTACGTCGCCAAGGAGGCGGAAAAAGCGGCCCAGGCTGCGCTCGATGAATTGCTGGCCGGTGCGGACGCCAACGAGCTTCGCGCGGCCCAGGCGAACGTCCTGGCCGCCACTGCCCAGCAGGATGCAGCCCAGGCCCAGCTCGATCTATTGCTGGCGGGCCCTACCGAAAAAGACCTGGCCGACGTCGAGGCGCAGGTGGAGCAGGCGCGGATCGCGCTGGAATTGGCGGAACTCTCGCTCAAGCGCGCTACGCTGCACGCTCCCTTTGACGGCATCGTCTCAGCGGTCAACGTCACCGCTGGCGAGATGGTCCCGACCGCGTGGCCGCCCATCGTCTTGCTCGATGCTTCTAGCTTTCTCATCACTGTCAGCGTCGATGAGATGGACGTGGCGCGCCTTGCGGAGGGGCAGACTGTCCAGGTGACGCTCGATGCGTTTCTGGATACTGCTATTGCCGGAACGGTCGAGAGCATCGCGCCCATCGCCACGCTCGATGGCGGCGTCGTGAACTATGAGGTCGTCATCGAACTGGACCCCACCGACGCCCCCATTCGCGCCGACATGACGGCGAACGCGACCATTCTGGTGGAAGAGATCGCGGACGTGTTGAAACTGCCCACGTGGGTAGTGCGCGTGGATCAGGATACGGGACAGACTTATGTGGATCGTCAGGTGGGAGATGAGACTGAGCGCGTGGACATCAAGCTGGGACTGCGGTACGAGGGAGTCGTCCAGGTGCTCGACGGCCTTTCAGAGGGAGACAGAGCGGTCTGGGTAGTTGAGGAAATCACGCCGTTCGATTAGGGTGGGGGGAAGGGAATGAAACGCACGATACTCTATGTGATTTTGATCGTCGTCGTCATTGCGGCTATTGTTGGCGCGATCCTGTGGCGGTCGCAGGCGGACGGACAGACAGAAGGAGAGACCCGTTCTGCTATGGTTGAGCGGGGCACACTGCTCGTGGCCGTCTCGGCCAGCGGCAGCGTGGATTTGGAGGAGCGCGTTAGTTTGGCTTTCGAGGTTCCCGGACAGATCGCCCAAGTGGAGGTGGATGTCGGGGACAGTGTCGAGGCCGGTGATGTGCTGGCAAGCCTGGACACCGAGCGGTTGGCGTTGCAAGTACGCCAGGCCGAGGCGGCTCTGATGTCAGCCGAGGCGCAACTGGCCAAGCTGCGGGCCGGACCGCGACCGGAGGAGATCGCAGCCGCGGAGGCGAACCTGCGCGCGGTAGAGGCCCAGGTGAGCGGGGCCGCCGCCGAGCGCGACCGGCTCGCAAGCGGGGCCAGCGACGCCCAGATCGCCGCTGTGGAGGCGGATCTCGCCTCGGCGATCACACAGCAAAAGTTTGCCGAGGACATGCACGACATGTCGATAAAGTGCGTGACGTTCGAAATGCCGCCGGCCGGCGAGGAGATGAAAATCTGCCCAGGGTTGGGCGTGTTCGAGGAGCAAGCGCGCTACAGTCTCGAGGCCGCCGACAAGGCGCTGACCGCTGCCCGCGCCGGGTTGGATGAGATACAGGCCGGGGCGGACGCCGACCATCTCCGGGCCATGCAGGCGAACGTCTCGGCGGCTGCTGCGCAGCGGGATGCGGCGCAGGCTCAGCTCGATCTACTGTTGAGCGGCGCGACCGAGGCGCAGATCGGGGCCGCCGAAGCGGGAATCGCGCAGGCGCGGGCTGGGTTGGAGCAGGCGGAGCTGGCGCTGGATCAAGCCGCGCTGCGCGCCCCGTTCGACGGCATCGTCGCCGAGGTCAACGTCACCGCCGGCGAAATGTCTTCGGGGGGGCTGCCCGCCATCACCCTGGTGGATGCCTCCGAGTTTCACCTCATCGTCAAGGTGGACGAGATGGACGTGGGGCGACTGAGCGAGGGGCAGGCGGCCCAGGTGACGCTCGACGCGCTCCCGGACGTGGTCATAGATGGCCGCGTCGAGCGCGTCGCGCCGGCGGCTACCATCGAGGGAGGCGTCATCTACTACCTCGTTACTATCGAGTTGTCGCCCACCGACGCGCCTGTCCGCGCCGACATGACGGCGAACGCGACCATCATCGTGGAGGAATTCGCCGACGTGTTGACGATCCCCACCTGGGTGGTGCGGGTGGACGGCGATACGGGACAGACCTACGTGGATCGGCGGGGGGGGCAGCAGACCGAGCGCGTGGACGTCGAACTGGGGGTGCGGCACGGGGGCGTCGTTCAGGTGCTCGATGGCCTTGCGGAAGGGGACGTGGCGGTTTGGGTACAGGGATCGATGTTCGGTTTCGGGTCACCGTAGGTGTAGGCGAGGGAGATAGATGAGCGCACCGGTTATCGAATTGCAGAATATCACCAAAGTATATCAGATGGGCGAGATGGAAGTGCACGCCCTGCGCGGAGTCTCGCTGGAGGTGGCAGCGGGAGAGATGCTGGCGATTATGGGGCCTTCTGGCTCTGGCAAGTCCACGATGATGAACGTCATCGGCTGTCTCGACCAGCCCACCGCTGGCACGTATCTGCTGGCGGGGGAAGACATCAGCCACCTCGACGATGATCGATTGGCCGAAATCCGCAATCGCCGGATCGGTTTTGTGTTCCAGACCTTTAACCTGCTGGCTCGCACGACGGCGCTGGAGAATGTGATCCTGCCCCTGGTCTACGCCGGGGTGGGGCGGACCGAGCGTCGGGAGCGGGCGCAGCGGGCGTTGGAAATCGTGGGGCTGGCGGACCGGATGGGGCACACGCCGAACGAGCTTTCTGGCGGGCAGCAGCAGCGCGTGGCGATCGCGCGGGCGTTGGTGAACGATCCGGCTATCATCCTGGCGGACGAGCCGACGGGGAACCTGGACAGCAAGTCGGGGGCCGAGGTGATGGTGGTGCTCCAGGAGTTGAACCGGAAGCAGGGCATCACGGTGGCGCTGGTGACGCACGATCCAGAGATCGCGCGGCACACCGGGCGGGTGATCCATCTGTACGATGGGCGGATCACCCACAATGAGACGGTGGCCAACCCCCTGGTGGCCACGGTGGGAGGTGAGGAAACGTGAGAATGCTGGAGAGTGTGCGGCTCGCCTTTCGCGCTCTGGCGGCGAACAAGCTGCGGGCGGCGCTCACGATGCTGGGCATCATCATCGGCGTCGGCGCAGTCATCACGCTGATGTCGGCGGGCGAGGGGGTCTCGGTTTACATCGGGGATCAGTTTCAAGGGATGGGTTCCAATCTGCTCTTTGTGATGCCTGGCTCGGCGGAAGAAATGGGTTCGGGGCCGCCAGGGATGGGCGTCAGCGGGGCCGAGCTGACGAACGGAGACGTGGAGGCGCTGAGCGATCCCGTTCGCGCGCCTGCGGTGGCGGCGATCTCGCCAGCGCAGTTCCGCTCGACCGTCGTTGCGACCGGCAAGCGGGATGCGTTCCCCCAGGTATTGGGCGTCACCCCGGCTTACGCCACAGTGCGCAACTGGCCTGCCGAGGTGGGGACGTTCATCGACCAGGAGGATATGAACAGCCGGGCGCGGGTCGCCGTCCTGGGGAGAACTGTCGTCGATGAACTTTTCCCCGACAATCCCTACCCGCTGGATCAGACGGTCAAGATCAACGGGATACCTTTCCGCGTCATCGGCGTGCTGGAGGAAAAGGGCGGCTCGCAGATGGGCGACGAGGACAACACCGTCCTCGTTCCCCTGACGACGTCCCAGACGCGCCTCTTTCCGGCTCGCAGCAGCACGGGCGAGTACAAGGTCTCGTACATCGTGATCGAGGCGGTGGACGAGGATAGCATCGACGCGGCCACGGAGCAAGCCTCTGCGATTCTGCGCGAGCGGCACGACATTGCTTTCAGCGACGAGGACGACTTTTCCATCATCAGCCAGGCGGACATTGTCGACGTCTTTGGCCAGATCACGGGCGTGCTGACGACCTTCCTGGGCGCGATCGCGGGCATCAGTCTGCTCGTGGGCGGCATCGGGATCATGAATATCATGCTCGTCTCGGTGACAGAGCGCACGCGCGAGATCGGCCTGCGCAAGGCGGTGGGAGCGCGACGGCGGGACATCTTGTGGCAGTTCCTCGTCGAGGCGGTGATGCTCTCGCTGATCGGGGGCGTCCTGGGCATCGCGCTGGGCGCGACGGGGGCGCAGATCATCACCGCGCTGATCGACGATTTCCGCTCCGTCGTCACGCCGCAGGCGGTGGTGCTGGCGACGACCTTTTCGGCGGCGGTGGGGCTGTTCTTTGGCATCTATCCGGCGCGGCGGGCGTCGCTCTTGAATCCGATTGACGCGCTGCGGTACGAGTGAGCGAATCGGGCGCACGTTAGCTTGCACCTCACCTGACAACACGGTATAATATTGTCACCAGGCAGTTGGTATCCGTTCGATGCAGCATCTAATTATGCTTCAGGGAGAAGTTGTATGAGCACTGTTGAGGCCCTTTCCCAAATCCAGTATATCACTCAAGAGCTTGATCGGCTCATCACTGAAATGACCATTTTGCGTAGGCAAGTGTCAGCTTTGAACGTCCCTTCGATCCAACCGGAACGTTCCATACGAAAGACTGAATACTTTGGTATGTGGGCCGACCGCAAAGATATGCACAAGCTCTCATCACGAGAGTGGCTGAATGACTTGCGTACTCAGCATTGGACACGCCAATGAGCGGGAAATTGCTGGACACGACCGTGCTGATCGACCTCTCGCGGGGTGACACGGACGCTGCCGACTTTGTAGATACCGCTTTTGCGTCCGGAACCCCGCTCTTTATCTCGGTGATTTCGGCGATGGAATTGCTCGCGGGCTGTCGAGACAAGGTCGAGGTTGAAAAAGCAGAGAAACTGATCGCCGATTTCAACCTCATTCATATCTCTCCGGCTGAATCTGTTCAAGCCTATACGCTCATGCTGGCCTACAGCAAGAGTCACGGCCTGGCCATACCAGACGCCTTTATCGCTGCCACTGCCGTTATACAAGGTCTTGAACTTGCCAGCGATAACGAGCGTCATTTCAAGATGATCCCCAACCTGGCCGTGAATCGTCCCTATTGATAAGAGTGCCGGGTGCTTTTAGCGCATTTGATACCTCATGACAAAAACCTGAAGGGTCTCACAGACCCTTCAGGTTTCGTGCTTGTGACGCTGATTCGCCCGCCTTTTGATTTGTGGTACAATTGCAACCCGCAGAACACCCCCGCGAATCGAGCTATTGAAAACCGAATGGAGGAAGAAATATGACGCAAGAACGAGCCATTGTTTACCCCTACATCCCCAATTCTGTACCCGCAGTAAAGCAGCAGATGCTCCAGGAGGTTGGAGCGGAGAGCACGGAGGATTTCTTCGAGGACGTGCCGGAGAACCTTCGGTTCAAGGGAAAGTTGAATTTGCCCGAACCCTTCTTGTCCGAGTACGCGCTCAAGCGACACGTGGAGGGCATCCTGGCCAAGAACAAGACCGCTGGAGAGTATCTGAGCTTCCTGGGGGCTGGATGCTGGCAGCACCACGTCCCGGCCGTGTGCGACGAGATCAACGGGCGCGGCGAATTCCTGACCGCTTACGCGGGCGAGCCTTACGACGACCACGGGCGGTTCCAGGCGCTCTTTGAATACACCAGCATGATGGGCGAGCTGTTGAATATGGACGTGGTCAACGTGCCGACGTATGACGGTTTCCAGGCCACCGCCACGTCGCTCCGCATGGCGCGCCGCTTGACGGGCCGGCGCGAGCTGCTGATCGCCGGAACCATCAGCGCCGATCTGCTGTCGAAAATCCGGGACTATGGCAAGCCTGGGTTTGCGATCAGGCAAATCCGCTACGACCCCGCGACGGGGCAGATGGACCTCGACAAGCTCAAGGCTGCAATTTCTGACCAGACGGCCGCTGTCTATTTCGAGAATCCGTCCTACCTCGGTTTCGTCGAGACCCACGGGGACGAGATCGCCGGGATCGCCCACGACCACGGCGCGGTCTGCGTCGTCGGGGCCGACCCGATCTCGCTGGGCGTCCTCACACCGCCAGCCGATTATGGCGCCGCCGGCTGCGGCGCTGACATTGTCTGCGGCGACATCCAGCCGTTGGGGATGCACATGCAGTTCGGCGGCGGCCAGGCGGGCTACATTGCCACTCACGACAAGGAAGAGTACGTGATGGAATACCCCTCCCGGTTGTTCGGCATCGCCCCGACGCGCGCGCCGGGCGAGTATGGCTTTGGCGACGTGGCCTACGAGCGCACCTCCTTTGCCGAGCGGGAGGAGGGGAAGGAGTGGGTCGGGACGGCGGCGGCGTTGTGGGGCATCACGGCGGGCGTCTACCTGGCGCTGATGGGACCGCAGGGCATGCGCGAGATCGGCGAAACCATCATGGCGAAAGCGCGTTACGCGATGTTGGAGCTGGACAAGATCGTGGGCGTCAAGGCGCCGGTTTTCCAGGCGCCGCATTTCAAAGAGTTTGTCGTCAATTTCGACGGCGCGGGCAAGACCGTCGCCGAGATCAACGAGGCGCTGCTGGCGCAGGGAATCTTTGGCGGCAAGGACCTGACGCGCGAGTTCCCCGCCCTGGGGGCCAGCGCCCTCTATTGCGTGACCGAGGTGCACACGAAGGACGACATTGACCGGCTGGTGAGCGCGCTCAAGGAGGTGGTCTAAATGGCTCAGCAAGACATATCGAAACATCGATTTACAGACGGGAAGCTCAATCTGAGGCGCTTTCACCAGGCCCGGTGGGACGAGCCGGTCATCTTTGAGCTGAGTTGCGAGGGGCAGCGGGGCATCCTCGTGCCTGAGGTGGAGCAGGGAATACGGGACGAGGTCGGCGATGTGCTGGCGACGCTGCCCGAAACGATGCGCAGAAAAGAGCCGCCCAAGCTGCCCGAACTCTCTCAGCCGCAGGTGCTACGGCATTATATGCGGCTGTCGCAAGAGAACCTGGGGGCGGACCTGAACGTCGAGATCGGACAGGGAACCTGCACGATGAAGTACAGCCCCAAGATCAACGAGCAACTGGCCGGAACGCCGAAGATGGCAGATCTTCACCCGTTGCAGGACGAGGAGACGGTGCAGGGCGTCCTGGAGATCATGTACCGGTTCGAGCAAATCCTGAAAGAGATCTCGGGGCTGGACCGGTTCACCTTGCAGCCCGGCGCGGGGTCGGCGGCGATTTACGCCAACGCCTCGATCATCCGCGCCTATCACGAATCTCGTGGAGAGGGCGGAGGCGGACAAAAAACGTCCGGGCGAGACGAGGTCATCACCACCATCTTTTCGCACCCGTCCAACGCGGCGTGCGCCCAGACCGCCGGGTTCAAGGTCATCACCCTCTACCCCGACGAGGACGGCTACCCCGACCTGGACGCGCTCAAGGCGGCCGTCTCGGAGCGGACGGCGGCGCTGTTGATCACCAATCCAGAGGACACGGGCATCTTTAACCCCCGGATCGCCGAGTTCGTGCGGGTCGTCCACGAGGCGGGCGGGCTTTGCTCCTACGACCAGGCGAACGCCAACGGCATCCTGGGGATCACCCGGGCCAGGGAAGCCGGTTTCGATCTGTGTCACTTTAACCTGCACAAGACTTTCTCCTCGCCGCACGGTTGCGGCGGGCCGGGGAGCGGCGCCAGCGGCGTGGCCGAGGAGCTGGCGCGTTTCCTGCCGGTTCCCCTGGTCGAGTTTGACGGCGAAAAGTACTACCTGGACTATGACCGGCCCGATAGCGTGGGCAAGCTGCGGCCATTCTATGGCTACGTCCCGGTCGTGCTGCGGGCGTATGCCTGGGTGATGAGCCTGGGCGCGGAGGGCTTGCGCGAGGTCGCCGACGTCTCGGTGCTCAACAACAACTATTTGCTCCACAAGATGGCGCAGATTCCCGGCTGCAGCGCGCCGTATGCCAAAGGGAAGCGTCGCATCGAGCAAGTGCGCTATAGCTGGGAGGAACTGGCGGAGGAGACGGGCGTCCATACGGAGGAACTCGGCGTCCGCGCGGCGGACTTTGGCGTCCACTACTGGACCAGCCACCACCCGTTCGTCGTCCCGGAGCCGGTCACGCTCGAGCCGACCGAGACGCCCTCCAAGGAAGATCTGGACGAGTACGTGACGGTGATGGCGCACGTGGCCGAGGAGGCGCGCACGGATCCCGAACTGGTCAAGACCGCTCCGCACAAGAGCACGATTCACACCGTCGACCACGCTCCCCTGGACGATCCATCGCAGTGGGCAATGACGTGGCGGGCGTACCAGAAGAAGATAGCCAGAGAGTAGAATTAGCGGCTATGTCTTGACGGTGGGTGGTCCTTGTGCTATCATAATCTTGTCGGAGAGAGTTCTCGTCAAGTGGAGGTTGAGCCACAAAGGAGCTGGGAGACCATGGAGAGTGTATTAGCTTTCGGAGAAGTGTTAGAAGCTATAGACAGATTGTCCTTGGGAGAACAAGAGAC
>DAOTUB010000140.1:0-30296 GCA_034437455.1 Anaerolineae bacterium | reverse complement strand
CGCCCACGTGCTTGCGCAGGACCTCGCGCGTCATCTCGGCCAACTCGTGGATGTCGAGCACGTCCAGGCCCGCAGGGCTGGCTAGACTGTACTTGTTCACCTCGTCCGGCGCGAAGGAGACGGCGAGCGCCTCCATCGCCTCACGCGCGTCCCGCGCCATCCGCTCCGCCGACCGGCGGATGTTGGTCTGCGCTTTCAGCAGCGATTTCAACTGCCGGTACGAGGCTTCCTCCAACATCTGGTCCCAAACGTTATCCGTGTCCACTTATTCTCCTCGGCATAGTTTGAAAGTCGGTGGATGACAGATATCGAGTTTTCGGATGCTCCTCCGTTGTTTGGGAGGGGGCTGGCAAGCTACTTCGCCCGTCGCGAGTGACTTGGATGCCTGCGATAAGCCACTTTGTGGGCTCGGTTGCATGCGGGATCTGCTGGCCGGTTGGTCAGCGTCGGTCGTGGCTCGACGGCGCGTCAGGTCACCTCCGAGAGTTTCAGGTTGACGTATTGCAGCCAGGGCAGTCCCTGAAGCTCAACGCCGGCCAGTTGTGCCGGGCTGAGTCCCTCGTGCTTGGCGCCAGGCAGGTAAGGGACAAAGTTGCGCACAAGGGCCCACACGGTGAGCGACTTTTGCGCGGCCTGGCACTTGGAACGCCGGAAGCTGTACAGACTCTCCGCCTTGCGGGTGAGTTGCTTGAAGGTCAACTCCACCAGACTACTGGTGGCGGCCAACAAGGGACTGCGCAGCCGCCAGGTGTTGTAGTGGCGCTTCTTCTGCAGGGACCGGCAGCGAGCCAGCAGGATGGGCTCATCGGCGACCCGGCGGGTCAGCTTACGCAGGCGAGCCTGGTAGAGCTTGGGGGTGGGCGCGTCGAGCACGTCGAAAAAGGCCCGTCGCCACTCCGCCAGTTCAAGTGCGTTGCCTGGCAGCTTCTTGGCCTGACGGTACTTTTCCAACGTTTCGAAGACATTCTTCTTGGCGTGGAAGTAACACAGCAGGTGAACGGTCCCTGCCAGCTCTTCGCGCACCGCGCGCAAGATGGCGGGCCAGCCATCGGAGGTGATGGCCCGCAGGTGAACACCGACCGCCTTGAGATGCTGCAGTGCCTGCCTGAAAGCCTGGGTGTCGTTGCGATCCACCCGCACGATGTTCCAGATCACTGTCGAGTCTGGATCCTGGACGGTGATGGCAAAGATACGGTGATTCTCAGTGCCGTTGTCTTGCTCCATAAAGTACTCGTCCATCAAGCCGTGCAGCGGCAACTGGAAACCGAGCCAGGCCAAGAACTGGGGCAGGTGGATGGTCAACCCACCCAGCCAGATGGTCCACTCGTAGGGCAAGGTGTGTCCCTGGTATTGACTGTCTGGCGGGCGAGATTGATTCAGGATGGCGGTGGTGTCCCGATAGCTGGTGTTGCGCCGCCAGCAGTTCTCCAGCGCGTTTTGGATGGTCTGGGCATGATGGCTCTTGAACGGGATACAGAAGGTGGGCAGAATGCGGGTGTCTTTGCCACACGCCACGCACTCGATCTTCTGCACCCTGAACCAGACCCGCTCCTTGCTCCCCGGCGGAATCACGGAGCGCCGGTCGCTGCCGGTGCAGCGGAAACCGGATCGCCCGTCACACAGCGGACAGCGCCGGCCAAGCACATGCCGAATGGCCGCCTTGAATTCATCTTTGTCCTTCCACAACGCCTGGTATGCTTCCACGTCATCTCCCAGTCGCGCAATCATGGGCCGCAACTGAATGCCACGCCTGGTCAGTATGACGCCCGGTTTCAGCACCAACCGCAAGGGAATACGAGCGTCTTCTGCTGTGGCTGGCGGCGGCTCACTTTCGTCGCCGGTGGCCTGACGAGTCCCATCAGGCAGCGGCTCCGCCGGAGGTGGGGTTCTCTTTCTGATCGGACGCTTCTTCCGAGAGGGCGCAAACCGCCATCGGAGTGTCCAGCGGCACAGCGTCACACGACCGGGTCGCGCCCCATACGCCAACACGACGGCCGACCAGCAGGCCCACCACACGCAGGGATGGACATCGCCGTCAGGACTCAGGACCGGTACAGTACCGGGTTGTCGAGTTGCTGTTCCCAGATCGGGCGACACACCTGGGTTCAGGTTCAGCAAAACGATGGTGATCAAACATACGATGTGCCACTTCATAGGTTACTCCCTCCAGATAGGCTGGAGAGAGTTTATCACAGAATGACGTTTTTGTCTGCTCACCCGACTTTCAAACTATGCCCCCATTGTAACTTTGCTACCGGACACTTTTCTCAGGACACGGAGGAACACGGATGACACGGATGGTTTTTTGTTTTCGGCGCTTTGCTTGCTCGTTGGCAGATGCTTGCCGCTAAGAATTTTAGGCGCGAGTCGGAAAAATTCAGGTAAAATCCGTGTGAATCCGTGAAATCCGTGTCCAAATAAACGTTCACTCAAAAAGTGTCCGGTAGTGAAATTGTAACGAAACTTGGAATCTTTGTCAAGGCTCTCTCTGTGGCGCTAGGGAGCTGCCGCCGTCTCCAGGCGCAGCGCCCGGTAGGGCGCGCCAGGCCAAATTTCCAGGAATGGGGGTGCATCGTCGAACCAGGAGGCATAAAGGGCATCGAATTGTCCCTCTGCTTTCATCGCCTGCAGTGTCAGGTTGACCAGATCGCGAAAGGCAGAATCGCCCTGCGGGAGTCCCAGCGCCAGCGGCGCCTGAGTCAGTCGCAGCGGGAGCACGCCCAATCCCGGTGTCGCATAAGCAGGCCCCAGCAGGTCGGCTCGCTCCCCGGTCACTGCCGCCACCTGCCCCGCCGTCAACGAGGCAATGGCCGCTTCCAGCGTCGGCTGTGGTGCCACAGTCAGCGAGACGCCCGCGTTTTGCGCGGCGGCCAGGAGCACTTCTCGGCTCGCGCTGCCCGTGACCACCGCCACCTGTCGCCCACTCAGGTTTCTTATGTCGGTAATCAGCGTCCCCGCTTGCACCAACAACCCCTCGCCGGCCACGTAGGTCGTCAGGCTAAAGTCGAATTCCAACTCGGCGGCGCGAGAGTGAACCAGCCCTCCTATGAGCAGGTCGACCTGGCCCGCGCGCAGCATTTCCTTTCCCGATGCAACTGGCGCAGTGACAAAATCGACCGCCGTGGCATCGCCCAGCCAACGCTCGGCCATCAGCAGCACCAGGCCGACCTCGTAGCCGGCTGGCGCGCCGTTCGCGTCCACGTAAGCAAAGGGAGAGCGATCGGGCGGCAGGGCCACGACCAGCCGTCCTCGTGATTGAATGGCGGCGATGGTATCGGGCACGCTCGCCACGACCGGAGCATCGGCCAGAACCGGAACGCCCTCCGTGGGGTGGCGTGGGCCACCCCACGACACCGCGCCAGGCCAACGCTCGACCGGGGGCGGCGACTCGGCGAACCAGCGAGTGTACAAGTCCGCGTACGCGCCGTCGGCGATCAGTTCCTGGAACGTCAGATTGACCAGATTGGCAAAGAACGGCTCGTTTTGCGGGAAGGCAAGCGCCACCGGAACCACCGTGTACTGCCCGACGATGATTGTCTCTGTCCCTCTTTCGGCGAGCATACGCGCGCCTCCAAAAAGCCGACGGCGCAGATCGGCCACCGCGTCCAACTCTCCCTGGCCCAATGCCGCCACCACAGAGTCGAAACGGTCATACGTCTGAAAAGTGAGCGTGAAGGGCAACCTTCCTTCCAATGGCTCCCTGGCCTCCCCCCACCTGGTGATTCCCACCGGTCGTCCGGCCAGATCCGCCGGGCCACCGATGGCGACCGCATCCACGGCGCGAACGAGTAGCGCCTGACCATCGACAAAGTACGGCAGGCTAAAGTCGGCCCCCGCCTCCCATCCCTGCGCGTGGGTGAGGGCCGCGATAATCACGTCCACGTCGCCGGCTTGCAGATGCTCGATGGCGGTGTCGGAGCGCACCTGGCGGAACTGGACCGCCTCAGCATCTCCCAGCCAGCGATAGGCCAGTTCTCGTCCCAGATCGACATCGAAACCGGCCACCCTTCCCTCTTCGGTGACATAGCCAAAGGGAGGCAGGTCGTAACGCACGCCGACGCGCAAAAAGCCGCGCGCGCGGACGCGCATCGCGGTCGTCGCATTGTCTGGCAAAGGCGTTTGGGCGGGAGAGGACGTCGTCATCGGGTCGACGGTGTTCGTGGCTTCCGTCTCCCCGTTCGACAGGACCAGCTTGGGGATCTCGCCGGCACAAGCGGTGAGCGAGATAGCAGCGAGCAACAGCACAACGCCCACCAAGAGTCGTTGATCATTGTTCATTGATTCATTCTTCATTGTTCATTTATTCATTCTTCATTGTTCATTGATTCATTCTTCGCTGATTCCCCACCAATACATGTCCGCCAGCTTCTGATGTTCTTCCCGCAGTCGCACGTAACTTTCGTAGCGATGCTCGCTCACCCTTCCTTCTTCCAACGCCTGTCTGACCGCACAATCTGGCTCTACGGTGTGCGTACAATCCGAGAACCGGCAATTGGCCACCAACGGGGCAATATCGGGAAAACAGGCGTCCAACTCCTCTGGATCCACGTCAAAGAGAGCCAGGGCGCGGATGCCTGGCGTGTCGGCCACCCAGCCGCTCGCGTCGAGCGGCACGAGTTGCGGCACGACGGTCGTGTGGCGGCCTCTGTCGGTGGCCCGGCTCACCTCCCGCACCCGCAGTCCCAGCCTCGGCTGTATCGCATTGAGCAGGCTGGTCTTGCCCGCGCCCGAAGGACCCACGAGCGCCGAGATTTTTCCCCGCAGTGTCTCGTGAAGTTCGTCCACTCCGGCGCCGGTCTCGGCGCTGGTGTAAAGCACCGGGTAGCCGATCTCTCGATATATGTCGAAGAGTGTTTGCGCCTCCTGGCGGCCCACCAGATCGATCTTGTTGGCGCACACGACGACGGGAATGTGTTGCAGTTCGGCACCCACCAGCAGGCGGTCGAGCATCCGCAAGCGCGGCTCGGGCCTGGCACAGGCAAAGACAAAAACCACCTGATCGGGATTGGCGATAATGACCTGTGCCCGCTCCGAAAGGTAGCCCTTGCGACTCCAACGACGGGAGCCGCGCCCGTGCGACGGAGCCAGCCGTATCAATGCCCGCTCCCGCTCGACGATCTCCTCGATCATCCCTTCGCCCTCTTCGATCAGGCCGATGCGTACCCGATCGCCGACGGCCAGCAGGTCGGTGTCGAGCCACTCTTTCCTCAACCGTCCTCGCACACGGCAGACGACATCGCCTGCCTCGGTGCGAACGGTGAAGAACCCACTCTGTGCTTTGATGACCAGACCATCTATCAGTTCAGACATTTCCAACCCCAGGTGAACGATAGCGACGAACAGGGTCCATTGTAAATGCATTTGATGCTCCTGTCAACACGGACGTCGAGACGCTGCCGTCTCCGCCCAAGTTGACAACCGAGCGCTTGCGGTTACAATGAACGAATGATGCAAACATTCTCACGCAACATTTTGGCGCGGAAACTCTTCGTCGCTCTGCTATCTGTCGCGCTCGTCGGCTGCCAGGTCTTTGGCCCAACGCCCTCTCCCCTTCCAACTCCAATCCCGCCTCCAACTTCCCCGACGCCGTACACGGTCTATCTTCCCGGGATCAGCAACACATCTCCGCTTCCCACGCCTTCGCCGACATCCCCCACACCTTCACCGACTGCCGAGGGACCAACGCCGCTGCCGCCTCCGGTTCCCAAGCCGGGTTATGGCGTGCAGGTTCATCTACTGGCCGGTGATATGGAGGAGACGCTGCGCTGGGCGCGAGGCCTGGGTGTGGGATGGGTCAAACAGCAGGTGGAATGGCACACCATCGAGCACGGGCCGGATAACTTTGAGTGGGAGTTATTGGATCTCGCGGTGGAGGCGTGTCACGGTTTCGGCTTCAAGGTGCTGCTCGGTGTGACCCACGCCCCCGATTGGACCCGTAACTCTGAACTCGAAAGCGGCCCCCCGGCCGATTATGCCGAGTTCAGGCGCTTCATGGGCCAACTGGCGACCCGTTACCGGGGCCGCGTGGCGGCTTACGAACTGTGGAACGAACCGAACCTGGCCCGCGAGTGGCGCGGAGATCGCCTGGAGCCGGCTCGCTTCGTCGAGCTGGTGGCCGAGGGGTCTCAGGGCGTGAGGGCCGCCGACCCGGACGCCCTGATCATCAGCGGCGCGCCAGCCGTCACCGGCATCAACGATGGCGTGACGGCGATCGACGATCGCGTCTTCCTGCGCGGGATGTACGAGGCCGGTATCGCCCAGTGGGTGGACGGCATCGGCGCTCACCCCTATGGTTTTGCCAACCCTCCCGACGAAAGCTGGCAGGATGCCGCGCACGTCGCCTCCAGTCACAACGATCATCCCAGTTTCTTTTTCCGCGATACGCTGCGGGATTACCACGCCATCATGCTTGAAGACGGCGACACGGAGCGACGGATCTGGGTCACCGAGTTCGGCTGGCCCTCGACCGACGGGATGGGACAGATGGATACAACCGGATGGGAGTACGCGCGCGAGGTCAGCGAGGATCAGCAGGCGGATTACACGGTGCGCGCCTTTCAGATGGGAGACGATTGTTCGTGGGTCGGGCCGATGTTCCTGTGGAACCTGAACCTGGCGACGATCTGGGGTTCAGCAAGTTCGTTCTCGGCCTACAGCCTGTTGCGGTCCGATGGCTCCTACCGCCCGGTCTACGTCGCCCTGTGCTTGGCAGAGCCGTTGGAGCCGTGAGCAGCCGCAACCACCGGCTCAGGGCTGCGGCGTCGGCGTGGGCTGGGGGGTCGGCGTCGGGGGAGCGTATCCTTCTTCGGCCTGAGGCGGCAGCGGAGAAAGGCGCAAGCCGTAATAGGCTTCGATGACCTGGCGCGTCAACGGCGCGGCCACGGTCGATCCTTCGCCCGCGTTTTCCACCATCACGACGAGGGCGATCTCGGGGCTATCGGCAGGGGCGTAGGCGGCGAACCAGGAATGAGGCTCGACGTCCGGTCCACCCACCTCGGCAGTCCCGGTTTTTCCGGCGACGGGGATGCCCAGCCCGGCAAAGCGACGGGTCGCGGTGCCGATCGGGGCGGTGGTCACTCCCAACAGCGCCTCTTGCAGCACCGCCAGATGCGCCGGACTGATCGGCAACGCGCCGACGACCTCTGGCTGAGTCACCTGTTCCGGCTCGGCTCTGGCTGCGCCGATGCGCCCGACGATGTAGGGACGGTAGAGCGTGCCGCCGTTGGCCACCGCTGCCATCATGCGCGCCACCTGCAACAGCGTCACCGCCAGGTTGCCCTGTCCGATGGCCAGGTTGACCGTGTCGCCCGTCCCCCAGAACTCGCCGCGCTCGTTCATCTTCCACTCGGGATCGGGCACCTGTCCGCCCTCCTCCAGGATTCCCTCCAGTCCCGTCGGCTCACCGAGACCAAAATCTTGGGCGAACCGGGGGAGCACGTCCTGCCCCAGGCCGTCGAGCGTCTGTCCCACGGTGTAAAACACAACGTTACACGAGGCGGTCAACCCGTCCTTGAGATTGATGTGGCCGTGCCCATCCTTCTTCCAACATTCCTTGCGAGCCGCTGATCCCAACCCCTCCCAATAGCCAGGGCAATCGAAGAATGTCTGCTCCGGATCCATCGCCGCCTTTTCCAGCGCCGCCGCCAGGGTGACGATCTTGAACACAGAGCCTGTGGGGTAGGTGCCCTGAGTGGCGCGGTTGAAGAGGGGCCGATTGGGGTCGGCCAGGATTTGAGAGCGGCCCACCGCACCGGATGGCCCGAGGAAAACGTTCGCGTCGAACCCCGGGCCGCTGACCAGCGCCAGCACCGCGCCGGTGTGCACGTCGAGCACGACGATGGCTCCTCTGCGACCGCCCAGAATTTCTTTCACCTTTTTGTGAAAGTCGCGGTCAAAGGCAGTGTAGATGGCGCGGCTGGGCATGGCCGGACGTTCTGCTACCTCGGCCACTCTCTCCCCGGTCGGGGTGACGACGGTGAGCACGCCGCCGTGCTGGCCGGCCAAAATCTCCTCGCCCCAGGCCTCCAACCCCAATACTCCCACCCGCTCGTCGCCCCGGTACCCCTGAGCGCGGTACGCCTCTAACTGCTCGGCGGGTACGGGGGCCACCCAGCCGATTACGTGAGGCGCGACGGCGCCGTGAGGATAAACGCGGGTCTCTTTGGCCTCCCGGTAGATGCCAGAGATCGAGGCGAGTACATTGTTGTACGTGACGCTGGTTTCGGCGGGGATGTCGGCGATGGGTACCTGCCACTCGGCGGGTGCGGCGACGTACCGGCCCCGTATCTCATCCTGCGAGAGACCTGTGACCAGCTCCAGCGCCTCCAAAAGCGCGCCCTCGTCCTCGACCTGGCCGGGGATGACGCCGATGGTGACGATCGTCCCTTCGACCGCCAGGCCCAACCCACTGCGGTCGTAGATGTTGGCGCGGGTGGGGATGATGTACTCCATCCGAAAGGTATTGCCCCCCGCCAGTTGGGGCCAGATCAAGCCCGCATCCCAGTCCACTCCCCATTGCCCCTCGTGCAGGCTGAGCGACATCACCGTGTCGGCGGTCAGCGCGCCGACCAACGCGGCATCCAGCGTCAACTCGAAGGTGACGTGAGCCTGGTCGTCCTCCTGTAGGGCGGCTCGGAGGCGTGTGGTGACGGTGAGGACAGTGGCGGTGATCAGAGCATCCTCGCAATACTCGGCGAAACTGGCAGCGTCCATGCTCGCCTGGCTGTCTGGAGCAAGGTGCGCGTACATCGTCGCATAATCGCCCGTCTCGAAGGCCTCCAAAAAGATAGCGGCGGTCACATCCGCTGAAGGAGGCGGCACAGGCGTCGCAGTAGCGGTCGGAGGCGCAAGGGTTGGAGGGGGTGTGTCCAAGTTCGGCGTGGCGGTCTCGGTGGCGATGGGAGAGCCGCCGCAACCCACCAGCAACCCAGTCAAGGTGAGGATCAATAACGCTCGCTTCATGCGAGGGATTATAACGGGGAACCGCCAGGCTGTCCAGCTAGGGAGGATGCCTTTGTCAAGTAGGTCAGAGAATAGACGGATGAATCCGGCAGCGGCGCTCTGTGTGAGACTGACAAGCGGCCGGTACATCGGCTGAAGGCGCGATCCCCCAGGCGCGCAGGCAGCGGGTGAGATGGCAGAGTGGAAATCCCACCACGTTGGCGTAACAGCCCTCTATCTCGGCCACAGGATGAAATCCCGCGTGTTGAATGGCATAGGCGCCGGCCTTGTCCAAGGGATCGCCGCTGGCGACGTAAGCGGCGATCTCGACTTCGGTGTAGGCGCGCATCGTCACCTGCGTTTCGGCCACGTCGGTCAGCGTGCGGCCGGTGGATGGTTCCAGCAGGGTGACGGCGCTGTAGACGGCGTGGGAGCGGCCACGCAAGCGACGCAACATCGCCGTCGCCTCGCTGGCGTCACGCGGCTTGCCCAGGATCTCGCCATCGAGCGCGACGACGGTATCGCAGGCAATGACGACGACATCGGAGCAGGTGAAAACAGCGCGCGCCTTGGCCTGGCTCAGACGGACGACCAGTTCGTCTGGAGGCTCGTTGGATCGGGGAACTTCGATCACGTGGGCCACAGTTGCCTCGAAGGGCAATTCCAGCAGCGTCAATAACTCGCGGCGCCGGGGGGATTGAGAGGCCAGCAGCAATCGTGTCTTGCTCATTGTGGGCGATATTGTAACACAGTGGATAACAGGGTCAATCGCTTGGAACGAGGAAGCCGCTCAGGCCGCAGCCAGCGTCTCCAGACGGCAGAGTTCTTTCAACAAGGCGCGCGGAGTGAACGCAGATTTGCGCATCAATCCTTGAATCTGAGCGTCGAGGAATTTGCGTTCCGCGACGGTCACATCCCGGCCCGTGAGAATGATGACGGGTATGTCCGCAGTTTCGGCATCGGCGCGCAGTTCCTCCAGCACTTCGAAACCGCTCATCCCCGGCATCATCAGGTCGAGCAAGATCACGCCGGGCTGCTTGCTGCGCGCCAGGTCCAGGGCCTCCTGGCCCTCATAAGCCGCAAGTAACGCATAGTTCTCAGAAGACAGCATCTCCTGTACCAAATAGACGATGTCCGGATCGTCGTCCACGATCAGCACCTTGAAATCTTGTTTGGAGGACTCGAGGGGCGCCAGCCGCCGGAGCAGGGCACGGAGGTCTTGGCGACGCACCGGTTTGACCAAATAGTCCACCGCTCCCAGGCTGAGCGCCAACTCGCTATTGTCAAGCACGGAGATGACCAGCACGGGGATGTCTCTGGTCTGGGGATCCAATTTGAGGGCCTGTAGTACTTGCCAGCCATCCTGTTCGGGGAGCATGACGTCAAGCGTGATCAGGGCGGGCTTCAACTCCCGGGCCTGTGCCACAACGCCCGCGCCATTGTAGAACTGGACAGGCGTGTAGCCCTCCCGCCGCAGATAGAAGGTCAAGAGATCGCTAAATTGGCGATCATCCTCCACGATCAGCACCACCTTGCTGTCGGCGGGCAATCCAATAGCGCCAGGCGCTTTGGATTCCACCGTCGGGGGACTGGCGAGCGGGAGCAGGAAAGAGAACGTGGCGCCATGCTGGTATTCACTTTCTACCCAGATGTGCCCTCCGTGCATCTCGACCAGCCGCTTACTGATGGACAATCCCAGGCCGGTGCCGGTGATCTCTTGCGCCACCACATCATCCGCCTGGCGGAATTCCTCAAAAATCAGCTCCTGATCCTCGGGTTTGATGCCAATGCCCGTATCCGTCACGGAGAAAAGCAGCGTGGTCGGATTGGCCAGGTGACAGGAGAGCGTGATCTGCCCTTCGTTGGGGGTGAACTTGGAGGCATTGCTGAGCAAGTTGATCAACACCTGCCTGATCCGGATGTGATCGGCGGTGAGGAGGGGCAGGTTCTCGGCTTGTTCCACGGTCAACACCTGAGATTTTTTCTCGAGCAGCGGTACGACCGTCTTTTTCACCTCAAGCAGCAACTCTTCGACGTCAAAAGTCGTTGGCTCCAACGTCATGCGCCCGGCTTCGATCTTGGAGAGATCGAGGACGTCGTTAATCAGGGCCAGCAGGTGCTCTCCGCTGGAATGAATATCCCTTATGCATTCCTTTTGTTCAGAAGACATCTCACCCACCAGCCCATCGATCAATATCTCGGAAAACCCGATGATGGAATTGAGCGGCGTGCGGAGTTCGTGGCTCATGCTGGCCAGGAATTGGCTCTTGAGCCGGTCGAGTTCTTGCAGACGGGCGTTCGCGTCTTCCAGCGCCTCTGCCCGCTGTTGCAACTCGAGCCTGGCCATCTCCACTTCTTCGAACAAGCGGGCCCGCTCGGTGAGCACGGCCAGATTACTGGCCAATGTGCTTAAAAGTCGCACGTCGTCTTCCGTGAACGCATCAGGTCGAGAGCTTTCCACGTTGAGAACGCCAATGACCTGCGAGCCTATCACGAGAGGGATGCATAGTTCGGAGCGGGTGTCGGGATCGATTTCGATATACCGGGGATCCTGACGCACATCAGGCGCCAGAACAGGCTCGCCGTGCTTCGCCGCCCAGCCCGTGAGCCCGCTGCCCAGGGGAATGGGCGTTTTATAGATCTCCTCGGTATAGCCAATGCTGGCCTTTACCCACATCACGTCGTTATCCCGGTCCAACAAGCCAATCCCCACGCGGGGATCCTCAAACTTGCCAGCCAGAACGGTTACGGCAGCCTGCAAGATCTCTTCCAAATGCAATCCGGCAGCGGTAGCGAGACCCACATCGTGAAGCAACTGTAGCTCGTATACCCGCTGCTGAGTCTCTTCGAATAATTGGGCGTTTTCTACCGCCACACCGATCTGCTGGCCGATGGCGATCAGCAAGTCGCGGTCAGATTCCGAGATAGCATGAGGCGCGTTGTCAAAGATGCACAGGACGCCCAGCATGCGCTCTTTGTGGATGATGGGTATGCCGACGTAGGATTGCAACCCATCGTCCAGCATCTCACACCAGTCCGCCGATGCGTTTTCTTGCAGGTTCTCTTGAACGATAGGGCCTCTCTCTCGGTAAACCAGATCACAAAACGCGCCCGGCATGCCAAAAGTTTGCAGGCGCTCGGTGAGGGATTGGGGCAAGCCCGCGTAACCGAACAGGGCCAGATCTTTTTCCTGCTCATCTCCCAGAGCGATCAGGCCCCCTGTCACCCCCAGGGCGTGAACCGTGCGCGAGAGCGCCTCGACCAGAATATCTTCCAGATCCAGGGAAGCGGACAGAGCCTGGGTCACGGCGTTGAGGGCGGCCAGCTCCAGGTTGCGGCGCTGTAAATCCTGCTGGGCTTGCGCTCGCTCGATGGCTCGATCTAGAATTTGACTGATGCTTCTCAAAAAACCGACGTCGGTGCGTTCCCACTCCCGACACTGAGTCATCTCATCAAAGCCCAAGAAACCATAGAGGGCACCGCCAGTAAAGACGGGGGTGACCAGGATGGAACGGACGTGTTGTTCTTCCAGGAATTTTCTCTCAGGCGCGGCTAACTGGCTGACATCAGAGATGGCGACGACTTTGTTATTATAGAGGCGGTCTCGTAACCAGGCGACAGGGGCGATCTGCAAGCATTGTCGGTTCTCGATCTGCGACGGGGTCCCCTCGGCCACCCACTCGTGGGTGTTATCTATCGTTGCGCCCTGCTCATCTATCCGAAAGAGATAGGCCCGATCGACATTCAGCGCAATGCCAACGTCCTCCAGCATTCCGTTGATGGCCCCATCCAGGTCCTTGGAATCGACAAAGCGGCCCGAAACCTGGCGAAGCACCTGCTCCATCTGCAAATAGCGCGCCTGCCTCATCTCGGTCTGTTTACGTTCGATCGCATAGCGCATGGCGCGCACCAGCAGATTGCTATCCACCTGTCCTTTGACCAGATAATCCTGTGCACCGGCTCGCACGGCCTGAATCATCAGGTCTTCGTCATCGAGACCGCTCAACACGATAATCGGCACACTGGGCGCTTGAGCATGGATTTTGACAAAGGTGTCAAACCCCATGCTGTCCGGCAGGGAGAAATCCAAGAGGATCACGTCGGGTTCTCCCGCGGCTAGCTGCTCCAGTCCCGTCGAGAGTCGCTGGGCGCATTCCAATTCAAAAGCCTCCCGCGCCAACATCTCTTGCAGCAAGCGGATATCGCCCGGATTATCCTCGATCAACAGGACTTTGATTTTATCGTCCATGCCGTTCACTCTGGCGGCAACTTGGCGACGGTCAACCAGAATTCTTTGAGCGATTCGACCACCTTGATGAACTCCTCGAGAGCGACCGGTTTGGTGATGAAGCAGTTCGCGTGGAGGTCGCTCGTGCGGATGATGTCCTCCTCAGCTTGCGATGTGGTCAGGATGATCACCGGGATACGCTTCAGATTTTCGTCCTCCTTGATCTCGGCGAGAACCTGGAGTCCATCTTTCTTGGGCAAGTTCAGATCGAGCAGGACAATGTCGGGACGAGGCGCGTGGGCATATTTTTCCTCGTGGCGCAAAAACGCCAGCGCCTCTACGCCATCCTCGACCACGCTCAAATGGCTATGCACCCTGGCATCCTTGAAAACTTCTATCGTCAGTCGCACATCCGCTGGGTTATCTTCCACCAACAGAATCTCAATCGGTCTGCCGATCTCTTCGATATTCATCATCCATCATCTCCTTCACCCGGGTTTGTATCATTAGGGTGTGTTTCAAATGGGTTGAGTAGCCGCGCTTTCCATAGCGCGCGGTATGGAAACCGCGACTACCTCCAACGGAAATGAAACACACCCGTATCATTATTGAGTGCGAGAGGCAGCCAAACGGTAAAGGTGCTCCCTGCGTCGACATGGCTCTTCACCGTCACCCGCCCCCCATGCAATCCCACGATCTCTTTCACAATCGTCAGGCCCAGACCCGTTCCGGACATTTGCATCTTGCGCGATTCTTCTCCACGGAAGAATCGTTCAAATATGTGCGGCAACTCTTCCTCTGGAATTCCTATTCCCGTATCTGTCACCGCTACTGTAGCCCAGGCTCGACCATCTATTTCCTCTCTACTGGTAGAAACGATCACCCTGCCACCCTCTGACGTGTATTGAAGCGCATTTCCTATAAGGTTATTGAACACCTGCGTGATCTGCCGTAGATCTACCAGCGCCACCGGCGGCCTAGCTGAAGCGTCGTTGCTCGGATGGTTCGTCAAAGATAGTGGTTCCATCAACCGGTGCTCCAGCATCAGTCCTCGCTCCTGGGCTAACGACTGATGGTTTGCCACAATCGTCTCGACCAGTTCGTGCAGCGGCGTAGGTTGTGGCTTAATCTCCAGCCGCCCGGCATCAATGCGGGATAGCTGTAGAATCCCCTCGATCAATTGCACCTGATTATTCGCCTCCCGTTCCAGCACCTCCAGGTACTCTTGCCACTTTTCTGGCTGCCGCCACATCAGCGCGGCGTACAACTTGATCGTCGTGATCGGCGTGCGCAGTTCATGAGAGACATTCGTGATGAAGCGAGATTTCATCCGGTCCAGCGCCTTCAAGTGGCTCACGTCGTGTACCGCCACCACAGCCCCCAGTTCGTCTATTCCCGTCCCTACCACCGGCGCGGCGCTGAGTTCCAGATCCAGCCCTGTCAGTTCCAGTACGATCTCTGGTCGCTCCTCGGCCCGGCGGGCCAGAAATTGCATCGTCTCCCATAATCGGTCCGCGTCTTCTGGCGAGAGGGTCTGGGTGAGCCACCTCTGGGCCACCGGGTTGAGTTGGAGAATCTCTCCTTTTCCATCAATGACGATGATGCCGTCGGTAACGCTGTGCAAGATCGCCTCCAGGCGGGCATACTGGGCCTGGATCTGGGCCGTTCGTTCTCGAACCCGTTCTTCCAGGTGTTCGGCGTGGTGACGCAGCACCTCCTCCGCTTGCTGACGCTCAATCGCATAGCGCATCGCGCGGACCAGCAGATTACTGTCGATTTGCCCTTTGACCAAATAGTCCTGCGCGCCCTTTCGCACCGCCTGGACGGCAAGCGTTTCGTCATCGAAACCGGTAAGCACCACAATTGGCACGTCTGGCGCTTGTTCGTGTACCTGGACAAACGTGTCGAACCCCTGGGCGTCCGGCAGTGAGAGATCCAACAAGACCACGTCAAAGTGTTCATGGTCGAGCTGTTCCAGCGCCTCGTCAAGCCGCTCGACGTGTGCCAGTTCGAACTGGGTGGAGGTCACTTCTCCCAGAGTCTCTCGCAACAGGCGAACGTCTCCAGGGTTATCCTCGACCAGCAGAACTTTGACCTTTTTTTTCATCGCACTCATTCCCTGGGCAACTTGACGATCGTCAGCCAGAATTCTTCGATGGATCGTATCACCTTGATAAACTGGGCAAAGTCAACCGGCTTGGTGATATAGCAATTGGCGTGCAGGTTGTACGTCCTAAAGATGTCCTCTTCAGCCTGCGAGGTGGTCAAGATCACCACAGGGATACGTTTCAGGTTCTTGTCGGCCTTGATCTCCAAAAGAACCTCACGCCCGTCCTTCTTCGGTAGGTTCAAGTCAAGCAGGATCAGGTCGGGACGAGGCGCATCGGCAAACTCGCCCTCTTGATACAGGAACGCCAGCGCCTCCGTGCCATCCTTCACCACGCTCAGATTGTTGCATACCTTGGCGTCTTTGAACGCCTCTATCGTCAAGCGTACATCGCCCGGGTTATCTTCCACCAGCAGTATCTCGATAGGACGTTTTCTTTCCTCGATAATCATAGTGAATCGTCTCCTTTGTCTGAAATGGTGAAATAAAACGTCGCGCCCTGGCCCGGCTCTGATTCCACCCAGATACGCCCGCCGTGACGTTCCACGACCTTCTTGCAGATCGTCAGGCCAATGCCCGTGCCGGGGTAATCGGCTCTGTTGTGCAACCGTTGAAAGATACGAAAGATGCGCTCAAAATGTTGGGGGGCTATTCCGATGCCGTCGTCGCGCACCCAAAATAACCACTCGCCATCGCTGCGTTCTGCTCCTACGTGAATCTTTGGCGAGCGATCGCCGTGGAACTTGATGGCATTGCTGATGAGGTTCTGAAACACCTGCGTCAGTTGCGTCCCATCGGCCATCACTGTCGGCAGATCGTCGTGGGTTACTACGGCGTGATTCTCCTCGATAGCCATCTGCAGGCTAAACAGTACGTGCTCCAACACTTGAGCAGAATCAACGAATTCGAAAGGCCTACCGCGGGTGCTCACGCGCGAATACTTGAGCAAGCTGTTGATCAATTCCTGCATCCGGGTGGCGCCATCCACGGCAAAAGCGATGAACTCGTCGGCGTCCTCGTCAAGCTCGCCTTTGTATCGGCGTTCCAGAAGCTGCAAGTAGCTCGTCACCATACGCAGCGGCTCCTGGAGGTCGTGGGAAGCCACGTAGGCGAACTGCTCCAGTTCGGTGTTGGAACGGGCCAACGCCTCCGCCTGCTGTTGCAGCTCCGCTCTGGCCACCTCCACGGCCTCGAACAGACGGGCGCGCTCGATAAGGGCGGTCAGGTTGCTGGCCAGGGTGCTCAACAATTGCAAATCGTCGTTCGTAAAGGCGTTAGGTTGGGAGCTTTCGACGTTGAGGACGCCGATCACCTGTTGACCGGCGACCAGGGGGACGCATAGTTCGGAACGGGTGAGAACGCCCTCCTCAATTCCTACAAAGCGGGGATCCTGGCTCACGTCGGGCACAATGACAGGCTCGCCGTGCTGCGCCACCCAGCCCGTAATCCCCTCGCCAACGGGAATGCGCCAATCCTGGCTCATGTCTGGAGGGTAGGGGACGCCTGCTTCCATGTGCAACGTATTGCTTTCTGAATCCAGAAGCATCAGCATTACGGCGGCGCTCTCGAGCTGGACGGACAGGGCTTCGGCGGCGGCAAACAGCGTCTCCTCCAATCGCGTCCCCGAAGCGGCAGCCAGCCCTACGTCGTGGAGCAATTTCAGTTCGCGCACGCGATACTGGGTCTCTTCGAAAAGGCGGGCGTTGTTGATGGCCACGGCGATCTGATGGGCCAGGGTTTCCATCACCATCACGTCGTTCCTGCTGAACGCATGGAGCTGGGGGCTTTGGACATCGAGCACTCCCACGATCTCCTCGCCCACCCGGATGGGTACGCTCAGTTCGGAGCGGGTGGGCAGCACGTCGGGATAGAGGTTCACGTAACGCGGTTCGGCATCCACATCGTTGGCCAGCAGCGTCTCCCCTCGTTGGCCGACCCAGCCGACCACGCCTTGACCCAACTTCAGGTGGTGGTCAGGCGAGAACAGGTGCGCAAAATCGCCGGCGCTGGCTCTCATAACCAACTCACCTCGCTTGCGATCCAGCACAAAGAGAGCCACGTGATGATAGCCAAAGTTCTCCTGCACCAGGCGAGCGGCCCTGTTCAATAAGCTGTCCAATTCCAGCACGCTCGCGATTTTTCCACTGATGTCGTTGATGAGCGCCAACTGGATGGCGCGTCGTTCCAGCGATTCCTCAACCTGCTTGCGCTCGGTAACATCGCGGGCAATGGCGGTGAAATACGTTTCCCTCCCTATCCCCCAAGTGGCGAGGGAGAGCTCCAGGGGAAACACATCCCCGTCCTTTCTAATTCCCATGACCTCGATTGGTTTTCCATTATCGTTTGATGGGCCTGCCGAAACGATCCGTTCCATTTCCCGACGGAAAACCTGACGGAACGGATCGGAGAGGATCGAGACCAGTAACTTGCCCTGGGTTTCACCGGCCCCAAAGCCAAAAATCGCCTGCGCCGCCTGGTTCCAGTAAAAAATATTCTCTTGTTCGTCAAAGATGATGATAGCATCCCCCGCCGTCTCGGCGATGGAACGGAAGCGTATCTCGCTTTCCTGCAACGCTTTGTCCGCCCGCTCGCGCTCGATCAATTCCTGCTCGATCGTCTCGTATAACCGCGCGTTCTCGATGGCTACAGCAACCTGGTCGGCGATAGTAAAGAGCAATTGTTCGTCCTCTTTGTCCCAGGCATAGGAGCGGTAGGATTGCACGCTGATGACGCCGATCACGCGCTCACCAATCAGCATCGGCGCCCCCAACCAGGAGAGGGCAGGTTTCATCGCCCCAATCAACAACTGTGGCGGCAGATGCTCTCGTTCCTGTTCGAAATCTCGAACGATCAGCGGTTTTTTCTCAGCGACGACAAAGGAGGTAAACCCCTCGCGCAGGGATAGCCGCCTGGGGAGCTTTTCCTGGACACCTGTATCCACCCAGATGGGAAATTCCAGCTCGTTCGCCTTTTCATCGTAGAGCGCGATGAAAAAGGCATCAGGCTGGAAGAGAGGGGCGATCTCCTGGTAGACGATGTTCACCAAATCATCCAGGTGGAGAGTAGAGCCAGCGGCCTGGGCGATGCGGTTGACCGCCGCCAACCGTTCGGCTCGGCTGCGGGCCTCTTCGAACAGTCGCCCGCTCTCGATCGCCGACGATAAGAGCGAGGCTACTTGAAGCAGGAGATTTCCATCGCTCTGGGTGTAGGCATCCGGGTACTTGCTCGCCACGTTCAGCGTACCAAATGCCTCTCCCCCTGCAAGTAGAGGCGCGATCATAGATGAACGAATGTCACCCATATCGCCGCTCTGATCGTCAGGCACGATGATCAAGCGCTTCTCCTGTACAGCCCTTCCTATCTCTCTTCCTTCGGCTCGCAATCGAGTTCCCACCGGGATAGCGCCTTCTTCACCGCGGAGCGCGTATATCTCAAAGCTATCGCCATCAGAGGTGAGCATCGCCACACTGGCTCGGTCGGCGGCAAAGATCTGGCTGGTCTTGGCTGCGGCGACGTCGAGGATTTCGCCTCGGTCTGTCGTTTGTCCCAATTGCTCGGCCATCTCGCTCAACAGAACCAGGCAGCGCGCTTGCTCTTCGGTTTCGGCCAGCGCGGTCTGGGTCTCTTCGAACAGGCGGATGTTCTCCAGAGCGACCGCCACCTGATCGGCGATGGTGAAGAGCAACAGTTCATCCTCTTCCCCCCAGACGTTGGGGCGATACGATTGCACACTGATAACGCCGATAACGCGCTCGCCGATCAGCAGTGGCGCTCCCAGCAACGATGCGGAGGGCTTCATCGTCCCGAATTTTCGACCGGGCGGCAGGCGATCCCGCTCCTGTTCGAGGTCTCGAACGATCAGCGGTTTCTTCTCGGTGATGACAAGAGATGCAAATCCTGTTCTCAAGGGACGCCGCTCAGGAGGTTCCCGAACTCCTTCATCCACCATGATGCGGAAATCCAGTTCGTTGGCCTCTTTGTCATAGAGGGCGACGAAGAAAGCGTCGGCCTGAAAAACAGGAACGGTTTCCTGGTACACCATCTCTACCAGATTGTCTATGTTGAGGGTGGCGCTGGCCGCCCTGGCGATGCGATTGACGACTGCCAGTCGCTCGGCGCGATTGCGGGTCTCCTCGAACAGGCGAGCGTTTTCGATGGCGATGACGATATGACTGCCCAGGAGGGTGAGAAGTTGCACGTCGGAGGTATCCAGGGGCTTGTCAACCCGGTCGCTCTCGACGTTCAAGACCCCCCAGACCCTGTCCCCCCTTTTCAGTGGGACACAAACTTCGGAGGTGATGCCCGGCACGCAAGAGAAAAAATCAGGATCCTGCTCCACGTCGGCGACCAGTTGAGCCTGTCCCGTCCGGGCGGTGCGCCCAACAACTCCCTTTTCCAAAGGCACACAAGTAACGCCAGACGACAAGGACGAACCATGGCCAACGTGGGCTCTTAACTCCAGCGTTCCGTCCCCGATCAAATAGATACCAACGAGACGATAACCGAGGGCTTCTGACAGGTTTGAGACGATGGCTTCAAAGATCTCCTCTGGGGTCAAAAGGGAGGCAATGGTGGCGCTTACTTCGTACAAAGCGGCTAACTGAGCGGCATGACGTTTAATCCCTTGCTCCGCTCTCTTGCGCTCGGTCAATTCTTGCTCAACTGCTTCGTGCAACCACGCGTTCTCCAACGCGACGGCGGCGACGTTAGCCAGGGCCTCCAGAAGTTGTATGTCAGCCGGGCTGAAGGCGTTCAATTGATCGCTCTCCGAGTTCAACACGCCGATGACCCTGCCCCCGGCCTTGAGGGGAGCACACGCCTCGGAACAAGCCTGAAAACTGCCGCCCACATAGCAAGAGTCCTGGCTCACATCCGGCAAGTAGATCGACTCCCCAGACCGAACAGCAGCGGCCATGACGCCTCGCTCGCTATCCAGGGGGAGCCGTGAGATCGTAGGCGGCATGGGCATCTTGGTGTGCGCCTGGAGCGCCAGTATCCCCTGTTCCTCGTCCAGCAACCATAAGCTAAAGAGCGGGAGATGAAGCACTTGCCAGGCCGCGTCGACCACCGCTTGCGCGATCTCTTCGACATCTCGAAAAAGTACCAGGTTTTGCCCCAGGGCGTAGATAGCCGCCAGACTCTCCTCCACCCGCTTGCGTTCCTTGATGTCGCGGGCAATGACGGTGAAAAAGGTTTCCTCCTCCGTTTCCCACGTCGCGAGCGAAATTTCCAGGGGAAACTCGCCGCCGTCTTTGCCAATTCCAGCCACCTCGATCGTTTTTCCGACGAACTCGGATGCTCCCGTCGAAATCACATGCTCCATTTCTCTCCGCAGCACGTGGCTGAATTGGCTGAGCATGATCGAATCGAGCAGCTTGCCCTGAGTCTCGTCCGCTCGATAGCCCAAGATGTCTTTGGCCGCCTGATTCCAGAAAAAGATCTCCTCGCGGCTGTCGAAAATGATGATGGCATCGCCCGCCGTCTCTGTGATGGAGCGGAAGCGTTTCTCGTTCTCCCGCAAGGTCGCGTTTATCCGCTTGCGTCTGGAAAGTTCTCGTTCGACTGCCTGGTACAACCGCGCGTTCTCAAGCGCCACGGCGATCTGGCCGACCAGGGTCTCTAGCACCATCACGTCGTTCTCGTCAAAGGCATTGAGATGGGGGCTTTGGACGTCAAGCACTCCCACGATCTCCTCACCGATCCGGATGGGCACGCAAAGCTCGGAACGGGTTGAAATGACTTCGGGATAGTGGTTGAAGTAGTGGGGTTCAGCACTCACGTCATTCGCCAGCAGCGTCTCACCATGGCGACCCACCCAGCCGATCATGCCTCGATTCAGCCGCAACCGATAATCCGGGGGGAAAAGGGGCGCCAAAGAGCCAGTGATCGCCCTCATCACCAAATCGTCCCGCCCGCGCTCCACGGTCAAGAGCGCGACGTGATCGTAGCCAAACCTCTCCTGCACCAAGCGAGTGGCCCTATCCAACACGCGGTCTATTTCGAGCACGGCGGCGATCTTTTCACCGATGTCGTTGAGGAGTTCCAATTGAGCCGCGCGTTGTTCCAATGCCTCTTCTACCCGCTTGTGCCGGGTGACCTCCTGCTTGGTCCGCCTGTCCAGATCGTGCACCCATCCCGCCACTGTGCCGAGCAGCAGGATGAGAACGGAGATCGTCAAGCTGACCGGGTTCGCCCAATTCCCAACGGAGCCCCCGAAGAGTAGATGCGCCAAGGACAAGTTAAACAGAAAGGCAAACAGACCAGCGAGTATTCCGGCTCGCATCCCCAATAATCCCCCGGTCACCACCACCGGCAATGCGACCAACGCAAACGCCGAGTGCCCCACCAAGCGGCGGAATGGGAGCAATATCACGACGTATACGAGCCAGGCCCCCAGTGGAAGCGTCGCTCTGTTACTCAGTAACCGTTTCACTTTACGCGCCCGGCTTTATGTCCCCTCGCGAATCCAGGTACTGTTTCACCTGGTCTGGAAAAACGCGGGTATCAATCGGCTTGGTAATGTATCCGTCGCAACCTGCCTCCAGCGCACGTTCACGCTCATACTCCATGGCGTGGGAGGTAAGAGCCACGATGGTAATGTGCGCGGTCTCGGGTTGCGACTTGAGGGTTTTGGTGGCCTCGTACCCGGTTACTTTGGGCATTCCCATGTCCATCAAAATCAGATCGGGCCGCTCACGGGTGGCGACCTCGATCCCCTCCTGTCCGTCCCCAGCGATCAACAAGCGATACCCACAGGGCCGCAGGATTTTTTCCACTAATTTACGGTTCAGCGTGTTATCTTCGATCATCAAAATGACCTCACCGGCCATAACAAGCCCCCTTCTTCAAGTCAATCAACGGTGCATTTCCAATCCGAGCAGCACTTCCAATTCCTCCTCCAATTTGTCGGCGACGGCCGTATTGGGCAGATAGGCGTCGGTGCCGGCCGCCCTGGCGTCTGCTTCGTCCTCTGGGCTGCCTACGGCTAACACGGAAATCCTCCCCTGCTCTGAAGTACGCAACCATCGGCACAGAGCCAGACGGTCCAACGTCGAGCCTGTCATATCGAGCACCACGGCGTCGGGCTTGAGGCGCGCCACCCGCGCACTGGCTTCATAATTGTCGTTCACCAGAGTGACGTCAAAGAAATCGTTTCCTCGGAGGGTTTGTACCCACCTGGCGGCGTTGGGGTTCTCGCCAACGACCAGCACCCGGGGGCGAGATAGCGCCGCCAGCGCCGGGTCCACGGGCATTTTATAGATCTCGAGGAAAGAAAGGAAATCGGATAGCAAGATGCGATGGTGGCCGCCCGGCGTGGTGTAGGCCTTGAGTTTGCCGCTCTTGATCCAGTTGACAATGGTGGCCTGAGAAACGCAACTGTACTCGGCGACCTGTCCGGTGGTCAGAGATTTGATTTTGGGCATGTCACTTTCCTCGTCCGTGTGTCGTCGCGTTGGTTCAGGGGTTTTTGATTTTTTTGATTCTCGTTAAATTCCAAGTTTTTGGATTTGTGACATTATAGCACAAAGCCGACCGGCCTAGATTTCAATTATATTACAATTGCATTTCAACACAATGTGGCAGCTAAACAAGTCAGCGATCACTCCTGTATCACGACCAGCGTCCCCAGCTCGGCCCATCCGTAAAGCGTGGCGGCCTCATCCACGCCAATGACGATGCAGCCGTAGGAGACCGGACGGCCCAGGTACCCTTCCCACAGGCGAGCGCCGCTGGAGAGGATGGGCAGCGCGTGGATGCCGTTGGTGAAATCGGGAGCGGTGCGATAAATTCCCATGAAATGCGGCATCCACAGGTCCCAACTGGAGGCGTACGCCTCCTCTTTTTTGCTCAACACCTGAAACACGCCCGCGATGGTCGGCGAGGAAGCGATGCCGGTCGAACACAAAAAATCATAGACCAACGTCTCGCCCTCGTAGGCGTAGAGGTGCTGGTTAGAGATGTCCACCACGATGCGCCGGTCCGCGATGAGGGGTAGTGGGAGGAGCATGTCGATGGAAGGGATGGTGATCTGTTGACCGGGCTGCAATGCTCCAGGTTCGAGGCCCGGATTTGCCCCGGTCAGGTACCACACGGGAAAACCATGCGCGTGGGCCACCGACGTCAACGTGTCGCCTGGCTGGACGATATAAACGTGCGGCAGATGCATCAGCGCGACGCGGGCCTGGCTCTCTCCGGCCTCGACCGCCGCCTGCACTGCGGACACCGTCCCCTCCACGTCGAGCGCGATCTCCGAGGTCAGGGGATTGTCCAGGCTGGCCAGGTAGGCGCCGACGGCTTCTCTCTGCACCGTCAACCCCAGCCGCGCTCCGTTTTCGTCTTCGACTGGCTGCGCGGTCAACCACGTTGCCACACGCTGCGGCTCCACCGACCACGTCGTACAAAAGCCCGTCAACACATCGTCGGCGACGAGCGCGAAGGGACGCGCCAGCACCGTCTCGGCCTGGGCGCGGGCGAAAATCGAGTCGCTAATGGCCGGCTCCACCGGGCGGGTCAGCAGATCCATCACCAACCCGTCGGCGTCCCTGCCAATGGTATGAGGCAGAGAGGCGACGGTGCTCTCTACATCCAGCGCCAGCCCCGCCTGGGCAGGGATCGGGACGATGCCTTCAGGTTGAATGACAAAGGTGGCGTTCAGCGGCGGTATGGCTACCTCCGGGGCCAACGCCTGGAGCGCGGCGGTGGCCTGGGCCGGATCGGGGAGCACGACAACGGGAGAGAGCGGCTGGCCCACGATGAGCATCCGCAGGCGAGTGACGGCTTGCCGGACAGGCGGCCCTTCGCGCCCCATCTGGTAGGCCAGGCTGGCCGTCGCAAACGGATCGAGGCGCAACTCCAGGTCGGCCCAGGAGCGACTCCACGCGCGTTCTCCCTCGCGCAGCGTGATCGGCAAGATAGACGGATCGGGGAGCGCCGTCTGGAGCACGGTGACGGTCTCCTCGATGGTCAGGCCGCCCAGCTCCACACCGTAGACGCTGACGCCGGGGTAGATGCGACCATCGTAATGTCGCTCGTAGGCCCTGCTCGCGAGCGCCAGCCCGCTCACGCCGACGCACAGCCCGACGAGCGCGAGAATGCCAGCGTAAAGGAGCCAGCCGGTACGCCCCCCCTTCCCTTGCCTATCCGTTGCCATGTCGCTGTCTGTATGGGTCATCTCACCCCCTTAACATACCACACAAGTGCCCTGGCTGTCAAATCCTGGCGCACTGCCCGACTCTGGTGTATAATGCGCGAACGAACTGACGTTCTATTGGAGGAATGCCATGCCCAAGTTCGAACTCGTCTCCCCCTTTCAGCCCACCGGCGATCAGCCGAGCGCCATCGCTTCTCTGGTGGAGGGTCTCCGCGCGGGTCACGAACACCAGACACTGCTCGGCGCCACCGGCACGGGCAAGACCTACGTCGTGAGTAAGGTCATCGAGGAGGTGCAAAAGCCCGCCCTCTTTCTCGCGCACAACAAGACCCTCGCCGCCCAGCTCTACGCCGAGTTCAGCGAGTTCTTCCCGCACAATGCCGTCGAGTACTTTGTCAGTTACTACGACTACTACCAGCCAGAGGCGTACATTCCCCGGCACGACCTCTACATCGAAAAAGACTCGGACATCAACGAGGAGATCGACCGCCTCCGACTGGCCGCCACCACGGCCCTCTTCACCCGCAACGACGTGATCATCGTCGCCTCCGTCTCTTGCATCTATGCCATCGGCGATCCCCAGGACTGGGGGCGGGTGGTGCTCAAACTGGCGCGAGGGGAGCGACATCGTCGCGAAACCCTCCTTCGCCACCTGGTTAGCATCTATTACGAGCGCAACGACGTGTCGCTGGAGCGAGGCCGCTTCCGCGTGCGAGGCGATACGCTGGAACTGATGCCGGCCCACGGCGAGACCGCCTACCGCGTCGGGTTCTTTGGCGACGAGATCGAGCGCATCACCGAGGTGGACTCGCTCACCGGCGAGGTGCTGGCCGAGTTGGACGAGATCCAGATCTTTCCCGCCAAGCACTTTATCACCCCCGACGAGAAACGGGAGGAGGCCCTGGCCGACATCGAGGCGGAACTGAAGGAGCGCCTGGCAGAGCTGCGCGACCAGGGAAAACTGTTGGAAGCCCAGCGATTGGAGCAGCGTACCCAGTACGACATGGAGATGATGCGCGAGATCGGCTACTGCTCCGGCATCGAGAACTATTCCCGCCACCTGCAACAACGTCCGCCCGGCTCGCCCCCGTGGACGTTGATGGACTATTTTCCCGCCGATTACCTGCTCGTCGCGGACGAGTCGCACATGTCGATCCCCCAGGTGCGGGGCATGTATCGCGGCGACCGCAGCCGCAAGGAGACGCTGATCGACTATGGGTTCCGCCTTCCCTCGGCGCTGGACAATCGCCCGCTCCGGTTCGAAGAGTTCGAGGCCCGCGTCAACCAGGTCATCTACACTTCCGCCACTCCTGGCCCGTACGAGCTGGAAAAGAGCCAGCAGGTGGTGGAGCAGATCATCCGCCCCACCGGCGTCGTGGATCCCAGGGTCATCGTCAAGCCGGCGCGGGGACAGGTGGACGATCTGTTGGGGCAGATCAACGAGCGCATCGCGCGGGGCGAGCGTGTGCTCGTCACCACGCTGACGAAGCGCATGGCCGAGGATCTATCAAGCTACCTGCTCGAACTGGGCATCAAGGTGCACTATTTGCACAGCGAGGTGCAGACGCTCGAACGGATCGAGATTCTGCGCGACCTGCGGCTGGGGGCCTACGACGTGGTCGTGGGCATCAACCTGCTGCGCGAGGGGCTGGACCTGCCGGAGGTGAGTTTGGTGGCGATCCTGGACGCGGACAAGGAGGGCTTTTTGCGCTCGGACACGGCGCTTATTCAGACCACCGGGCGGGCGGCCCGCCACGTCAACGGGACCGTCATCATGTACGCCGACCGGGTCACCGACTCGATGCAGCGGGCGATCGACGAGACGGAGCGGCGGCGCGAGATCCAGACCGAGTACAACGAGGAACACCACATCGAGCCGGCCACCATTGTCAAGGAAGTGCACGACCTGACCGACCGGGTGCGCCGCGAGGCCGCTCCAGCCGCCGAACCCGAGCTGAGCATCACCCAGTTGCCCAAGGACGAGCTGGCCCGCATGATCCGCGAGTTGAAAAAGCAGATGAAGGCAGCCGCCGATAACCTAAAGTTCGAGAAAGCGGCCCTCCTGCGCGACGAGATTTACGAACTACGGGCGGTGCTGACCGAGACGGAAGCGGCGGAGATGCCGGCCTGGGAACGAGAGCGACGGCGGGCCAGGTTGGGCGTTGAGTAAGAAAGAAACCGGGTTTTTCGGCGGCAAACTATTACTGCAACAAGATTTCATCGATTTGCGTCATTCCGAGCGACCAACGGGAGTCGAGGAATCTCGGCGGCTCGTTTTGCCTGCAAAAATGGAGATTCCTCGACTCCACTGCGCTCCGCTCCGTTTCGCTCGGAATGACGAGCGCCTAAAAGTCTCGTTGTAGCATTATCCAAGTCTACAAAACCCGGTTTCTGGTTTACTCCTGAATGCGTACAGTTTGACAAAATGGGACGAGGCTGGTAGAATAGAATCCGCTAGGCCCCATCGTCTAGCGGTCTAGGACGCCGGCCTCTCAAGCCGGAAACAGGGGTTCGATTCCCCTTGGGGCTACTGCATCAAATACTGTATTGAGATTGACTTGACCACCGGGGTCGAAGTGGATTCATCCTAACGTCCCCACCATCGCGCTCCACTTTTCGGTGGGGCGCTTTCTTTTTTTGGACTGTGTCTCTTCCCAACCGGTTGAAGTGGCCAAAACGGGTGAGCGATTGTGCCTGACCACCTCAACCCCACCGAGTGGATCACGGCCAAAGAGGCGGCGGAATTGACGGGGTATCCCGTTTTGTGTCTGGTTGACGTACTATTGAGAGTGTTATTCGAGAAAAGACTTGGCGAATAACAAGGGGGTGGCTACTTCTGCCCGTTCCAGGTATGGAGTGGCGATGGTCCGGCACTCCTGTTGACTATTGGCGGATCGTTCCATCCGCCAGAAAGGATCACTATGCTATATCGAGCTCCGACAACGAGAGCAACCGTTATTGGTATGACTGCTTTCGTGGTTCTTGTGGTCGTGACTCTCTTCTGGCTGCCTGAGATTATCAAGGCGACTGGTGCTGTCTTTCTCGTCGTTCCCCATCGACTTGGGTGGGTGCGGCAGGTTATGCCCGGCGAGGTCCAAACTGTCGATCTGTTCGTGCAAGAACAGCAGGTGACACTCACGCAGCCGGGTCGCTACTTTGTGTACTATGGCTTCCCCTTGTTTGCAGATAGCACGGTCCATTTTAGCTGGAACTCACCACCGCGTCTTATGATGACGTTACACGGAACGGGTGAGCGCATTTTAATGACGGAGGTCAAGCGTGGCCTTCAGTTCTACGACACGCCGTTTGCCAGAGGCAGGCCGTTGTATGGCTTTGAGATTGAGCAAGCCGGTACCTACCACTTGATCTACTCACCCAGATCCGTCATGATCTTCTTTGTGCCCGACTATGCTACCGGGAGGGAGAGCGTCCTTGCGCGGTCCACCGGTGTGCAGTTTGGCGTCGTTCTCGCTGTAATCTGTGGATTGCTCTATCGGCGATGGCATCGGCGACGGCGTCGCCGTCAACGACTGCTCGTAGAAATAGTCGAACCAAAGTTGGCTGGAGCAGAGGCCTTTCGAGACGCCCTGTTCTCAGATAGAGCTGCGGACGGGCAGGAGTAGCCACCTAACCTGACTTCCACCTGACTGCGCCTGCGACGGTGACGAACGGCGACCGTTACACGCCAGACCCGCCCAGCAGGTGAGCTTTATCGTTCTGAGTGACCGATTGCACTGATGCACTGAAGGCAAGAGGAAACCAATGACTGACAACAATACCACCGAATGGATCGCGACCAAAGAGGTGGTGGAATTGACGGGATATCATGGTTTATGTTCGGCTGACGTACCAGTGGCAGTTCTAGATAAGGGTGATGAGGAAGATTGCCAGAAACGCATAGTTGGCGGCCATGAGTGAAGAGAGCGGTGCGGAGAACAGACGTGAAAAAGACGGCTGATTTGAAGGTATTCATCACCACTCGAGAGGCATCGTGTGACGAGTGCGGAGAAGAACTCGGCCGCAAAGCCTGGATTACCCTCGTCAAAGACAAGGGCGCGCTCTGTCTGAGTTGCGCTGACCTGGATCATCTGGTCTTTCTCCCTGCTGGCGATGCTGCCCTGACCAGGCGAGCGCGCAAACACTCGACCTTGAGTGCAGTCGTGCTGAGGTGGAGTCGCGCCCGCAAAAGGTACGAGCGGCAAGGATTGTTGGTCGAAGAAGAGGGGCTGGATCGAGCGGAGAAAGAGTGCTTGGCGGACAGTGAAGCGAGAGCAAGACAAAGAGAACGAGCAGCCCAAAGGCGAGCGGAATTAGACCAACAGTACATAGACCAATTTGGGCAGAAGGTACGAGAGTTGTTTCCAGGCTGTCCGGAGTGCCGGGAGAAGCAGATAGCGCAACACGCCTGTCTGAAATACAGCGGGCGGATAGGTCGGGCAGCGGTAGCGAAGCGACTGGACGAAGAGGCGGTGAACCTGGCGGTGGCGGCGCACGTCCGCCATACAGAGACGCGGTACGATCAGCTATTGGCAAGTGGGCATGAAAGGTGGGACGCAAGAGCTGAGGTAAAGTCCAAAGTAGAAGGAGTGTTGGCAGAGTGGAGGGCGTCCCAAGGTGCTGTTCAGTGAGCAAGAAACTATGCGTATTCGTCACCCTGAGCTTGTCGAAGGGTCTCCAGGTTCGACAACAAGAGATTCCTCGACTCCCTGCGGTCGCTCGGAATGACGCGCGTCCCAAATAGTAACCAGGAAAGTGAAGCACTATGAAAATTACAGGTGAGAGCTTTGCCGGAGTAGCCACGTCAGCCACGCGAGTCGTTGAATTGTATTGTCCTGAGGATAAGAGACTCTTTGACGATCCATTTGCACTCAAACTTCTTCCTTTGGGGTGGCGGGTGCTTTTTAGACTGCTATTCCTGCCAGGGCTGCGGAACGTGGTTTTGTCTTTGCGCGAGCGGCGGATGCCCGGTTCATTGGGATCGATTCTCTGCCGGACCCGTTACATCGACGACGTGTTGAAACGCTCTTTGGAAAAAGGGATAGAACAACTGGTGATCCTGGGGGCGGGATTCGACAGTCGCGCCTATCGAATTGCCAGGTTGGATCACGTCCGGGTATTTGAGATCGATCTTCCCGGGACGCGAGATCTGAAACAAAATCGGGTTGAGGACGTGTTGGGGGCGGTTCCAAAAAATGTAACGTTACTGGGCATGGACTTTGATCGACAGAACCTGGACGATATATTGAGAGCAGCGGGCTTTCAAGAGGGAAAGAGAACGCTCTTTATCTGGGAGGGAGTGACCCAGTACATCACGGCGGAAGCGGTACATCACACTCTCGAATTTGTCTCGGCTGCTTCTGGAGTTGGAAGTGGGATCGTGTTTACCTACGTTCGTCGAGGGCTGATTGACGGGACGGATTGTCCTGAATGGTTCCCACAGTTTCGAGCGTTTGCTGCAAGGGTGGGGTCGCCGTTGATATTCGGCCTCGATCCTGCTGAACTGGAGCAATACCTGGCCGATCGGGGATTGAAGCTGATAGACGACGTCGGGGCCGCAGAGTACCGAGAACGATACCTTGCGCCGCTTGGTCGCGAGATGAACGTTTTCGACGGCGAAAGGGCAGTGTATGCTGAGGTCGAGAGGCCCTCGGCTGCCTGACCCAACGCCAACCCCGTATGCGTGGGCGTGATAAAAGCCAATGCCCCCGAGGCTACTCCGGGGCATTGGCTATGCACGACTCTCCCTAGCAGGCTGTCGGAGAGAGAAAGGCTGCCCCTAAATCTCGACGTTTTCGAGGCAAAAATGGGGCATGAAGCCTCAATGTAGGCCAAAAAACTGCGCCTGAAGGGACGTTTCCTGCCAAAAACAA
>DAOTUB010000139.1:0-14091 GCA_034437455.1 Anaerolineae bacterium | reverse complement strand
TATAGGGGTTTGGCCTTTCTGTTCAGGATTCAAGTCCTAGACAAGCCTTTCTTTACCCGCATATATACGGGATTGGTATTTTCAAACCGGCATATATAGGGGTGTAAATTTATCCAAAGTCCAATATTGAGAAGATACATTTTAACCGCGTCGACGTGCGGATGATCTCGTACAACAGCCCGGAGGATGCTCGCACGGTGATCGACCAGCTCGCGGAGCGGATCGAGCGCGCGGGCAAGTCGGTCCACGTCTGGGGAAGGTGGCTCAGAGACCCCGACGAGCATTGGTTCCAGGAGGACGTGGACACGGTCTATGTGATCCTGCTCGTGCTGGGCGGGTTGTCGCTGGGGCTGAGCGTTTTTTTTGATCGTCAACACGATGAACGCCATCATCTCACAGCAGGTCTGGCAGATCGGCGTAATGCGGGCCGCCGGCGCTACTTCGGTTGCCATCACCGGGATCTTTGTCGGCGAAGGGGTGCTACTGGGCGTGGTGAGTTGGTTGTTCGCCGTGCCGCTCAGCTATCCGAGTGCACGCCTTTTCAGCGACGTGGTTGGCAAGACGTTGACGGGTGCTTCGTTTGACTTTGTCTATTCGGTGAACGGGTTACTCCTGTGGCTGGCGATTGTGATCCTGCTCTCGGCGCTGGCGAGCTTGTGGCCGGCGCTTCAGGCGACGCGGGTCAGCGTGCGCGAGGCGTTGGCGTACGAGTAACGACCAACACATGTTCTACGCGCTGACCATCGTCGAGGACATCATTTTTGCAGCGGCCCTGCGTGATCGTGTCATGCCCGGCATGATCCGCCACCAGATCAAGTCGACGACGAACGCGCTGAAGAAGTTGGTGAACGCTGCCTAGCGTCTGGTATTCCTCGCGTCTTGATGATTAGAAAAGGTGAGGTGCAACGCACTGGTAGGCTATGCCAGTGCGTTGCACCTCGATGACACTCAAACCGCTCTCTTGTCCACGTGGCGAACGAGCGTGTAGCACACCGGCTGAAAGTATCTCAGCCAGAACCGAGCGGCCAAAGGGTTCATCGGCTCAAAATCCACGGCGCACCGCTCGTAGCCTTGAGTGCGCGCCCATTCCAGCGAGCGGTTGAGCAACGCCGTGGCAATACCTCTGCCACGCACCTCCTCCCTGGTAAAGGCCCCGGTGATGTTGGTCGTTTTTTCGTCGTAGATGATGGTACTCGCATCTTCGTTGGCCGATCCCAGTTCCAGATACGCCACAGCCTCTGTATCGTGATAGGCCAACCAGATCGCCTTGTCTGGGTCTTGCCATGCCTCGTAATCGCCGCGTGCTCGTTCCTCGGCGTCGCCGAGAAACGTGGGGGATGCCGCCAGGTATCGACATAACGCCTCGTTCAGCAACGTCACCTGGGCAAGGTCTTGCAGACGGGCGCGTCGAATGTCCACGCTGGTCCCCCGACTCGGCACTGATTGCAGATCGCGCACCGCGTCTCCCGCGATCATCCCAAAACCGAGCCAGTGCCAGCCATCGATGCCGTCGCGGTCGTTGACCAGCATGCTGATCAGATGCGTGGCGTATCCATCCGCAACCCACGGGGCCGCAAGGTGAGTGTACATCTCCTCGTAGATGCGCCGGCTGTCTTCCAGGTCTGCCCCGTTTGCCCATTCGGGGCTGAACGCGGCCCGTTTCCCCCGGAACGATAGCAGCAGCCAACCGCTGAGAAAGCCCACGAGCCGACCTCCGCGAATTGAGGCCACCCCCGGCCCCTCTTCCACGATGTCGCGCAAAAGAGGAAGCAAGGTGCTGACCTCGGCGTAGCGAGGCGGCAAGAAGGGTACTTGCTCGCGCAATTCCTTGTAGCGGCTACCGGCCAATGCAGCGGCGTCCTGGAGATGTTTTTCTTCCAGGGGAACGATTTCAAGGGACATCGTCCAGCTCCTCCCGGTAATCCAAGTCTACTTTTACGTAGCGAGACCAGAGTTCGTCCGTGATGCGGGCAGGGTCGCACTGCACCCCTTGCTTGGCAAAGTATTCACAGGTGCGTTGGATGTCCCGTCGCAGGATGGCGTAGGCGTTGCGGTTGGCATGGCTGTGCGTCACCTGCGGAAAGTCGATCAGGGTGATCTCTCCCGCCCAGTAAAGGACGTTGTAGGCAGATAGGTCGCCGTGAACCATATCGTGCTGCAACATCAACTCGACGTTGCGCAACACCTCCTGGAATAGTGGCGCGGCCTCGTCCGGCTCCAGGTTGATCGTGTTCAAGGTGGGCGCGGCCATCTGCTCGTCGCCCAGGTAGCTCATCAGGATGGCATTATCGCTGGCGGCGATAGGCTGCGGCACGGCGCCGCCGGCCTGGTACAATTGCTCCAGCGCCGTGTACTCGTGCATGAGCCACGAGGTGTGTGCCACCTGCACGCCAAAAGCGGTTTTTTTGCCGATGGCGCGGGCGATGCGCTGGTCGCGGGCATAGTCGTGGTCGTGGCCGTGAGCGTTCAGGATCGCCCGCCCCCGGCGGTACATACTGTCGTTTCGTATGGCGCGGAACATGCGGGGCCGGTACACCTTTGCCGCCAGTGAGGTCACGCCGGTCGAAGGGTCCGCCTCACAATGGTAGACGCTCGCCTCTTTGCCGCCCTTGACGTGGGCGAGCACATCGCTGATGAGCGTCTGCTCGTAAAAAGAACGCAGAGAAGAGAACAACCAGGCTTCTTCGTGCCGGGATGGTTGGTAGGTGGTGTGAAAGCCGCCCTCCAGGCCCGTGGCGTCGGCGATCTCGGAGACGACCTGGCGGCGCGATTTCTTGGGCACGTGTCTGGCCTTGGGCTTGCGCCGCCTCCGCGCTCTGCGATCTGTGTTGAATGGATGAAATTGTTCTTCATACTCTTCGTATTTGTCTACGTAAGAATCGTATTGAGTCACTGTTTTGGTCTCCTCTTTCAGGTATTGATATGGAATGTCTGCCGATCGTGTCGTTTGAATATCTATTCGTTGGCATTTTCTTTTCCTCCTTGATTCCATCAGTAGCCGCGATTTCCATATCGCGCCTTTCTTGCGAGGTATGGAAACCTCGTCTACATCGTTCAAACCCGATCCCAGTAGAGACACAAAAAGCCGTGGGATCAGGGACTCCCACGGCCATTGCCGGTCAGAAAAGAAAAAAGCCGTGGGAAACAAGTGCTCCCACGGCCAGCGAGATCTATGGCAGGATCACATCTCTACCGGTCACCAGGCGCACTGTACCCGAGTACACTAACAACAAGTTCGCTGATTCTGTTCTGGTACATACGCCTGCAACCTCCTTTTAAGATGAGATGGTGGTATTATACATGACTTGGTCGGGGTGTCAAATTTCAGATCATCGAATCGCTGAAGGCGCTGATTCCGCTGAAAGGTCTGTCGAGCCCCCGCGCTCTCAGTACCCTCAGCGGTTTCAGCGATTCCAATCAACGGAGAAACGTGACAAGTTTGCAAGATTGCGGTACAATTCGAGCAAGTACAAAAGAGGAGGAACATGCCCCAGAACAAGAAACTGGTCTTGATTGACGGCCACTCGCTGGCCTACCGCGCCTTTCACGCCCTGCCCGAGGATATGAAAACCGCGCAGGGTGAATTGACGAACTCCGTCTATGGCTTTACCTCGATGCTGCTCAACGTGCTGCGCGATGAGCAGCCCACCCACATCGCCGTCACCTTCGACAAGGGCCGCCCCTTCCGCCACGACCTCTACCCCGAATACAAAGCCCACCGCGCCGAGATGCCCAACGAACTCCGCTCCCAGATGGAGCGCGTCCGCCAGGTGGTGGAGACGTTGGACATCCCCGCTTTCGAGCTGGAAGGGTACGAGGCGGACGATCTGTTGGGGACGCTGGCCCGCCAGGCCGGGGAGCAGGGGGTGGACACGCTCATCGTCACCGGCGATATGGATCTGCTGCAACTGGTGGACGAGCACACCCGCGTCCTCACCTCGCGCTGGCGCTTTTCCGACACGGTCGTCTACGATCTGGAGGGGGTGCAGCAGCGGTACGGGCTGCCGCCGACTCAATTGGTGGACTTTAAGGCGATCATAGGCGACAAGTCCGACAATATTCCCGGCGTGTACGGCGTCGGCGAAAAGACCGGCGTCAAATTGCTCCAACAGTACGGCCAGCTTGAGGCGATCTACGAGCACCTGGACGAGGTGCAGACGCGCTTTCGGAACAAGCTGAAAGAGGGACGGGAGATGGCCTTCCTCAGCCGCGAGTTGGCGACCATCGTGCGCGACGCGCCGGTGGAACTCGATCTCGGTGCCTGCCGCGTGCGTACCTTCGATATCGAGTCGGTGCTGGACCTCTTCCAGGAGCTGGAGTTCCGCTCCCTGGCCGAGCGTCTACGCGAGACGGAGCAAATTCAGCCGGCGGGAGTGCCTCATCAACTCAGCATGTTCGGCGAGGAACCTGCCCAACCAGCGCCAGCGTCGGTCGCCGATTACGAGATCGTCGCCGATGAGGAATCGCTCCGCCAATTGATGGCGCGACTAGAGAGCGTCTCCACATTGACCTTCGACACCGAGACGACCAGCACCGATCCGATGCAGGCCGAACTGGTCGGCATCGCCCTCACCGACGCTTCCGAGCGGGGCTACTACATCCCGGTGGATGCTCCGCCCGGTGATCCGCAGTTGGAACTGGAAACGGTGATCGAGGCGCTGGCTCCTTTGCTGAGCGATCCCGAAGGGCTAAAAGTCGGCCACAACATCAAGTATGACCTGCTGGTGCTGCAACGGAGCGGCTTGAAGGTCGCGGGGCGGCTCTTTGACACGATGATCGCCGAGTGGCTGAGCAACCCGCTCTCCAAGAACCTGGGGCTGAAAAACCTGGCCTGGGCGCGGCTCCGGGAGCGGATGACGCCCATCACCGACTTGATCGGCAAGGGCAAGGGGCAACTGACCATGAACCAGGTGTCGGTCGCGCAGGCGGCCCCTTATGCCTGCGCCGATGTGGACATGACCCATCGCCTGGTGCCTATCCTGGAATCGGAACTGAAGGAGAAGGAACTCTGGTCGCTCTTTGCCGAGGTGGAGATGCCACTGGTGCCCGTGCTGGCAGCGATGGAGCGGACCGGCGTGCGGCTCGATGTGGAAGAATTGGATCGCATGTCGGAGGAGCTGGGCGCTCGCCTGGGCGAACTGGAGGTTCGCATCCACGAACTGGTCGGCTATTCTTTCAACATCAACTCGACTCAGCAGCTTTCCGACGCCCTGTTCAAAAGGCTGAACTTGCCCTCTCAGGGAGTGCGGCGCACCAAATCCGGCCACTATTCGACGGCGGCCAGCGTGCTCGAGCGGTTGCAGGGGCAGCATCCCGTGATCGACCTCGTCCTGGAGCAGCGGGGATTGGCCAAGCTCAAGTCGACCTACGTGGACGCGCTGCCCCGGCTGGTCAATCCGCGCACCGGCCGATTGCACACCTCCTACAACCAGACCGGTACTGTGACGGGACGGATCAGTTCCAGCGATCCCAACCTGCAGAACATCCCCATCCGCACGGAACTGGGGCGGCACGTGCGACGGGCTTTTTCCGCCGAGCCGGGCTGGAAGCTGATCGCCGCCGACTATTCGCAGGTGGAACTGCGCGTGATGGCTCACATCTCTGGTGACGAGGGGTTGCTGGGGGCATTCGCCCGCGACGAGGACATCCACGCCAGCACCGCCGCTGCCATCATGAACGTGCCGCTGGAGGAAGTCACGTCCGATATGCGGCGGGTCGCCAAGGCGGTAAATTTCGGTCTGTCTTATGGACAGACTGCCTATGGACTGTCGGGCGCGACCGACCTGACGCAGGCCGAGGCCGAGGATTTCATCAAGGCCTACTTTGAGCGCTTCCCCAGGGTGCGAGAATACATCGACTCCACCAAGGCGCTCGCTGCGCGGCAGGGGTACGTGGAGACGTTACTGGGGCGGCGGCGTTATTTCCTCGAGTTGCTTCCCGGCAGCAAGGCTTCCCACCACGTGCGCCAGGCCGCCGAGCGCATGGCGATCAACGCGCCGATCCAGGGAACCGCCGCAGACATCATCAAGATCGCGATGATCCGGCTCCACCGGGCGCTTTTGGAGCGCGGTCTGCGATCGCGGATGATCTTGCAGGTGCACGACGAGTTGATCGTCGAAGCGCCGGACGAGGAGATGGCGACGGTCGCGCCGCTGATGTGCGAGATTATGGAGAACGCATTCGAGATAAAAGTTCCTCTCAAGGTAGACCTCAAAGTGGGGCAGAATTGGGAGGAGATGGAACCGATTAAACTGAATTAGTCAAAGGAGAATCCCATGCCCAAATTTACCGACGTAGCACAAGCGCTGGAATCATTCGATCCCCAAAAACTGGCTGGACTGGACGCCACCTTTCTGTTCGAACTCTCAGGCGAGGGAGGCGGACAGTGGACGGTATCCGTCGCCGACAACGACATCACCATCACCGAGGGAGCCACGGCAGACCCCACCACGACGTTAAAGATGGCCGCCGCCGATTTCCTGGCGATGACCAACGGTGAACTGAACCCGGTGGCCGCCTTTATGCAGGGCAAGATCAAGATCGAAGGAGATATGTCGATCGCGATGCGGTTGCAGACGCTTTTCAGTTAGTAAGCGAAAGTGGTTTGCCAAAATAGAACACCGGCGATCAAGACTGCCGGTGTTTGCACTTTGCGTGTCAGGTGCGCATTGCCCTACACACTCAACGTTTCCTGGCCCAGAAAATCGCGCGCTCTGAAGTTTCTGTGTAGGGGTTTCCCGCACGGTCGCCGAACATTCGCTCGATGACAAAGCCGTGAGCCTCCAACCACGTCTGAACCTCGACGGCGCTGACCGGGTGCTTCTGCTGAACGTACTCCTGCTCGACAGTGCTCCCGTCGGGGAACGTTACCTTTGTACGGCGACGGAATTTGGCCAATCTGCGCGGTACGTCGTACCAGATAATTTCCGTGGTGCTCTCGACCTGTGTGCTATCCGCGCAGGTTCCGGTCGGGAATCCCTGGCGCACGCCAGGCTTTTGCCACGACTCGTCGAGATCGCCCTCCATGTGGTTGTTATCCACGTAGACGTATCCGCCAGGATTCAGCGAGGCGGCGGCAGATGCGATGCATTTTTCCTGCTCCTCCGGCGTCGCCAGCTCGTAAAAGCAGTTGCCGCCTAGGATGACCAGGTCGAAGCCCCGGGGCCACTCCTCGTTAATCACGTCGGCCTCAACCAGGGTGATTCTTTCCTGTGCCTCCGGGGGCAACCGGTCGATCTTCATCCGCGCGCGGGCGAGCATCCCCCTTGCCAGATCAAGCCCCACCAGTTCGTGGCCGTCGAGGGCCAGCGGGACGAGAATGCGCCCCGTTCCGCAAAACGGCTCCAGAATCCGCAGCCGTCCGCGCCCTCCGATCAAGCGGCGGATAAGCTCCACGTCTTCGGTGTACGTTTCGCTCTGGTCATAGATCTCGGCGATGTGCGGTTCGATGTCGTACATGGTGGCTTGGTTGAAACTCATGGCGGCATTATAGCACATTTGCAGGAGGGGCCAATCGTGATATACTTTCAGTAGTCAGTAATCAGTAGCCAGTAGTCAGATTTGGCGAAGGTGGAATGTGCATACTGAAAAGAAACTCGATCCTATCGCTTTGAGAGCCGATTTTCCCATCCTGGCGCGAGAGATACACGGCAAACCGCTGGCCTATCTCGACAACGCCGCCTCGACGCAAAAGCCGCGGGCGGTGATCGGGGCGTTGAGCGATTTTTACAGCGCCCACTACTCGAACATCCACCGGGGCGTGCACACGTTGAGCGAGGAAGCGACCGCCGCCTACGAAGGGGCGCGGGACAAGGTCGCCTCGTTCATCCACGCGCCCCAGCCGCGTACTGTGATCTTTGTCCGCAACACGACGGAGGCGATCAACTTGGTAGCCTATGCCTGGGGGCGAACCCACGTGGAGCCGGGCGACCGCATCCTCGTCACCGAGATGGAGCATCACAGCAATCTGTTGCCCTGGCAGTGGCTTGCCCAAGAGACCGGCGCCAAGCTCGCCTACGTCTCGGTGACCGACGAGGGACGGCTCGATCTGGTGTCCCTCGACCGGCTTCTGCAAGGACCGGTCAAGTTGGTCGCTTTCACACACATCTCCAACGTGCTGGGCACGGTAAACCCGGCGCGAGAGATCATCGCGCGCGCCCACGCTGCGGGCGCGCGGGTGCTGCTGGACGCGGCGCAGAGCGTGCCTCACATGCCGGTGGACGTTGAGGCGTTGGACTGCGATTTTTTGGCCTTTTCCGCCCACAAGATGTGTGGGCCGACGGGGATCGGCGTGCTCTACGGACGGTCCGAGTTGCTGGAGGCAATGCCGCCTCTATTCAGCGGCGGGGGGATGATCCAGCGGGTGGGGCGCGCGAAGGCAATCTGGGACGACCTGCCGCAAAAGTTCGAGGCCGGCACGCCCGCCATCGCCGAGGCGGTGGGGTTCGGCGCGGCAGTGGATTATTTGAGTCGGTTGGGCCTGGACGCGATCTGGGCGCACGAGCAGGAACTGGCAGCCTACGCCCTGGAGCAATTGGAAAAGACGCCGGGTGTGCGCGTGATCGGGCCGCCGGCCGAGGAGCGAAGCGGCGTGGTCGCCTTCGCCGTCGCATCGATCCACCCCCACGACCTGGCCCAGATGCTCGATTGGGAGGGCGTCGCCATCCGCGCTGGCTTTCACTGCGCCCAGCCGCTCCACGAGTGCTTCGGGTTGGGACCTACAGCGCGGGCCAGTTTCTACCTCTACAACACGCGCGAGGAGGTGGATCGGCTGGTGGAGGGCGTTCAAAAGACGCAGAAGCGATTGGGCGTCAGCAGATAGCGGCGATCACAATGGAGGGAGAGCAGATGGAGGACGATTTGTATCGCGAGCACATTCTCGATCATTACGGCCACCCGCGCAACGAGGGGACGTTGGAGGACCCAGACATCTCCTACGAGCAGAGCAATCCACTCTGTAGCGACGTGGTGCGGCTCGACATTCGGCTGAAGGATGGATGGGTAGACGAGGCGCGGTTCAGCGGCGAGGGCTGTGTGATCAGTATGGCGTCCGCCTCGATGTTTACCGAAGAGATCCAGGGCAAGACGGTGGAGGAGTTAAAAGCGTTGCAGGACGAGGATATGTTCAAGATGCTGGGCGTCACGCTGGGACCGGTGCGGGCCAAATGTGGACTGTTGCCGCTGCGAGTGCTACAAAAGGGTCTGGCCAATTGGGAAGAAACCTGAGCCTGGCGTTTCACACATCACGCTCCAGTATCTCCAGAAATATGGCGGGCAGTCGATCTCGGTTTTGGAGTGTCACGGCGATCATCGTCGTCGCGCTGCTGGGTAGCCGAATTTGAGCCTGCACGACCAACTCGGGGCGGACGACGACGATCGCCAGCGCAAAATTGGCCCTGTGCAACGCGTCGAACGCGTTTTGCCAACCCCCTTTACGTTCTATCTCCAATGGTCCCAGTTCATCCACCACGAGCAGATCACAGGCAAGGCCGCAGGCCAACGCGGCGTTTCCCCATTCTAGAGTATCGGGATCGAAGCGAAAGCGGCCTTGAATCACGGCTGGCTCTTCACCAGGGGCGAGGGTCAGCCGGCGCGCCTCGTTGTTCCGCACATCGAGCAGATCTCGGTCACCGTTGGGGCGGCTCAGGGTGATGATGCCGCCGCACGTGTATCCCCGGGCCTGCGCCAGGACGACGGTCGCACAACAGACGGTGCTCTTTCCAACGCCACGCTCACCGGTCAGCACGATGATGCGTGCGGTCCGCGGCTGTTGGCCGCCAAGCCTGGGTTCCCATAGTTGCCCTTGTGTCATTCTTCGTTGCCCTCATATCCTGGGATCGGTCCGAAAGTAGCCTCAATCTCGTCCGGTTCGAAAACCTCCAACATACATTCCCACCAGCTCAGGCCATCCGTCTTTTGGAATTCCCACCAGCGAATGTCCGGCCAAAAGTAACGCCAGCGCCACAGGGCCGGCAGTCGTTCCCAGCCATAATCGTTGGCCAGCGTGGTAAAGTCCACATAGTAGCCGGTGGGAACGCGCTCCCGGGTCGTGCCGCCTTCCACGCCGGCGCGTCCCTCCTCCTGGCGAGCGTTCAAATCCCACGGCGCTTCGCGCAGCGGCTGGCCCATGCTGCCATCCTGCTCCGCTGCCCGAAGAAAGATACGCCAGTAGGTGACGTTGCCCACGTCCTGCCGTATCAGCTCAACCTGTGGATCGTCACTCGGCAAAGCCGCTTCGTAAGGCTCCTGATCCAGGCCGATCGCCCGACCACAGAGTCGCCAACTTCTGCGCGAGTGTCCCGAGGGCGGCGTGTAGGTGATCGGCACCCACGAGCTGCCCAGGCTGGCCAGGTAATCCCACCCTGCTTCCTCGACCGTGCGCTGGCGCAGCGCGTTAAAGCTCTCGTTCACCCGGTCAGAGAGGAGCGCGGTTTCGTCTCGATCGGTTTCCACGTCGGAGATCTGAACCAGCTCGTAGGGTGGACCCGTGGACGGTGTCGGCTGCACCACTTCGACATAGACGGGCGGCTCGACGGATGGCTCGTCAGCTTGAGCGCGGGCCACGATGCGGGGAGAAAGCGCCAGCTTCGTCCAGGCCAGATCTTTTAGCAAGCCGTTGGTGCTATAGACCTCGTGGAACAAGGCCCACCCTGTCATATCGGCGGCGACGAGATAGCTGCGCCTGCCCCGTTCGTAGGTATAGACCAGGCTCGTTCCATCGGGCGCCCAGGCCGGGGAACCTCCAGTGCCAAAGTACTCGGTCTGGGTCTGATCGACCGTCATCGTATTCCAATCAAAAGTCGTCACCTGGATAGCCGGATTGCCGCGCGGCCCGCTGACGTAGGCCAGTTGCGCCCCGTCGGGGGACCAGGCCGGGTCGTTCTCGTCCAGATCCGGGCTTTGAGTGATATTGATCTCTTCGCGGTCGTCCAGAGATCGGAGATGAATATCCTTGTTGCCATCGCGGAAGGATGTAAAGGCAAGCGTGCGACTATCGGGCGACCAGACGGGTCCATAGTCAGGGGCCGAGTCGGTGGTGATGCGTTGCATTTGCTTCCCAGTGGTGCTCATCACATAGATGTCGAGATTCCCACGACGGTACGATTCAAAGGCGATCCAGTTGCCATCGGGCGACCAACTCGGGTTGGCGTCAAAGTCCGGGTCGTGGGTCAGGCGGATCAGCGTGCCGCTGACCAGGTCCAGCAGGTAGATGTCCCAGTTGTCGGCGCGATTCGAGGCAAAGGCGATATAGCCACCGTCGGGCGACCAAGACGGATCGCGGTCCTCGGCCGGATCGTAGGTCAACCGCACCAGTTGCCGGTCGCTCTGATTGAGCGCATAGACGTCGGTGTTGCCGCCGCGCCGCAGGGTGAAGGCGATGGCGCCACCGCTGCCGAGAGGGGTGGGAGTGGGGGCCGGGGTGGGCGAGGGCCGGAACGTCACGGTGGCAACGATCTGCCGGGGCGGTACCTGGACGACGGTCGTCCCGGCCAGTTGATACAGCGCGGCGACCAGCATGGCCAGGATAGCCAGGTTGCCCAGGATCAGCAGGACGAGCAGCCGCACGCCGCGAGGTCGCAGGGTGATGGGCTGCCCCACCTCATCCGGGTTGCGCAGCCAGGCGAGGGTGAAGGCGATGCGGTTCCCCAGCCGCCGGAGCGCCCCCCTTTGTTTCTGGGCTGTCTCTTGCTCGTGAGACACTGCTTATGCCACCTCGTCAATCATTGCTCACGGCGCGTAATCACGCAGGATCGAATCACCGATGAACTCGCGCAGGATCGAGTTGTCCGGGATCAGGTCTGTGTCGCAAGGCTCGAACCATTGCAGGAGGGCCAGCAGACGCTTGACCTCCGCGCGCCGGGGGCTGGAGGGATCGACCTGCAACAACAGCGGCTCCGCCAATCGCTTGAGCACCGCCAGTTCGTAGACCAGCGCCGAGTTGAACATCACGTCGGCGTGCTCCTGGTAGGGAAAGATGTGCCGCTTTTCCCCCCGCCGCACACTCTCCCAGCGGTTCAGGGTCTCTTCCGCCGTATATCCCCGGTAGATGGCGTCCCGCACGACGCGCCGGATGAGCCGGGTGTCCGTCGTCGGCACCCGGTTGTGTCGGTCGATGTTGAGTTGAGTCAGGGCCGAGGCAAAGATGCGAAATATACGCTCTTGGGGCATTTCAGCCGCCAGTTTTGGATTCAACCCGTGGATGCCCTCGGCGATGATGACGTGGTCGGGGGCAAGTCGGACGGTTTCGCCCTGCTCTCTACAACCCGTGTGAAAATTGAAGCGAGGAAGTTGCACATTTTCTCCATACATCAGGGCCAGCAGATGTTGGTTAAATAGCTCCACGTCGAGCGCCTCCAGCGCCTCAAAATCATACTCGCCATTCTCATCGCGGGGCGTCTTGTCGCGCTCGACAAAATAATTATCCATCTCCAGGGGAAAGGGCCGGATGCCGTGCGCCAGCAGATGGATCGAGAGTCGCTTGGAGAAGGTGGTTTTGCCGGCACAGGATGGGCCGGCGATAAACACCAGCCGTATCTCGTCCCGCCAGCGATCGATCAAGCTGGCGATCCTCGCGATGCGTTGTTCGTGCAGCGCCTCCGAGACGAGGATGAGTTCGCGGATGCGGTCATTGGCGATGACCTCGTTCAACCCGCCCACCGAATCCACGCCGAGCAGTCGCAGCCACTCGCCATACTCGCGAAAGATCGACAGCAAGTGCGGAGAGTCGCGCACCGGGAGGAGCTCCGTCGGGCGGTGGCGGCGGGGGTACTGGAGCACAAATCCCGGCGACCAAAGATGGAGGGCAAAGTAGCGCAGGTATCCGGTCGAAGGCACCATGTAGCCGTGAAAATAGTCGCGTGAGCCGCGCAGACTGTAGAGCTTGAGATAGTCTTTTTTACGGTGGCCCAACAATTGTACTTTTTCCAACTCGCCGCGCGCGCGGAACATCTCGATGGCCTCAGCGAGAGGCGCTCGCTCAACCTTGATCGGGACATCTGCGGCGACGATCTCGCGCATGCGGGTCTCGATCTGCGCCAGTTCCTCCGTGTTGAACGGATGCCGCCCCAGTACCTCGCAGAAAAAGCCGCCAAAGGGGAGCGAGTGATCTACAAACACCTGGGTCTCTGGGAACAGCTCGCGGACGGCGGTCACCAGGAGGAAGGAGAGGGCGCGCCGGTAGATGCGCACGCCGTCAGAGTCGGAGAGGAACAAGGGCTGGACCTCGGCGTCGACCCACATGGGGTAGGTCAGTTCGCGCAGTTCACCGTTGACCAACGCCGCGATGATGGGCACGGGGCTGTCGCCCAACGCTGTCTGGAAGTATTGTTCCAGCGGTGTTCCCCTGGGTGCCTCGAAGGTGCGGCCATCGGGGAGCTGGATTTGCGCCGTTTTACGGGGTTCAGAGATTCGAACCAGGGTTTGGTTACTTCCCATTGCAAACTATCACTTTGGCTTGGGCCGGAGTTTGTGTGAGCGGGTATAATTCAGAACTCTGGGGAGCTTTCGACGTAGCCGCGCTTTCCATAGCGCGCAGGTCCGCGAGGTATGGAAACCTCGGCTACATAGCCCCGTTTTATTGAAAAGATACAGTCTGGAGAAAAAAGAAACCTGTCCCCCAGAGTTTTGAATTATACCCTGTGTGAGCTTGGTGAGTATGTTTTGCTCTAGAACGGCGGCCCCACCCGCCCCATCATCACCAACACCATGCAGCCACACAGTGCCACGTCCAGAAAGAGCAGGACAGCCAGCACCAACCGCTGTTGTGGTTTCAGATCGAGAAGGAACTGGAACCGGGCAAAGCGTGCTTCTTGCTCTTCTTCATACTCTTCATCCGCCTGAATCACTTGCTCTCGTAGATCGTCTAACATGGATGGCCTCCTTCCAAAAATGGAAAATCGGGAACCGTCACCACTATAAGATACCGCTAAACGCTCCAAAAGTCAAACGGCGTGGGGTGAAGGAGGGTTTTCGAAGCAGTAGGCCCCCGTAGAGGGGTAGGCGAGGCTCAGTGATCGACATGCGTCGAGGGACAACGCTAGATGTTGCCCGTTGCGGCCGTCGCTTCCCGCACCAGCCGAGCGAGAGTGGTCA
>DAOTUB010000138.1:0-5281 GCA_034437455.1 Anaerolineae bacterium | reverse complement strand
ACGTCGAGCGCTTCACCTCACCCACCTCTAATTCGGGTGGGGCGGTCTCTAGATCGGTCACCAATTGCCGACCTGACTTGCAGTTCTTGGCAAAGTGGTAGATCAGTTTCTTCGCAAAGTCTGCAAAGTGCAACGTCTCACGGTGGTGAGATGGATGGTCGCGTTCGTGTTGCTCGAGGAATGAGCCTATCGGCTTGCACAATTCATCGAATGTAGTGTGACCGTCTCCGGTACTGCTTGAATCGCTCATTGCTGCCTCCTGGGAAGTAGGGTCGCAGCAATGTTACCAGAGCATGTGGTTTTTGTTAAGGTACACTATGGGTATCAGGACAGTATTGGTCGAAAAGATAATGACCAGGGCAAAAGCCGTATAGACTTTTCTTGACCGGCGAGAAGTCGCGAGCAATAGAACCACCCCCATCAGCCCCAGCGACAGGCCGGTTCGCAGACCAAAGTTCTGCCAGTCCTTGGAGGAAAAAGAAATCAGGGTGTTGTCAACACCCCGGTTTCTCACTGCAAACCCAGAAAAGTCCGTCTGGATGTCGGCTTTGACGCGCTCGCCGTTCACCTGTTCTGGATATTCGAGGTGCACCTTCAAGCGCATGGGTAGGTTGTCGCCGTCAAGCCACACCTCCCCCTGGCCGCTCACGTTGTTGTACTGGCGGGCGACCTCCAGGTTCACGCCGCGAGGCAGCTCGCCGTTCTCGAGCAGATGGCGTTCCAGTTGATCGCGCACGTGGCGGGCAAAGGCAGGGCCATCGACATCGAAGGCGTAATGCGTAAAACGTAATGCACGCTCAACCGACTCACCAACTCGCCGCACGTTCTTAGCCCCTGCCAGGTAGGCCATCAGGTCGCTGCCTGGGGCGAACGCACCGCTCAAGTCCTCCATCTCTTGCCACGTCCCCCCGATCTGGCGGCCGTAAGCCTGGTCGCCCTCGACGCGCACCTCGATGCCATCGCGGAGACTCAGCACGCTGCCGCCTTTCCACAGAGTCATGGACAGGGTGCGTTCGGGCAGGTTGGCTTGTCCCTCGATGTAGAGCGTCTCTTGGCGGCTGCTGCGGCCCACGTTGGACACCGCTGGAGCCGGGTACGTTGTCTGAACGATATCGGTGGAAAAGTGATACGCGCCGGATTCCTGGGCCAATCGCCAGGCACGCTGCACCGATTGTTCTGGGGAGAGTGAGTGCTCAGCTTGTGAGTTCTGGGAAATTATCGCTATCCCGGCCAAGAGCAACGTGACGCTCGTGACCAAAATCCAAGTTCTGTACCGACGAGAGCGTGCCATCGGATTCCTCCTTCCTCCCAATGTGGAGTGTAAAGGACAACAAAAGAGCTTCTCGACAAAGCATGACCACTGTGTCCTGTACTTGGGTACAGACAGGTACTAGAAGGCGGATTTTGTAGTGACGATCAAAGTGTACTCTCTCTCTGCCAATCTGTCAAGCAGATCCTGTGCCTAATCCCGTGTTTACCAAAATGCGGCATGATTCATTGTCTGTAAACTTTTTCAGGTAGCGGTGAATTTTGACTGATGTCAGTGATTTCTGGAAAGTTTATCGGGTAGTGCAGTTTGTGGTCGTCGCAGGCAAACGCCAGTTCACCGTTCAAGCTGGCGCGATCGCCGACGACGATCACTTCGCCAAACGCCCGCTGGAGCGGGTGCGCCCGTTTTCCCGGCGAGAGCGCCGCCATCGTGATTTTTCCCTAATCCGTGGTTCTCACCGCCAAGAGCGCAATGTGGTTGCCCTCGCTGGTGGTTGGCGCTCTCAGTTCGATTGCCAACGCGCTGATGGCACTGAATTTCACTGAAAGGCAAGACGTCGGGTTTCGGGTTCCCTTAACCCGTCCTACTTGGCTATCTTAGCCCAGAAGAATACGAGAAACGCTACTATGAGGAGCAGCTTTTTGCTTAACTCTCTGTCCATTTTTTCGGGGGAACATCAGTTTGTCCATTACGCCACAAACAAAAAGTGCAGATGGATGGTCTGCACTTTTTCTGCGTTAGTTGAGACAGTCGGGGATTACAGTCCGGACAGGTAAGAGGCGAGGATGTCAAAGTGATTCACGCCCAGAGGCATCGTCAAGAACAGGAGGATGTTCGTCAGCCCGTGGGCCAGCGTGACGCCCAAGATGGAGCCGGTATGGGCCTTGACGATACCAAAGAAGAGGGCCACGATGAAAACAAAGATGACGTCAGATAGCGACTGGTAGCCCACGTGCAGCACGGCGAAGAGCATAGCCACATAGATGATGCCCCACCAAATCCCCAACACCTTGGTCACAGCCTGTTGCATCATCCCGCGAAAGATCAGCTCCTCGATGAAACCGGTGCAGACCAACAAGATCAGCGCCGGCAGCCAAACCTCCCGCCAGGCCAGGCTGGCGGCCAGCGGAGCTGGCCGCAGGATGCGGTACTCGATGTAGCCCAGCGACAAGCCGGTAAAAGTCACCAACATTTGGACGGGGATCCCCTTCAGATTCAGCCCAAGCTCCATCCTGGAGAACCCCAGGATGCGCAAGGCGACGAAGGTGGCGGTGATCAGAGGCACGCTGACGATAAAGTACCAATAGATCCGGGTAAAGCCAGCCAACGGCATGGACAAACTCAACAGGCGAATGAGGGGAGCAAAGGAGAGGCAGAGCACAAGTTTGTGGCCCGGACGCCCCCAGGTACGAGCGGTGTGGAGCAACAACATCATCAGTAAAACGACGTGCAGCACCAGTCCAACCCGGGGTTCGATGAGAGCGGTGAGCACCTCGGCCACGGCCACCGCTGCCAGGTAGCCCCCGGCTATCACCAGGGCCATTGGGATGGCACGGCTGCCAACAGCAGCACGACTCTCGGCGACCGCAGCGATCGGGGACTGCCATCCTGCCCAAAGCCCCGGCGCTACCGCCTGTCTATCGAGCGGGGACCAGGCAGGGCCAGGTCCCAGCACTTCCAGCTCCCGTCGCGCCAGCGCGTTGCGCCGGTTGATGGACATGACCTGGTTCAGGCAAAAGCGCTGTTCCTCATAAGAATCCACGGCATCCGCCAGCCACAGCCAGCCCCGCTCTGAGCGCGGGTTTGCCCGGACGATTCCCTCCAACAGGCGACGGGCCTCCGTCCTGCGTCCGACTTCCAGGGCAGCGGAGGCCACTCGCAACAGGGGGGACTGGATGGCCCCTGGCTCCATGGCCCCCAGCGCCCGCCGGGCCAGCGCATTGCGGCGGTTGATGGAAAGCACGTGAGTCAGGCAAAAGCGCCGCTCCTCGTCCGCATCCACCGCATCCGCCAGCCACAGCCAGGCCCGCTCCGAGCGCGGATTGGCCTGGACCACCTCCTCAAGCAGGATTCGGGCCTCCGCCTTGCGCCCCGCTTCGAGGGCGACAGCGGCTCGTTGCAGTTGCTCACCCGTCGTCGCCTTCCGCTTTGAAACCCACGGTAGGACGCTCAATAGTTCGCTAGGCAAGACCTCAGCTTTTGCTTGTGCCATGTTTTCACCGCTTTTGGTATAAGCGATCTCCGAAATGCAGACCGCAGGCTTGTGTGTATTGTGCAACAATTATAACTCGGTACAACTGTTTTCAGGGTATCATTTACGTTACAATACTGTTTCGGACTGGCTACGCAGTTGAGGGACAGGCATAAAGCTTCCCGCGAGCCTGAATCAAATCTTGCAGGGGTGCACGATATCGAAATCGCGACTTGACCGTTCAGCCATTAAATAGAGCGCCGGTTGAGTAGCTTTGCAGCGCCAGCGGAGAAGCGTATCGAAACCAAGCGAGTCTTGCCAGAGCAATTTTGGTTTTCGAGAGAAGATACTCTGAAACTCCGAACATCATCGCGCTACAAGCGCGGCCTACAGACCCAACCCTATTGGACGAATTCGGTCTCGATGTATTGGATGATCTCGTCCGTCTTGGGGAAGAGGATTTTCCCCTCTCCAGGCGTAAACAGGTCAGGGGTCAGCTCCAGATACTCGACTGACAGGCCGGGTTCCTGCAGCAAGCATGCCAGGGCCAGGAGGTGATTCAGGCCGAGGTCAGTGACCACATACTGATGGTAACGCCGGATCAAGTCGGGAGAATGGAGGAGTGTCTTGATACTGATGACCTGGGCATGGATGGCCCGAAGCACCTGCCTTTGACGCTTGAACCGCTCCAATTCTATCGGCTCCTCATCCCCAACAGCTGGATAGATGCTCACATAGTCCAGCACTCGTTGACCGTCCAGTACCTGGGGGCCTGCGCTGTACGTGCCCAGTCCGCATGGCGAGCCGTCCACGTCCTCCGGTAGGTCGATCGAGAGCCCGCCCAGCGCGTCGATCATCTCAACAAAGGCCCCTTGTCTGAGGACGACGGTATGATCTGGCGCGAGATCAAAGTTGTCGTCGATCGTCTGGGCCGTGATGTCCGCGGCATAAGCTATTTTGGCCCGGTCCCTCCCCGATGGGATCTGTAGGGCTTCCCGGTACACGTGGGTTAGCTCAATGGCTTCAATCTGCGCCGTCGTGGACAGCGCCGGTGTATTTACCCACAGATAGGGCGGCAGGGCCAGCACACGCACCACCCTGGCGCCGTAATCCACCCTGGCCAGGCGGATGTAGCTGGCACCGCGCTCCGACTGATCCTCCGGCGCGCTCTCTCCCATAATCAACACGGTTATGCTGCCTTGCTGACCGCAGACGCCTGTGGGTTGCGTTGGCTCGGTGGTGGGTGTGGATATGGTCGTTGCGGTAGGCGGCGGCGCTGGAGGCAGTGACGTTGGCGTTGGCGTCGCACGACATGCAGCAACGGCGACGATCACGATCACCGCCGCGACGACATAGATCACGAGACGAAAGATCTTCATCAGAACACTCCTTCGAGACCTAAAGCGGGCCACCGTATCCACCAGCCCCAAGCCAGTCTCATTCTAAACACAGATCGGTCTGCGCCACTTTCAACAGGTGAAGCAGGTCTATTATAATGCGGCCCAGGTGTTCTCAGGGTGTCATTTGCGTTACAGTAATGTTTCGAGATGATCGCGCTGATTGAGAGTTGAGCATCGCTATCAATTCCAGCAAGGAAACCGCTGGGCCTGTTGCGATGTTTATCACCTGTCTCACAGCGCTATCTGAATGACAGGTCAAGTGGTTGGCTCGGACCACGGCTTTCACGTAGATTTGGACTTTGGATAAAAGTTTTTAGCCTACCACCACATATACGTTCTTCGCTTGGCGAACCGGTATATATAGGGGTTTGGCCTTTCTGTTCAGGATTCAAGTCCTAGACAAGCCTTTCTTTACCCGCA
>DAOTUB010000137.1:0-7389 GCA_034437455.1 Anaerolineae bacterium | reverse complement strand
CTGCTGGGCGCGCTGGATAGCGTGCTGCCGGCTGAGTTGAGCATCGAAGTGAGTCCGTCCGACATATTTTGTAATCCACCAGATAGGCCGTCGGACATCTGTTGGAGCGAGGGAGCGCCGGTGGCGCCTGTCTCCTTGCCCAGGCCCGACGGTCGCGGGCTGCTACTGCTGGAGGTCATCGTCGGAACATACCATATTGGCATCGGCACGTAGCCTGCCGTCTCCTGGCGCGTGAACTTGCGTATCCAGCTCCGGTCCAGCCCGAAGGCGATAGCGTAGGGCAGGTACTTTTCGAATTGGTCCGTGGCTTCACTCAGATCGGTGTACCGCTCGATCTCTTTCAAATAGCGTTTGAAGGCCTCCCAGCGGGCGGCCTGTTCGGCTCCCTTGCGCGTCTTGGCGGGCATTGCCTGCCCCAAGATGATCATCCCGATGGCCGTGATGCCTATCCCGATGAAAGGGCAAATCGTCGCGCCGGTATATTCTGACAGTGCGGCTAACATAAAGAACCCACAGGCAAAAGCCCCCACCAATAACGCGATCCCCAGACCGGCGTACCGACCGCGAGTTTTGTCGGGGCTGGCCCGAAAGTAGTCGTTTTTGACGGTCTCTTTGTAGAGTTGTTCCTTGATCTTGGGAATGGCTTTGTAGAACTTGTTTTCCAAGGCAGACATACGTTTGCTGTTGCTTCTGCCAAACACCTTGTTCAACAACGTCTGCTCGTAGGGCAAAAGGTCGGCGGTGGACTTTTCTGTGCGCTGGAAGGTGAAATCAAAATCGGTCGAACCGAAAAAGCCGGACTTGCGATCCTCTTCGATGACGAGATAGCCGCGTCGCGCCAGGTCCACCAGGCTGGCGATGATGTCCTGCATATCGGCTTTCTCGTCCACCAGCGTACCGGCGATACCGGGCGGATCGTCGGAGGGAGGCTCGGTCAAATAGCTTGCGGGCAGGGCGATCTGGGGGTCGCGTCCGCGCAAATACCACAACAACAAGAGGAAAAGCGGCCCGCCGATCAGCAACAGTACCCCGGTCGCTCCCAGCACCAGATCGGCCAGCGGCTTGTAGCTCTCCTCCCACTCGGCCTTGCGGTCGTAGGCGGCCTGCCAACGGGGCTTGGCGCCCTGCACGATCCCGTGGGGGAACTGTACGCGCACCTCGAATTCTTGTCCTGGATTGAGCGTTTCCTGGGCCACAAAGATGACGGTACCGCTGCCCTGTCCGGTTGTCGTCGCCTCTGCGCCATAGGCCGCCACAGGATCGGCGGTCGCTCCGTCTGGCAGTCGGACCAGGACGGTCGAATTGCGGACGGGGAAGGTGCGGTCGGCGTAGACTGCCTTCCAGTAGAGTTGGTCGCCGCCCTCGTAGTAGCGCAGACCTCCCTGGACGGTGTAGCGGAGGACAAAGGTATGAGACGTGTTGGAAGTGTAGGGAAAGTACCACTTGATAGTGAACTCGTCTTCGTCTACGGAGGTGCTGAAGGTGTAATCGCCGCCATAGCCCTGTTCATATTCCTGGTTACCCTCCCGCACTTTTACGTCGGTGATATTTTCCAGGCGATCCATCGGGATAGTGCGGTAGCCAAAATGAAATTCCCCGCTGGTGAAGGCGATCTCTTGTATCTCTTCGACGATAAAATCGCCGTTGGGCAGGACGGTGATGTTTACGTCAAAGCGTTTCCAGTAGAGGGATTGGCTTTGAGCTTGGGCTGTTCCAACCAGGAGCAAGGTTGCTATCAGAGTCAGTGATAAGATCCAATGGAAACGTTTCATAGGTGCACACTCCTTGGGCTACATATGGTTTGTGGTGTGGCTATTATAGTGTAATTTCCGTGAAAAGAAAAGTCAGGTAGCAGGCCGCAATGTGATTGGCAGATATATGCGGTGTACCTCCGGCGCGACGAGGAGCGTCACCGGCGCGATCTGTGGTGTATCCAGGACATCCGTCGTCGTAGCCATCACCGTGATGATGCCCGTAAAGGTCCCGGTGGTGTACCCTGTGCTGTCCACGGTGACTGTCAATGGTTCCCCTTGCAAGCCTGTGGTGATCGCCAGGGTGGGGGTCACTTGCATCCCTGGCGCGACCGTCGCCGTCCAGGTCAACACCCCGTGCCCGATGTTTGTAGGTATCACTACGTTTGTGAAAATATGTGGCTCGTCCACATCGGCCAGGAAGGTTAGGGTGGGGGGAATGATGGTTAGCTTTGGGGGAGGAGGCGCGACAGTCAGTGTAACTGGAACTGTCTGTGGAGCGTTCATTACGTCCGTCGTTGGCGCTGTCACCGTGATGATGCCCGTGAAGGTCCCTGTCGGGTAGCCTGTGCTGTTTACCGTTATCATTAGCGGTTCTCCCTGGAGGCCTGTGGTGATCGCCAGAGTGGGGGTCACCGGCATTCCTGTCGCGACTGTCGCCGTCCAGTCTAACACGCGGTAGCCGACGTTCTGTGGATGGAGAGTGCTTGTAAAGATGTCGTGTTTGCCCATGGTGGTCAGGAAGGCAAGGAAGGCTGGCTCGACCTTCAGCTTGGGGCCAAAGTGTCCGGGCCGCCGCTCCATCGTTGCCAGGGCGTCGTAGGCTAGCGACGGAAGTCCTTTGTCGGAGCCGTTATTTGTGCGCAGGGAAAAGTAGCGGGCCGCTTCACAATCCCAGGTATGATAATCGTGCCAGTCCAGATTCCAGACAAACATCGCGCCCATCCAGGGCCAATGCTCGTCGGCGTACTGGAAGGCCCTTGTGATGTAGTTGGCTTGCTCTATCTCAGGCCTCGACACGTCCCAGGCCGGCTTGGGCGATCGCTGTGACGTGGTCGCCCCAAGCGTCGAGGTTTGTGGGCATACCGTTGCACTCGATGGTAAACAAAACCTGGTACGGCAGTCTTGTTGCAGGCGGTTCATCCTCGTACTCTTCCCACAATTTGATCCACTCGAAACCCAGCGGTGCAAATAGCGAGTCGATGATGTATTCTTGGCGCACGTTGGCGCCGTAACCCAGGTGGGAGGGTGGAGGAGGAGGTGTAGATGGAATTTCAGCGTGTGCGGCTGGCGGTGACGCAGTTAGGATGCCGATCGCCACGAGCGGTGTGATAATTGCAGCCGTACACGCCCAGATCCGCCAGGCTTGCATGGATCCTCTTCCCTCTGGGGATCGAATTGGGGAAATGGTTCTACTTCTGGCTGTGGATGCGCACGAAATGGGCAATGGAGCGGTCGTACGTGCGCTCTGCTTGGGGTGGGAAGAGGCAGCCTGGCAGTTCTCCCATTCGCCAGTGGTAGCGGATGCAGTCACAGCATTTGCCCTTTCGTGGACAAGGCTCGTAGGTGCAGGTGCATTCGGCTCGATTCTCGTTGATGTTACACTCCATACTCTTTTCCTCCGGTGAGATCAAAGCGATGGGTAGAGTATAGCATAGATTTCCACAAAGCAAAAGGCCGCCGAAAATCTGTCGGCGGCCCTATGCTCTGGTGTCGGCTCAGACTCGGCTATTCTTCCGACATGTGCGCTTCGAGGTACTCCACTGCCTGACCAACCGTCTTGATCTGTTGCGCATCCTCGTCGGAGATGGTTCCTCCGAACACGTCCTCGAACTCCATAATCAATTCAACGAGATCGAGCGAATCTGCTTCCAGATCCTCGCGAAAGCCTGCGTCTAGTGTGACCTTTTCTGGATCTACTCCTAACAAATCAACGATGATATCTTTGACTTTTTCAAACGTTTCTTGGGACATCAACCTTACCTCCTTAATATAGTTCTAAAGTTTATGCTTGGAGCAAATTCTACCCTTTATGGGAGTTTTGTCAAACGGAGACAAGTTGTGAACTCTTGGTTTGACAACTGGCTCAAGTATAGGTATCATACAACCTGTCATAAATAACACGAAAGGCTATCATAGGTTACGGAGGAAGCATGCATCAACGACGCAAATCTGATCATATCCGTATCAATCTGCAAGAGGACGTGGCTTTCAAACATCTCTCGGCCGGCTTTGAGCGTTATCGATTTGTCCATTGCGCGCTGCCGGCGTTTAACCTTGAGGACGTAGATACTTCTACAAGGTTTTTGAACGAGCGCTTGGTGGCGCCGTTTGTCATCTCTTCGATGACCGGCGGCACACCGGAGGCGAAGATAATCAACGAGCGGCTGGCAGAAGCGGCTCAGGATGCTGGAGTGGGAATGGGCGTGGGTTCCCAACGAGCCGCTATCGAAGAGCCTGCTTGGGCGGATACCTATCGCGTGCGCCACGTCGCTCCTGACATCTTTTTGATGGCCAACCTGGGCGCGATACAACTGAACTATGGCTATGGTCTCGACGAGTGCCGCCGCGCCGTGGAGATGATTGAAGCAGATGCCCTCATCCTGCATCTCAATCCACTGCAAGAGGCGCTTCAGCCGGAAGGGAACGCTCACTTTTCCGGGTTGTTGCCCAAGATCGAGGCGATTTGTCGAGCCTTGGAGGTGCCCGTGATCGCCAAAGAGGTGGGGTGGGGGATTTCGGAACGGGTGGCGCGCCAACTGGCGGGGGCCGGTGTCGCTGCCATCGACGTCGCCGGGGCCGGTGGCAGTTCGTGGAGCCAGGTGGAGATGCATCGCGCCAGGGGCGAGCGTGAACGGCAGGTAGCCGCGCTCTTTGCCGATTGGGGTATCTCGACCACCGAAAGTCTGCTGATGGCCCGCCGAGGCGCGGCGGGATTGCCCGTCTTGGCTAGTGGAGGTATTCGCGATGGTATCCAGGTGGCCAAGGCTATCGCGTTGGGAGCGGCTGTGTGTGGCAGTGCCGGCCCTTTCCTTCGCGCAGCTAACGAATCTGCTGCCGCCGTAGCCGAACTGCTCGCGATCCTCATCACCCAGTTGCGCGTTGCTATGTTCGCCGCTGGCGCAGCCGACATTCGGGCTCTCCAGAATACCTCTCTGTATGAGACGGAGGTTAACTGCAATGCGTGAGCTTGAAAACTGTTTTGTTCGCTATTTGCCATCCCTCGAAGCGGAAATGCGCGCCGTTGTTCAGGGAACCGATCCGCGCCAGGCTGAACTGTATGGTATGCTGCATTATCATCTGGGTTGGGCCGACGCCGCATTCAATCCCTGCCAGACGCAAACCGGCAAGCGCGTGCGACCCGTGCTCTGTCTGCTAATGTGCGAGGCTTGCGGCGGAGACTGGGAGCAGGCACTCCCTGCTGCTGCCGCTATCGAGCTGTTGCACAACTTTTCACTTATTCACGATGACATTGAGGATCGAGATGAGGTCCGGCGCGACCGTCCTACGGTTTGGTCGTTATGGGGGGAGGCGCAGGCGATCAATGCTGGGGATACGATGTTTGCACTGGCTCAGCTTGCTTTGCTGCGGCTCTCTGACCGAGGGGTGCCTGCCGAAAGTGTCGTGGCCGCTCATCGTCTATTCAACCAGACCTGTGTGGCTCTTACTGGTGGTCAATATCTCGACATTGGTTTCGAGAACTGTGATGGTGTTTCGGTCGCCGATTATCTGGCGATGGTTGAGGGTAAGACTGCTGCGTTGGTATCTTGCGCGTGTGAAATGGGCGCTCTCGTCGCTGATGTCTCGACTTCTTATCGCCAACATCTGCGTTCGTTTGGTCGCCACTTGGGATTAGCTTTCCAGATGCGCGACGACATCCTGGGTATCTGGGGCGATCCAGCGGTCACTGGCAAGCCCGTCGGCAGTGATATTATCCGGCGTAAAAAGACGCTGCCTATTCTTTATGGCCTGGAGCAAAGTGCAGAATTACGTGCTTTACTGGCTCATCAAAAACTCTCGATGAGCGATGTCCACCGTGCAACGCACTTGTTGCATCAAGCAAACAGTCGTGAATACGTCGAACAATTGGTGCACGAGTATCATAGTCAGGCTGTAGCTGTATTAGAACAGGTAAATTTGCAAGAGCCGTCTGTTGACGCGCTTCAAGAATTGGCACAGAGGCTTCATAATCGCAAGATGTGAGGGGGTAAGTGGAGTCAGTGCTGACGTGACCGTGAGTATCGTTGTTGTTATCGTGGTGTCTGCGTTGTGACTGTGATGTATGTCAGTGTTGTAAGTGTCAATGTTTCTATCACGGCCACGCCAGCATTAGCCTAGCCAACCATTTATTGGGCTGCGTTGTTATGACTGCGGATGTTCTGGTTGTTTTAGACTCAATCTTATTGTAGCATACAAAGGTTTGAATTTGGTTTGGAACAGTGGAGAGTTTAGTAAAAAGCTACCGGACCTGATTTTTTAGGCCCGGTAGCTTCTGCGATGATGAGCTTCTATTGGGTTTATGTAGCGGATACAGGTGAGTCTGAGTGTCGATGTGTTGGTCAGTGTAGTATCAGTGTGTTGGCCGATGTAGCGGATACAGGTATACTTTAGCGATAGTGAGCTTGAGCATCTTTACGGAGATTATCGTGAATGTGTCACCTCCCTGCGGTATGTTCCTGTTATTGTGCCTGTACCGCACCTACAAATGGGACTTTCAATCTTATTGTAGCATAGGAGGGTTTGAATTTGGTTTGGATTGGGGCAGGGTTAGTGGGGAGAAAAACGATAGCCTTTACCGCGTTCAGTGAGAATAAAGCGAGGGTTTTTGGGATCGGTCTCGATCTTTTGTCGTAGGCGCCAGATGTGCCACTTGACGCTCTCCATCTGTGTTTCGGACCGTATCCCCCAGATAGCGTCAAATATCAATTCGGTGGAGAGGATGCGCCCAGCGCGTTCAGCCATAAACAGAAGTAGATTGTACTCGGTGGGGCTTAACGACACTTCCTGGCCCTGGACAAAGGCTTTTTGCTCAGCGCGATTGATGATCAAGGTGTCGTTTTCAAAGCGCAACACTTTTGGTGGTTCGTGGGACATACGAACTCGACGCAACAGGGCAGTGACTCGTGCTTCCAGTTCGATCGGTCTAACAGGCTTGGCTACGTAATCATCCGCTCCTGTCTGTAGTCCACGAACCAGATGATTGGTCTCGCCCAGGGCCGTCAAGAAAATGATAGGGACGGAAGAGACTTGGCGCAGGCGTTGGCAGACATCCCATCCTTTCAAGCCTGGCATCATAACATCCAAGATCACTAGATCAGGAGCGATCTGGTGAAAGAGCGATTCTCCTTCTTCCCCGTTCTTCGCTGTGAAGACAACATAACCCTTTGATTCTAACGTCAGGGCTACGATCTTTAACAGCTTCTCATCATCGTCGATTATTAGGATCTTTTCAGTCATTGGTACACTCTTGCTTTCCAAAGATGGGAGAAGGTGACGATTGAGGTCCAGTCTGGGGTGATGAAAATAGGCTCCGGGATGTCTCCTAATTGGTTCCATTTTTGTTCCGCTTTCCGTTCCAGCACTCATCGCGTTTGAGTGCCAAAAGGACGCTGGTCAGATGCCGTTTTGCCATAAATGG
>DAOTUB010000136.1:0-21330 GCA_034437455.1 Anaerolineae bacterium | reverse complement strand
GGGGGGGGGGGGATACTCTCTCTCGCAAAAAGCGCGGGGGTGGGACACTTTTCCTCCCTCGCAAAAAGTGGGAGGGGACTCCCTCCCCCGCTTGCGGGGGAGGGTTGGGGTGGGGGAATCACGATTATGGAGGTAACAGATGAAAATTGGCGTCTATGTGTGTCACTGTGGAAACAACATCGCCGGCATGGTGGCCTGCGAGAAAGTGGCCGAGTGGGCCGCGGGGCTGGACGGAGTCGCTGTCTCCCGCGATTACGAGTTCATGTGCTCCAGCCTGGGCCAGGAGATGATCAAAGAGGACATCCGGGAACTGGGGCTGGATCGAGTCGTGGTGGCTTCTTGCACGCCGCGCATGCACGAGCCGACGTTCCAGCGGGCGGTGGCCGAGACCGGACTGAACCCCTACTACTTTGAGATGGCAAACATCCGCGAGCAATGCTCCTGGGTGCACGAGGATCGGGACAAAGCCACGGACAAGGCCAAGGCCCTGGTCGGCGCGGCCGTCTCGCGGGTGCGCTGCCACCAACCGCTGAGCATCAACAAGGTCAAGATCAATCCGGCTACACTGATCGTCGGCGCGGGGATCACGGGCATCCAGGCCGCCCTGGAGCTTGCCGACGCCAATTACCCGGTCTACCTGGTCGAGCGGGAGCCGTCCATTGGCGGGCGCATGGCCCAACTGGACGAGACCTTTCCCACGCTCGACTGTAGCGCCTGAATTCTCGGCCCCAAGATGATGGATGCCGGTCGGCATCCCAACATCACCCTCCTGACCTATAGCGAGGTCGAGGAAATCTCGGGCTATGTGGGCAATTTCACCGCGCGCATTCGCAAGCGGGCGCGGTCGATTGACGAGGAAAAGTGCACCGGCTGCGGCACGTGTGAGGAAAAGTGCCCCCGGCGGGTCGTGGACGACGGCTTTAACGCAGGACTGGGAAAGCGCAAGGCCGTCTACCGGCCCTTTGCCCAGGCGGTGCCGGCCATCCCCGTGATCGATCGGGAGAACTGTCTCTTTTTCACCAAAGGCCGTTGTAGAGTGTGCGAGAAGGAATGCCCCACCGGAGCGATTGACTTTGAGCAGGAAGATACGTTCCTGGAGGTCGAGGTAGGCAACGTCATCGTCGCTACCGGCTATGACGTTTTCGACGCCCGGCGCATCTCCCCGTATGGCTATGGCCGCTATCCTGACGTCTTTACCAGCCTGGAGGTCGAGCGCATGCTGGCCGGGTCTGGCCCCACCAATGGCCGCATCGTCATGCGCGATGGGGAGACCGAGCCGGAGAGCATCGCCGTCATCCACTGCGTGGGCAGCCGGGACGAAAACTATAACCCGTATTGCTCAAAGGTCTGCTGCATGTACTCGCTCAAGCTAGCCCACCTGGTCCACGGCAAGACCGGCGCCCGCATCTACGAGTTCTACATTGACATGCGCACCGGCGGCAAGACCTACGAGGAATTCTACAAGCGGTTGCAGAAGGAGGGCGCTATCTTTATCAACGGGCGTCCGTCCGAGATCCTGCCGGAGGACGGGAAGCTGGTGATCTATGTGGATGATCGGGCGCTGGGGCGGCAGTTGCGCGTGCCGGTCGACATGGTCATCCTGAGCGTGGGCCTCGAGCCGCGCCACGACGCGGAGGAGGTGGCCCGCCTGTTCAGCCTCAGTTGCGACGCCGACGGCTGGTTCAAGGAAAAGCACCCCAAGCTGGACCCGATCGCGACCTTGACCGGCGGCGTCTTTATCGCCGGCTGCGCCCAGGGGCCGCGGGACATCCCCGAATCGGTGGCCCAGGGATCGGCGGCGGCGGCGCGCGTGCTCACCTTCATCCGCCGGGGCGAGGTCGAGACGGAGGCGGCCACGGCCATCGTGGACGAGATGATGTGCGTGGGCTGCACGCAGTGTGTCCAGACCTGCCCGTATTCCGCCATCGAGTTCCTGGAGGATCGCAAGGTAGCCCATGTGAACGAGGCACTGTGCAAGGGATGCGGCACCTGCACCGGGACCTGTCCTTCCAAGGCGATCACCTTGCGGCACTTTACCGACCGCCAGTTGATCTCCGAGATGCTGGGGGCGATGAACGCGATGCAAGAATTGGAAATGGCAGCGGCGTGAGGTATGGCAATGGCAAACGAGACGTATGAACCCAAGATCGTTGGTTTTCTCTGCAACTGGTGCAGTTACGCCGGGGCGGACCTGGCCGGGTCGACCCGGCTCAAGTATCCACCAAATCTCAAGATTATCCGCGTCCCCTGCTCCGGCCGCGTCTCGCCCGAACTGATCATCCGCACGTTTCGGGCCGGAGCGGACGGCGTGATGATGTTGGGCTGTCACATCGGCGACTGTCATTACTCGACCGGCAACCATCGCACTGCCCGCCGCATGCCGGTACTCAAAGTGCTTCTCGAATTCACCGGCATCGAGCCGGAACGATTTCTGGCCAAATGGGTCGCCGCCTCTGAGGGCGGGCTGTTCGCCGAGACCGTACAGGAGTTTACCGAGACGCTGCGCACCCTCCCCCCGTTGGATTTGAGGTTGGGAGATGGCAGATTTGGGGATTGACTCATCCACTGATCGCCGATCTCCAAATCATCAATCACCAAATTACCAGATCACCGGTCTCGTGTTGGCGGGTGGGGCCAGCCGGCGGATGGGACGCAACAAGGCCTTCCTCGAGTTGGATGGCCGTTCATTGATCGAGATCGTCATCGAGCGCATGGCGAGCGTGTGCGCCGAGGTGTTGATCGTGGCGGGCGACGTGCGGCCCTACGCTGGCCTGGGAGTCCCACTGGTCGAGGATCGCTTTCGTCACGTGGGCGTGCTGGGCGGCTTGCAAGCGGGGCTGGGGGCGGCGGCCCACGAGTTGTCGCTGGTCGTGGGCTGTGACATGCCCTTCTTGAACCCTGATCTTTTGCGAGCCTTTGCAGATTGGGCGGAGGGATTCGACGTGGTCCTGCTGCGCCACGAGCCTCCCTCCCGCAAGCGCAGCGCAGTGGGGGGGATTGAGGGGGGGGGATTCATCGAACCTCTCCACGGAGCCTACCGGCGCACCTGCCTGCCGGCGGTGGAGGCGGCCATTCGCGCGAAACGACGACGCATCATCTCGTTCTTTCCCCACGTGCGGGTCCGCTACGTGACCTCAGACGACGTGATTCCCTTTGACCCTGGCCTGCATTCTTTCCGCAACATCAACACCCCTGAGGAGTGGAAAGCGGTGCAGATGGAGTGGGAGCGGAAACAGACCCATCCCAATTAAAGGAGGTGCAGTATGAGTCGCAAGTCGAGAATGTGGTGGGTTATTCTCCTCGCAGGAGTAACCCTCGTAGTGATGCTGGTGTCGCTTTCAGTGCAAGCCGCGCCTTCAGCCGGCTACAATCCCAACGCGCTCAGTTACGGCCTTTACTGGTTTGGGAAGGGGAACGCCAACCAAAAGTTTGTCTCCGGCGAGGCGAACCCTTACTTTGACCCGGCCAAACCGACGCTCATCTTTGCCCACGGCTGGCAGCCGTACTTGTCGTATAATCTGCCCAACTTTGATTTCGATGGCAACGATACGATTGCGGCATGGATCGACGACGGCTGGAACGTCGGCATCTTTGTCTGGAACCAGTTCTCGGACGAGCGGACGGGCCTTGCCGGCGAGATCGGTTTCCCTGGCGGAGAGCCGCCGCAAGGCGTGCTCGATGCCGAGGCCAAAATTTGGACTCCTGATGGTCCCCAGGGGATGCGTTGGTACGATTGGGACGCCGTCCCGCTCGTGGGGGGATACGTCGCCGCGCCGGCCGGCACGCCCAGCGCAGCCGAGTTGTTCTACGAGGCGTACACGGCGGCGCTGGATACCTACACCGGTACCGTTCGCATCGCCGGACACTCGCTGGGCAACCAGATGGCCGTGCGCCTGACCAAGCTGGTCGACGATGGGATCGCCGCCGGTGAGCTGTCGGAACACCTGCGTCCCGCGCGAGTGGCGCTGCTGGATCCGTACTGGTCCCCCGATCCCAGAACGTATCTGGGCGGCAAGACGACCGGAGAAGTGGTCCGCGAGTACGTCGCCGAGCTGCTCCCCACGGGCACGTTGTTCGAGTGGTACTGGTCCTCCGAGTGGACGACGCCGGACGAGGGGGATGCCAACGACGCCCTCAAGCCGATGGTGCTCTACGCGGCGATGGACCCGGCGTATGCGTCGAACGATCTGGACAAGCACATGGCCGCCAACCATCTCTATTTCTGGTCCTACGGCTTCCCGCAATCGCCGCCGTGCGCGGGCGTCGGCGACGACTGCCGTCTGCTGGGGCAGATGAGCGACGCGCAACTCGCCTCGCTGATGCGCTCCGACTACTACTGGACGCAGAGCGAGGGCCAGGCCACCGCCACGCCGGCCGATGACGTCTACACCGCCACGCAGCGAGCCGACGCGCCCTACGTGGTGACGCAATTGCAGGCCGACCCACCCGCACAGACCGTCGGCGGCGTCATCACCGTGACGGCGACGGTCACCAGCCCCCCCCCTCTGTCCCTCCCATTGGGGGGGAGGAAAGGGGGGGCGGGGGAGGTGTTGGTGACGTTCGGCACAGACCTGGGCGACATCTGGGCGCGCTCGGTGACCAGCGGCGGCATGGCGCTGGCGATCGTCACCTCCGACGTGGCAGGCGCGGCGCACATCTCTGCCACGACCCAGGGCGCCGGCGGCGCGGCTCAGAGCACGCTCGTCGTGAGGTTCACCGAGCCGGTATCAGAGTGCATACCGCTCACCGGCGCTGCCATCACTGACCTGACCGGTCTCACCGGTACGCTCTACGTGGACACGCCGTATACCTTCACCGCCGCCATCACTCCCGCCGGTGCCACGCCGCCCATCACCTACACCTGGTCGCCCACGCCTACCAACGGACAGAACCACAGCAGCGGCGTCTATCGATGGGCCGCGCCGGACACGTACACGCTCACGCTGACGGCGGAAAACTGCGGCGGGCTGGTGGAGGCTGCGCCGCGCGTGGTCGTCGTGACCAGGCGTCAGGACTATTTTATTTACCTGCCGCTTGTCCTGAGATAATCGAAGGGCTGCTGGTGCGCAATCACGCGGGATAGGGTCTTTTCGCCTGGTAAGTTTGCGCCCTTGACACTGGATTGTCTGTATGCTAGAATGAAATGGGTGCGTTTCAAATGAGTTGAGGGATGTTCGTAGTACGCGCTTCAGCGCGCTGTTGCGGCGATAAATCGCCTACTACGAACCAAACCCCAACTGAGATGAAACACACCCAAATGAAATGACGTTTTGTTTTCTCTTGAACTATACTATCTCGACAATGGCACATTGGCTTAATGACGCTGGATTTGCCCCTTACGTTGGGCGAGGTCTCCTGACCGAGCCATTTTCGGGCTAAAACAGGGACGTTCCGCCTCGGTCAGGAGACCTTCGGCGAACAAAGAGGTAAATGTGCCATTGTCGAACTATTTATTCTGAAATGGAGGTGGAAGATGAAGCGCGCGCGTTTTTCCAGTTTCCTTGGTCTGTCCCTTGTTGTGCTATGCCTGCTCATCGTTGCGCTGTTGGCCTACCCTGTGGCGACCGCCGCGACGATGACGACCCTCGATCCTTTGGATGCCGCCTGGCGGCGGGCGCAGGAATCGGGCGTCTACCATTTTGCCACCACGGTCGTCGAGACCACGCATCCCGCCCCGACCCTGGCCAATGTCGGCAGCGGCAGCCGCCAACAGCGGTTCTATCTCGAGGGCGAGACCGATCTGCCCAAAAGTACATTGCAGATGATGCTGTGGCAGGGCGGCGGCAACCTCGTGCAATCGCGCGACGGCGTCGAGGTGCGCATCGAAGGCGACCGGGCTTATGGCCGCCAGATCGGCGGCGCGTGGCAGGAGATTGACACGGATGCTGGGGCGTCCGCCTTTTCCGGCGCTTTTGCCCCAGGCAACGACTTGATGGCCTACCTGGTCGGCGCGAGGAACGTACGGAGGAGCGGAGGAGCAGAGGAGCAGAGGAACGGGCGAGATCCGAATTACGCATCACCCCTTCGGGTCACGCATTACGTCTTTGACTTTAACGGTCTTGAGGTCGCTGCTTATATGCGCGACCAATTGGAAGACCATCTGCGCAAACGGGGTGAACTGCCCGGAGGATTGACGCTGGATGTCTCGGATCAATACCGCGACGCCATCGGCGACGGGGAGGTCTGGATTGACGGCGACGGGCTGCCGCTGCGGATGACCGTTCACCTGGAGTATCCCCAGCAGCAGAACGGCGAGCGGGTCGAGGCCGATATCCAGACGGATTTCTTCGGTTTTGACCGCGAGCGGCTGGCCGCCGCCGAACGCCCGGTCGGTCGGTTGACGGGGTGGCTGGGCCTGCCGCGCACCCCAGAAGGTTGGCGACAGGTTGGCCTGAACTTTAGCCTGGGGTTCGGCGCGCTGGGCCTGTTGGCGTTTGCCGTCACCTACCGCAAGTCGAAGCGGGTCTATGCCGCCTTTGCCGTGGCTATTATCTTTTCGATGATCGTCACTCCGCTGTTTCAGAGCCATCACGTCTATGCTTTCTCGCAGCGCGTCGCGGCCCAGCGCGTAGAACACGAACAACGTCAGGAGGAGCAGAAGAAAGCGCAAGAGATGCAGGAAGCGTTGTACAGTTCTAGTTGGAATCCACATAGTGCGCCTCTCGAGTCGGCGAGTCTGGAGGTTGGTGAAGCAGCCGATCTTGGCTCTTTGCTCTCCGCTCCGCTGGCGGCGACGGACGACGATGATGATGAAACCGATCCCGACAGCGACGATGACGGCGATGGCTTGACGTTTGTTCAAGAGGAGCGGTTGGGCACAAACCCCGACGAAAAGGACACTGACGGCGACCAGATCACCGATGACGTCGAGGTCGCCGGGTTCTGGTACGCGGGCAAGATGTGGTATCTGGACCCCCGCGAACCTGATACGAACAACGACGGCCAATTGGACAGCGCAGAATGTCCTCAGCAGGTGCGCGAGGATAAAGATAGCCTCTCTCCTCACGGCGTCTGTCAGGACACCGACAAAGACGGCGTCCCTGACGCTTTTGACCGTGATAACGATGGCGATGGCGTCCCCGACCGCATGGATCTCTCACCCTACAACAGTATGGACAACGATGGCGCTCCTTTCGACGCCGATGCCCCGCTCCTGCTGCAAGTGGACGATCTGGAGGCGAACAAGCCGGTCTTTGTGGATTTTCAACTGCGCCCCGAAAACGAGGATCACCTCTGGTATGCTCTCAACGTGCTGGATTGGCCCAGCGGCGATGAGCATGCCCAGATTCAGCGCCAGGCGGGCAACGATTCTACCTTTGCCGACGTGGCCGAGGAGGGGCAGTCCATCCCCGCCAATAGCGACAACGGCGACGTGCGCCTCATCCCCATGCTCGAGATCGAGATCCCCTACAAGGACGGCCACTATGGCAACCTGCCGGTCAAGGAGGGCGCGCCGGTCACCCGCACCGACGAGATCACGCTGGGGCAGTGGCTGGACACGAGCAAGCTCGTCCCCTACGGCGTCACCGTGCGCCCGATGAACGACGACGGCGACCTGGCGGCCTACGCGCCGCTCAACTTGATCCAGGACGAGACCGGCGGCGACCGGGTGGCTTTCTCGGCCCGCATGCACTACTGGCCCTCCATCGCCGCTGCCGGCGCAGAAACCGCCGACTGGGGCCTGACCCAGAAGGTGCGCGTCGTCTGGCTGGTGCAGATGCTCACCGACCGGCAGGACGAGGACGGCGAGTGGCTGCTGGATACGCTTCAGATCGTGCGCGCCTACCCGGAGGAATGGACGCTCACGGGCCTGGCCGTGCGCGAGGACCACGGCCTGGACGTCGGCATCACCTACGAGGATCCGGTGAACGATACCGATTTGCAATACGACGATCCACTCTGGGCGCTGGCCGAGGGACTGGAGGCCAGCTTTGTCGCCGGGCGTGACCAGGACGACGACGGCGAGCGGGACGTCACCATCGCCGAGATCGACGCTCGCTTTTCCATCACCAGCAGCGCCACGATCACCGCCCGCTTTGGCATTTCGCTGGCGGTCAAGCTAGAGACCGAGACGTTTGCCTACACCCACGAAGGCTTTATCGCTCACATCTCGATGACCGAGACGCAGCAGATCCTCAGCAACACGTTTACCTCCTACGTCGACCAGGGCGCCGACGCCGTCACGCTGCTCTTTTCCCAGGAGAAGCGCGCTCGCATTGCCAACCTGGACGGCGGGGACGACACGGTGACCATCGCCGGCAACCAGCTCACCCTCAAGCTCGACCAGGACGCCATCCCGGTGCAGACCAACGCCGTTATCAACTGGGCCCCCTTCCGCTACGAGGACGGCGAGTGGCAGTCCTACCCCGTCGCCGAGTACATAGACAAGTTGGAGGTCCGTCTCAAGGACGTCTTTGACGAGTACAAGGACGAACCGAACTATGACGACATCCTGCGCGGCCAGTTGATGGTAGCCAAATCCTATTACCTGGCGCTCTACCGCGGGGTGGGCGGCCTGGTGCAGCAGGGCGCAGACCTAATGGGCTTTGCCGGCTCCGCTCAGACCGACGCGGATCTGGCGGCCCGGTTAGAGGCCGTCGCCCTGGAAGGCGGCGGCTGGATCGCCGCGCAGGGGGGACGACTGGCCAAAGTGATCTTTAAGGCCGGTATGCTGTTCAGGACCATAAAAAAGTTCGATCAGGGGCCGCTCGCTAAACTTTTTGCCACGATTGGGGGGTGGGGGGAGAAGGGCGTCAAACCCTGGTCCAAGCTTTCTGGCCTGGGGAGAAAGGGATTTATTGCCCTGGGAGTAGCGAACGTTGTGATCCTCGTGGCCGTCGCCATCTCGCTTTTTGTCTCGGTTTTCCTGCCGGAATCGCAGGCGCTCGAGATCGTTCTCAAGACGCTGGGCGTGGTCTGGCTCGCGGTGAGCCTGACTTCTACGATCATGGGCGCGGTCTACCGAGGGGCCCAGAGCTGCCTGAAGCTCATCAAGAACGTATCCCAGATCACCGAGAATTTCAAGTTCTGCGCCATTTTCTTCATCATCTATAGTATCATCACCTGGGGGGTGTTCTTTTACCAGCTCGGGACCTCCGGCGCCAAGGCCGGCAGTCTGGCCGCCAACGCCGCGTTCGCCAGTATGATTGCCTCGTCCATCACTCTCATCATCATGTTGGCCATCAGCGCCATCCCCATCGTCGGCGAGATCATTGCCACGTTGGTCTGGTTGATCGACTCCATCGCCATGTGGATCTGCTCGGCCACCGAGTCGGAGAACTGGTTCTGCAAGCATGGCGGCATCGAAGGGGTGATCAGCGAGGCCATCACGTGGATCATCTACAGCGCCAACGTGATGGTCAACATCGAATATCCGTACCGGCTCGACATTGAGGAGTTTGAGCAGGACTTTGTCGATCCTGACAAAGGGCTGTCTGCGGGAAACAGCCTGATCGTCAACACAACCCTCGATAACCGGATCCGGTTGATCGAGTGGTCCGACACCAACTATGACTGGAAAGCGGGCGCGTATTGGTGGCAATACAGTGAAAAGACGCTCAAGTCCTCTACCTTTGACTACCAGTTGCATACCTGGAAAAAAGACATCCACGAGAATCTCGACCGGGGAGACATCTCTGGCGATTGGGAAAACGTTGGCGAGCACCACGTCAAGCTGATCAAAGCCACTGACAGAAAAGTTCCACTGGAACAGGCCGGTATCAACCGCAATCTGCCCCTTTATCTGGCGGAGGGATACGCGCTCCCGGTCCAGGAATGTTGGGCGATTCCGATCTTTTTCCCGATCTTTTTCCTGCTCCCCGTCTGCTACGTCCGCACCGAACGGGACACCGGCCACATCAACCTGGGACAGAGCATGTACTATGACGTCTTCCCGCCCACGCTGGACGAGTTCTATGCGCTGGTGGAAAAGGACAGTTCGGGTGGCGCATCCGCCTACGCGCTGGCCTGGAGCCAGGACAGCGATCCGTCCTTCCCCCGCCTCAAGGACGCCGACGGCGACGGGTTGCGCAACAGAGTCGACGATGGCGCCGACCCCGACGACCACAATTGGGACACCGACGGCGACCGCCTGTCCGACTTTTTCGAGGTGCAGCAGGGCAGCGATCCCCGGGACGTTGACAGCGACGGCGACGGGCTGACCGACCGCGAGGAGGTCATCCTGGGAACCGACCCCCTGCGCACCGACACGGATTACGACGGGCTGACCGACAAGGAAGAAGTGGACGGCTGGGAGTTTGTCTACGACTTTGCCGAGGATGGCAGCCAGATTCGCACCTGGGTCACCTCCGACCCGCTCAACATAGACGCAGACATGGACGAGTTGACCGATTTCCAGGAAAAGACCTTTGGCTTTCACCCCGGCGTCCCCTCAGACCCGCACGTGCTGACGCTCGATTCGTTGGTGCGCGAGGAGGACGCTCCATTGCTTTTGCTGCGCCTGGACGAGACCGAACACGCGAGTACCTTCCGCGACGATTCCGGCTATGCCAACAACGGGACGTGCGACGGCGACGCTTGCCCGACATCGGGCCACTATGGCAAATACGGCAATGCCCCTCAATTTGATGGGACTGACGATTACGTCGAGGTATCTCACACCGATCAACTGAACCCTGGTGACGAACTGACCCTAGCCGTCTGGGTCCGGTTGACCGATCCGCTTGTCAATCAGAAAATCGTGGGCAAAACGACGACGGGGGATGGGTATCTTCTGGGGGTGAGCGACGGCAAGCTGTACCCAGAGCTCTGGGACAACCAGGGGAACCGCTACACCGCGCAGTGGGGCGTCGTCCCCGCAGATACCTGGACCCACCTGGCAGTGACCTGGCAAACCGGTGGAGATATGGTTGGTTTCATCAACGGCGTCCAAGTGGGGCGGATTGCCGCCGCTCCGAACCCTATCGGAGGCAACACCAGCCCCCTGCGCATCGGTGTGGCTCCCTGGAACCCCAACGTTTATCCCGTGGATGGGCGGATTGACGAGGCCCTCGTCTTTGACCGGGCGCTCGATCAGGCCGAGGTGCAAGAGATCGCTGACGGTCACTATAACACCGCCGACTATATCGTCCGGCCCGGTGATACCCTCTACTACCAGGCCAGCGTCAAGAACAAACTCTTTAACCGCTACGCCCAGGGGTTGTTGAGCACCAGCTTCCCGGCCGCCTTTTCCGAGATGCCTCCGGTGGACTTTATCCTCAACCCGCAGGAAGGGGTGGTGTTGACCGGGACGGTGACGGTCGCCGAGACGGTCGCTACCGGCGCCTACAGCCTGACCCAGGAGGTGGACGCGATGATCACCGACTGGCGCGAGGAGTCGAACTATGCCGAACTGTTGTACCACTTTGCCGAGGACGAGCCTCCCTTCAAAGATAGCTCTGGCAGCCAGCCGCCGCGCGACGGGGATTGCGCTAGTCCCTACTGCCCCGCCTCCACCACGGGCAAGTACGGAAACGGGCTGGACTTTGACGGCAGCAACGATTACGTCACCGCCGACAAGGTGGTCGAATACCTCGGCAGTGATGCCCTCACCTTTGGCGCGTGGGCCTATCCGGAAAGCGGCAAGAGCGGAAGGGGCGCTATCCTCGCTTTCAACGGCAGAGGCTATAGCTCCCGCAACGTGGTCGTCGGGTACGATTGGGACAATAACAGGTTTTACTACTATGACGGTGGTATGAGCGTGTATTCTCCTCTCGAGAGTGGTAACACTTTTGCCCTCGACCAATGGCACCAGGTCATGGTCGTCATTGACGACGACGTTGGATACCTGTACGTAGATGGAAACCGAGAAGCCAGCTTTACCCCCGATGTCAATCTCCAGGATCGGGATCGGTTCAGCATCGGCCACCGGTGGTACAGCGACTATATTAGAGACTCCTTTAGCGGTAAAATAGACGAGCCCGTCATCTTTAATCGGGCGCTTTCCGCCGACGATGTGCAAGCGTACTATAGCGACCCCGTCTTTGACCTGCCCCTGGACGAACCCGAGGGCGCGACGACCTTTGAGGACGCCTCCGCCTTTGACAACGACGCGGTCTGCGATCCCTCCCCCCCGATGGGGGGGACAGAGGGGGGGAATTGCCCCACGGCGGGCGAGGACGGCCTCACCAGCAACAGCGAGGCGGCGCTTTTCTCCGGGGACGATTACCTCTCCGTGGACGGCTCCTCGGCCCTGGATTTGAGCGACGGCGACTTTACCCTCTCCACCTGGGTCTATCCCACCGGCGGACCGGACAACTCGGACTGCGCCTTCAGGGCCGATTATTGGAACCACGTCGAGTACCAGGGCACGTGGGGTTGGGAAAGAGTCTTTGGGCGGTGCGAGTCGTGGCCCATCGACTATGATTGGGAGGCCGGCGGGCCGGAAGGCGGCGTGCACGACGACGATTTCTGGGTGCGCTGGTTTGCGGACAACTACTTTGAGGAGGGAGATTACACCTTCCGCGCGACTCACGACGACGACATCTACGTCGAGTTGGATGGGCAACCGATCATCCGCAGTTACGACGTTGGAAGCGATCAGGTCACGGTTCACGTCAGCGAGGGCAAACACCGCATCTATGTTTCCTACCGTGAAGAGTTTGGGGACGCCTACGTCAGCTTCGACTGGACCCCCGCGCCGGCCTTTCAGCCCCAGGGCATCCTGGGCGGCGAGCACGCCGACCCGGCGGACAGCTACCCCACCATCCAGCGCGTGGACAACAACGAGGCCCGCATCAGTTTCAGGACGACCGGCGGAGACACCGTCGAACTCGCCAGCGGCGCCGACGTGCTGCGCTCCTATCGCTGGAACCACCTGGTCGCTACCTACGACGGCCAGTACTATGAACTCTATGTCAACGGCGTCGAGGTAGGCGAGGCCCTGTCGGACGACGGGCCCGCTTCCAACGCTGCCTTTGAGATCGGGCGCACCGACCGTAACGCCTCGGTTTTCTTCGACCACCTGGATCATCACGTATGTGGTAGCGAGGGAGCGCCCGGTTGCGAGTACGTGATCGAATACCGCGAGCGCGGTGGAGACTGGACAGAGATTTGGCGTGGAGATCGCTTTTACCACGTGGGCGGGGGATACAACCGCGAGGCTGATCTGAACATTGAGCGGTTTTTCCAGGATTATGCCGATTTTCGGGTGTACGAAGATGACACCTCTGAAGGGGATGACGATGGCAATTCGGGAAACGATTCTCTGGGCCAGTATCGGTTGTACGCCGATGACCCGAGTCACGAATACGTCCGGGAGTTTGAGAACACCATCACCGGCGACAAACTTACGCTGCGCTGGAACCTCACACCCGACAGCATCCCCTTCCGCGGCAAAATGGACCAGGTCACCATCTACCGGCGCGCCTTTGACGCCGGCGAGGTGGGCGACCTCTACGACGCCGGAACCCTGGCGCTGCACATGCCGCTGGACGATCCGCCCGGCTCGAACGAGTTCGCCGACGCGCTGGGCCAGGCCACCGGTACTTGCGATCCCTCCCCCCCAATGGGGGGGAATGAGGGGGGGAGCTGCCCCACCGTGGGCGTCCCCGGCCGGGATAATTTCGCGCTCCGTTTCGACGGCGACGACGACTATGTGGAGATCAACGAAGCCAACACCGGCGACCTGCAAGAGCTGACCGTCGCGGCGTGGGTCAAACCGCTCTCCCTGCCATCGGGCGAGATCATGCGTTTCGTCACCCTGGGGAACGAAAAAACCGTGCTGCGCTACGACGGCGCGCAGGGGCCGGGCCAGTTGCACTTTTACATGAACGTGGACGACGCGTTGCACCACGTCCGCGTGGACCACGCCCTGCAGGCCGACACCTGGCACCACGTGGCCGGAACCTACGACAGCGAGACTATGACGCTCTACCTGAACGGCCAGCCAGTCGGGAGCGGCCTCGCCGTCACCGGTACCGTGGGCGGCGGGGACGAGGTCCGCCTGAGCCACGCCGCCGAGACCCTCGACGGCCTGCTCGACGAGGTGATCGTCTACCGGCGCGCCTTGAGCGCGGACGAGATCGAGGCCCTCTACGAATCCGCTCCTGAGCTTCTTCTCTACCTGGACGAGACGGAGGGCGCGACCACATTCCAAGACGCTTCGGGCAACGGCCATGACGGTCCCTGCTCTGGGAGCAAGTGTCCCAACCCGGGTGTGAAAGGCCAGTTGGGGTTGGCCGCCGACTTTGACGGCGAGAACGACTATATCCAGGTTCCCCACAGCGACCGCCTGAACCCCGGCGACGAGATGACGCTGGCCGTCTGGGTCAAGATGACCGACGCAGACGTGGACCAAAAGCTCGTCGGCAAGACAAACGGCGCTCACAACCGGGGCTATGTTCTGGGGATCGAGGACGGCCGGTTGTACCCCGAAATCTGGGACGTCAACGGAACCTGCACCTACACCCAATGCGGGCGCATCAACGCCGGCTACTGGACGCACCTGGCTGTCACCTGGCAGACTGGCGGCGACATGGTGGCCTACATCAACGGGGAGGCAGCCTGCCGCGTGGACGCTACTTTGCAGGCCATCGGCGGCAGCGACGATCCACTGATCATCGGCGCAGCGCCCTGGAGCGTCACCAACTATCTCGCCAACGGGCGCATCGACCACGTGACGTTGTACCGGCGCGCGCTCTCCTCGCGTGAAATGCGCGCCCTCTTCCGTCTCCAGGCCAAATGGGTCGAAGAGCGCCAGTCCACGCGCATCACCGTGGACGACGACGAGCCGACCTCCACCCTCGTCTCCGACGACGTCTACCGCCCCAATCAGGACGTGCTCCTGCTCGTCAGCGCCGCTGACGACACGTCGCCGGTCACGATGGTGGAGCTGGGCGTCAGTACCGATGGCGGCGCGCACTACACCTGGGAGACCGCGCCCCGTTGCCAGGACGCCGCCGTTTCTTTGATCGGGGGCGCGGCCTGGTGCCCTACCTTCGAGCCGGCCATCGGCGAGGGCCGCTACCTGCTCCAGACCCGCGCCACCGATGGCGTGGGCAACGTCGAGACGCCCTCTCACGTCTACACCTTCTTGGTGGACGACGCGCCGCCCGATCTCGCCGCCGCCATCCAGGACGGGGAGCTTATCCAGGCTACGCGCACACCCACCCAGACCTGGCTGGTTTCCCTTACCGGGACGATCAGCGATCCCGGCATCCGGGGCGCGTCGCAGCCCGGCAGCGGCCCCGCCGAGGTGAGCGTGCGGCTGACCGCTACCGCCCATCCCACCGACACGATGACGCCCCGGACAGCCGCGCTGAGCGGGAATGACTGGCAACTTGATTTCTCCCTGCCCTACGCCGACGCCACCGGCTGGTACACGCTCTCGGCCCGGGCGACCGACGCGGTGGGCAACGTGGGACCGTTCGTCGACCTGGTCAACGTGGGGATCGACGTCTCGCCGCCCGAGGTCAGCCTGGACCCGGTCCCCAGTCCCGTCACCGGTACTATTACCACCACGTTGACCCTCACCGGGCTGGTGACGGAGACGGGGGTGGTCAGCGCGGGTATCGCGGGCGTGCGCGTGGGCCTGATCCCGGCCGCACAGGCCGGCATGTCGCGCACCGTCGGCATGTTTCACCTGGACGAACCGCCTGGGGCCACCCGCTTTGCCAGCGACACCGGCGGCGCTGCCGCCTGTGAGGGCAGCGCCTGCCCTACCGCCGGCGTGGACGGTATGTGGGGAACGGCGCTGGATTTTGGCAGCTATAACGATTCCCTTTACCTGACTGCCGATTTCGTCTCTGGAAATATCACCGACGCGCGCGGGTTTTCGTTTGGGGCCTGGGTATATCCCGATTATAATCCTTATGACGGCGTCGTATTGGCCTTTAACGCCGCCGACGGTGGAGATCGCAACATGATCTACCACCAAGACTATGGGTTCCGCTACCGAGACGGGGACGTGACCACGACCGGTGCGTATGCCTGGGAGCAGTGGGCGCACGTCATGGTGACCATTGACGAGGGCGGACAGGGCGTGCTGTACGTGGACGGCGTCGCGGAAGAGACCTTTAGCACCTCCGTGCGCCCGGACCCCAACGGTCGCTTTAGCATCGGCCAGGAATGGGACGGCGACACGCCCAGCCAGTTCTTTGACGGTCTGATAGACGAGGTCGCTGTCTACGACCGGGCGCTGTCGCCGGAAGAGGTCTACGTCGTGTACGCCGACGCCGCCCTGAGCGATTCGGGCGATGGCGTCATCACCACCACCTGGGCGTACACCGTCCCCAATACGCTGGACGGCATCTACCAACTCAATCTGCGCCCCGGCGACGTTTTCAACAACACTGGCGAGCGCCCCGACTGGCCTGTCTGGAACGGCGAGATTGATACCGCCGCTCCCCGCGTGGAGGCTACCGCGGAAGAAAAAGTTTCTTATCTCAGCATCAAGACCACGTACACCTGCCGCGCGCAGGACTTTAACCTGATCCAAGTCTCGGAGGACCATCCCGAGGACAGTTTCAAATGCTACTGCCAGACCGTCGCGCCCCACGCCACCGTCTACACCCGCACCTATTACCACGAGGTCTCTCCCTGGTACGCCGACACCTTTACCGACACCAGGAGGCTCTATGAACTAGAGGCGACCTGCACTGTGCTTGGCCCGGCCGTGGGCGCGCCCGACGCCACGATGAAGGCCTGCGACGCCTACGGTCACTGCGCCACGGCCGTGCCGCCGTCCTCGGAAATCCTGGCCTACGAGCTGATAGATTCCGCGGTGCTGACGCCCACCCAGAACGCCGTGATCACCAGCACCGCCGCTATCTCGCTCACCGGCCGCGCCTATGCCAGCCACAGCCTCAAGACTATCCAGGTTCTCGTGGACGGGGTCCCGATTGACACACACACCTGGGCGACGCCAGGTGTGACCAGCACCCAATGGGCATCGACCTGGGTGCCTCCATTTGAAGGTCGCTACATGCTCAATTCTTGCGCTACTGACCACAACGACGACACGCAGGATGTTGAGCACCCCATCGAGGTCATCGTGGACGTCCTCCCGCCCTTTGTGGACATCTTGCCCACCCTGCTGACCACCACCCACCGGCTCAGCCAGGATCGCGTCGCCCTCTCCGGTCGCGTCACCGACACCAACGGACTGGACGCCGTCCAGGTGAGTATTGATAATGGCGACTGGCAGGACGCTGCCTTCTACGGCGGCGAGTGGCGCCTCGACTGGTACCTGGGTGAGGAACCGGCCGGAAAACAGTACACCGTCACTGCCCGCGCCACCGACGTCGCCGGGCACACCGCGCGGGTCACCGAGACGGTGACGGTCGATCTGCAGAGACCGAATCCCATCACTCTCACCTTGTCGAGCGGCGGCGCGGTCGTCACGCCCGGCACCGTCCTGACCACCACCCCGGCCCTGCTCGACCTGAGCTGGGTCACCAGCACCAGCCGGATCGACCTGCTGCCCTACGAGGTGATCTGGACGATCCACGCTACCCAGACCAACCAATTCCGGCATCCCGTCCCCACCACCGGACCGTTCAGCTCCACGTACCCGGCCGGGGAAGCCCAGCGCATCGCGCCGAAGGTGGTCAGCCGCTTTGCCGACGGCAACCGGCAGGTAGATACCTACGGCAGCGTCTACGTGGACAGCCCGCTTACCCCTGATTACATCACGCTGGAGACGGCGCGAGGCGAGCGCCGCCCCTACCTGGGCTGGATGGAGAGCGGGTGCAGCCGTATGGGGGTAGACCGCCGCGCCCAGCGCAACGCTCCCGGCAGCGCCGCCATCGACGACCAGCAGGCGCTCTACGTCACCTGGGATTCCGAGGCGCTGCGGTTGGTCTGGACCGGCGCCAACTGGGATTATGCGGGCGACTTGTTCATCTACTTGGACACAAAAGTGGGCGGCGCCCTGAAAGCCTACAACCCCTTCACCGACACGGCGGGAACCACGGTCAAGTTGCCCGGCAGCGTGAGCTTTGGCGCCGACGTTCTTATCTGGGTCGAGGATAGCGATGTCGCCCATTTCCTCTCCTGGACTACGGGTATAAAAGATTGGGACATTTCCCTGCTTTCCCCCGACTATTACCGCTTCGACGAGGGGCTGCACGATGGACACACTGACCTCTACCTCCCCTTTGACCTGCTCGGCATCACTAATCCGCTCACCAACCCGCTGGCCCTGATTGCCTTTGCCACCGAAGAGGAGGGTATGAATCTCTGGGGCACCATGCCCCCGGAAAACCCTGTCAACAGCGAGCGCGTGGTCGAGACGCTGGAATTCATCTCCCGGGACGAGGAGCACCCCTTTGCCCTCACCCACGCCTACGTCTGGCCCACCCTGGCTGCAGGGATCTGCCCCAACCTGGTCTACGGCGACGCCGACGTGCAGATCGGTCTCACCGCCGACCCCCTCGGCTCGACCTATAGTTTTTTGGGCGACGATCTCTTCTGGCTGTGGGAGGATCTCTTTGACCCGGACCGCCCGCCCGGCCTGAGCGATAGCTTTATGTTCATGGACGTGGACCACCCGCCGGTCGGGGACGGCGACACCATCACCTACACGCTCCATTATATCAACCGGGGCACAGACGCCGCTCCGGGCGTCGACGTGCTCCTGACAGGACTATACGCGCTGCGTTTTGGCGGCAACGTCACCCAGGTGGTTTCACTGGGCAGCATCGAGCCGGGAGAACAGGGCACGGCGACCTTCCAGGGGCAGATCGATCTAGAAGCGGCGCGGACGGATTACTACACCCCATGCCTCTCGGCGGGCAGCCCCATCACCTGCGAACAGTACCTCGACTGGGCCGCGCTCGCCGCGTACACGTTTGATGCCTCTCTTCACCCGCTGGATTGGTCGTGGGCCGATCATCGCGTGGACGGCGATCCTCCCGAGTTCTTTGACATCCAGCAGCCAGAGCTTTTCGTCAACGCCGGGAGCAACACCCTGCGTGGCTATGCCTACGACGAATCCGGCGTGCCCACCCTCACCCTGAGTGTGGAATCTCCCGCCGGCACGACCACCTGCCCGGACACCTCCCCGGACGACGGCCGCTGGTCGTGCCAATGGGATGCCACCGCCGCCAACGGCGGCACGTCCCCGGCAGATGGTGACCAGTTCAACCTGCGATTGCAGGCCACCGACAGCTACGCGCAATCGAGCGTGTGGACAGGCTGGCGGACCTTTATCGTGGACACGGTACCTCCCAGCGTCACCTTTAGCGCTCAGAGCAGGGCCTACAGCGACACCGTGGTCGGCGATGCCAGGTTGATCTTTCGTGGGGCGGTCAGCGATAACCGGGGCGTGGCCGGCGTGGCGGTCTGTCTGGAGGATGAGAGCGGCGAGGAGGAATGCGGCTCCGCGAGCGTGCAAGCCGTGGGCGAATTCGCGTTCTCGATGGTGTACACCGACGCGCAGTCGGCGCTCATCACCGACACCACCTTCTGCGGCGGAGGCGAGATCGAGGTCGAATTCGACGTCCCCGATGTGTTCACCGTCGGCGAGGTGAGCTTGGGCTTGAACGCCGACCACGCCCGCCGGAACGACATCTCGGCCACGCTGACTTCTCCTGCTGGTACGTCGGTGCAGGTGCTCGGTCCCAAGGAGGGCACGCCACCCGACTATCAGAACTATGATGTGCTGCTCTACGACGCGGCGGCGACTGGCCTGCACGAGTTCAAGGGCGACGACGACACGACTGAACCCTTCTTTGACCGGGAAACCCGTCCCGCCGACCCGATGCGCGTCTTCCAGGGCGAGGACTCGGCGGGGACGTGGACGCTCAACATCTGCGATACCTATCCCATTACGTATCACGGCGTCTACAGCCACAGCCAACTGACGCTCAAGCTGCAAAACACCGCCGTCCTAACCGGGAATTGGTCCTACCTAGTCGCCAATCTCGACGATCTGGACGGAGTCGTTCACACGGCGACGGCCTATGCGACGGACCTGGTCGGAAACCGGAGCGCGCCTATCTCGCTCACCTTTGAGATGGATAACGTCGCGCCCGCGCTCGAGATCGAGAGCCACGTTGGATTGACGTTTACCTTCCCCAACCGTGCTCCTGTCCAGTTGCTCGCCGGGGGCGAAGGGGATGGCGGGCGGATCGTCCAGATGTACGCCTTTGTCCAAACCCCGGCGGGCGACCTGGTTAGCCTGCAAGTCGATCGCGGGGCGAGTTGGTGGTTCGACCTAAAGCCGGACGAGGGCGGCGACTATACCATCTGGATCAACGCCATAGACGCGGCGGGCAACACCACCACCGCCGGTCCCTCCGTCTCGACGATCTTTGCGGTACCGGCGGGCGCGCTGGCGACCATCGTCAAGCCGGAAGAAGGCAGCACGCCGAACCTGGTCTACACCGACACGCAGGGGATGACGACCACCGTCGAGGCCGCGGCCGGCGCGGTAGACGAGACCATCATTCTGGTCTACACGCCCATCTCCACGCCCACGCAGCCCATCCCCTCCGGCTGGCTGTTCGCCAACCACGCCTTTGAGCTGGACGCCTACCGGGGCGTCGATCTGTTGACCGATTACGTATTCGCAGAACCGATCTCGATCACCATCCACTACACGGACACAGATGTGATCGGTATGGACGAGGAGACGCTGACGCTATATCACTGGGATGGTAATAGCTGGGTGGACGCGGCCTGTGGCGCTTACGACCGCCATCCCGACGAGAATTGGCTCTCTGTTTCTATCTGCCACCTGACGCCATTCGCGTTGTTATGGCCGGCGCCTGTGCCTGTCGGTGGGGTCACGGCATCAGCGGGCTTGCCGGAGTTGTTGTGGTTACAGATCATTTTCTTGGTTGCAGTAATCACCGTCGAGGCCGTTGTTGTGGCCACGGTACTTAAAGGCGGAGGGAGAAGAAGCGCACCTTCTATCGGAAAGAATAGTAGGCAAAAATGAAGGAACCATACATTCAAGTCAACCGTAGTTTGTGGAATAGCTGGACCAAGCTACACACAGAGTCTGGCTCGGACTATGATGACCTTCTTGCTCGGCTCAGAGCTGGTCAGACAACGTTGGACGAAATTGAACTTGAGGAACTGGGAGACGTCTGTCTATGAGTGGCCGATGGTACTCGATCAAAATTTTGACATCGTTTTTACATCCAGCTGTCGTAACTACTCAGCCAAGGTGGTTTTTCCCCGTCATTGCGAGGAGCGGAGCAGCCTGCCCTGAGTGTAGACGAAGGAGCCTGCCCTGAGTGTAGACGAAGGAGCCTGCCCTGAGTGTAGACGAAGGAGCCTGCCCTGAGCGTAGACGAAGGAGCCTGCCCTGAGCGTAGACGAAGGAGCCTGCCCTGAGCGTAGACGAAGGAGCCTGCCCTGAGCGTAGACGAAGGAGCCTGCCCT
>DAOTUB010000135.1:0-26915 GCA_034437455.1 Anaerolineae bacterium | reverse complement strand
GTAACAGAGAGTGTGCTCGCGCTTCGATTGGGCGGCGTGTATGTTGCGCAGTAGATCGACGTAGTAGCGGTTCAACGCGGCCAATGTCGTCAACACCGACCGGCCCGTCGGGGTGGAGAAGTCGAAGCGTGGTTCTTTCACCGGGGCAAAACCCACGTTCAGTTTCCCGAGTTGTTCGAGGAGGCTCAAGGTGTCGAAGAGACGGTGGGACAGACAGGAGAGTTCGTGGACCAGCAGGACGCCGAAGACGCCCGCTTCAGCAGCCTCGAGGGCAGACTGGAGACCTGGGCGGTTTATACCGGCGCCGGTGTTTTCAGCGTCCGCAACTCGGCTGTGATCTCCCAACCGCGTGCCTTTGCGAAGGTCAGCATCTCGGCTTTCTGGGTTGCGAGGGGCTGATCCGCCCCGGCTTGCATACCGGTGGGAGCTCGTATGTAAATTCCAACGCGCGTCTTCTTTTGTGTCATCTGGCTGTCCTCCTACGTCGGTCGAGATGGGGCGGATGTTTCAGCGCTATTATACTCACACTGTTACGAGAGGTAAAGGGCAATGGACGCAAAAGTGAGGCTGAAGTATATGACCATACAAGCTTGGAGCGGTATTTCGTATCTTTGAGGCTCACACTTTTCTTGCCATTTTTCCCTCCCCCACATATAATCGTTTTACGACTCATTAACTCAAGCTGTCATTTGAACGTTACAGGATGCTGAACAGGTGCGATGACTGAATACACCTTATCCAAGCTCATCGAATGGCTGTCTTCGTTGCCCGATGCCCAACCGTACTATCAACTTGCCATCATTGTCGGGCCGGTGGGTTCGGGCAAGACCCCGCTGTTGAAAACGCTATCTCAAAAACAGGGTATCCCCTACGTCAACTTAAATCTGGCGCTCAGCCGGCGTTTGCTCGGTGTGATGAGCAGGGAGCGTCCCTTACGCGCCCGTCGCATCCTGGAAGATCTTATCGGCGAATATCCCGGAGATACCATCGCGCTGGATAACATCGAGTTGCTCTTTGACCCAGTTCTCCAATTGAATCCGTTAGCTCTGCTCCAACGACTCAGCCGCCACAGGACGCTTGTCGTCGCGTGGAGCGGGGCATATGACGTCGAGCGCGACGTGTTGACCTACGCCGAACCCGGGCATCCAGAATACAAGCGGTATGAACATCCCGAAGGGGCATTCATCTCCCCAACCCGACAAAGTCAAAGCCAATAAAACGCCGTTGGCAGCAAATTCTTGCTCACAGCATAAGAAGCTTATGGGTTGGGCCTTGGAGTAGAAGGAAACGTCTATGAAATACAAAGACCTACTTCAGTTTGAGCCTATCGAGACCGTCGTCCAGTTGCGCGAGGCAGACGACAAGCATGAGGCCGAGACGCTGGTCAAAACATACGTCATCTCGGACCGTATGGCGGACCTGCTGACGCGTCTGGTGATCCCCCAGATCCAGTTTGACGAGCCTCAGGATAACAAGGGTCTGATGGTCGTCGGCAACTACGGCACTGGTAAGTCACATCTCATGTCGGTTCTCTCGGCGGTGGCCGAGCATAGTGACCTGGTGGCTTTACTGACCAACGAGCACGTCGCTGAAGCTGCGAAAGCCATCGCCGGGAAGTTCCGCGTGGTCCGCATCGAGATCGGCGCGACAGTGATGCCGCTACGTGATATTCTCTTCGGACAGTTAGAGCTGGCCCTGGATGACATGGGCGTGCTCTATTCTTTCCCCCCAATGGACGAGGCGCCCAACAGCAAGGATTTGTTGATCGCGATGATGGGCGCTTTCCACGAGCAGTATCCCGACCATGGTCTGCTCCTGGTCGTGGATGAGCTGCTCGACTACCTCCGTTCACGACGCGACCAAGAGCTGGTGCTGGACTTAACGTTCTTGCGCGAACTGGGCGAGGCCTGCCGGCTCTCTCGCTTCCGCTTCGTGGCCGGGATCCAGGAATCCCTATTCGACAGTCCACGCTTCCAGTTCGTGGCCGATTCGGTACGGCGGGTGAAGGATCGCTTCGAACAGGTCCGTATCGCCCGGGAGGACGTGGCTTACGTGGTGGCCGAGCGACTGTTGCACAAGACGCCCGAGCAAAAAAGTCGCATTCGCGCTCATTTGGGCCAGTTCACCACCCTCTACGGCACGATGGCCGAGCGGATGGATGACTTCGTGCGTCTTTTCCCGGTTCATCCAGCCTACCTGGAGGTCTTTGAGCGGGTGTACGTGGCCGAGAAACGCGAGGTGCTCAAGTCGCTCAGTACCGAGATGCAGGCTCGCTTAGACGAGACGGTGCCCGATGACCGGCCAGGCTTGATCGCCTACGATGCCTACTGGACTCGCTTGCGCGACAATCCTTCCTTCCGGAGCATTCCAGAGGTCAAGGAAGTGATCGACAAGAGCCAGGTGCTGGAGGATCGGGTGCGTAATGCCTTCACCCGGCCCCAGTATCGCCCGACGGCCTTGCGTATCATCCACGCTCTCAGCGTTCACCGGCTGACCACCGGCGATATCTATGCCCCGCTGGGCGCCACCGCCGAGGAGTTGCGCGACAGTCTCTGCCTCTACCTACCCGTGCCAGAGCGAGAGGCCGATTTTCTCAAGACGTCGGTCGAGGCCACGATGCGGGAGATTATGCGCACCGTCAGCGGACAGTTTCTCTCCTTCAATCCCGAGAATGGCCAGTATTACCTGGATCTGAAGAAAGACATCGACTTCGACGCCTTGATTGAACAAAGAGCCGAATCGCTGGACGCCAGTCACTTCGACCGGTACTACTTCGAGGTCCTCAAGCAGGTGATAGAATGTACCGACACGACCTCCGTCCCCGGCTACAGCATCTGGGAACACGAGGTCGAATGGCGGGACCGGCGCGTGACCCGGCCCGGCTACCTCTTCTTTGGCGCGCCTAACGAACGCTCGACGGCCCAGCCGCCCCGTGACTTCTACCTCTATATGCTTCAACCTTACGATCCGCCCGCCTTCACCGACCAACAGCAACAGGATGAGGTCTTCTTTTGTCTGGCCCGGCCCGACGAAGCATTTGAGACCGCGCTCCACCAGTATAGCGGCGCGCGGGAGATGGCGACCTCCGCCTCGGGCGGCAACCGGCTCCAGTACGAGAAAAAAGCGACCGGCTACCTGCGGGATTTGCAGAAGTGGCTGCGGGAGAACGCGCCGCAAGCGATGGACGTGACTTACAAAGGCGTCACCCGGACCCTGCTTGAGTGGATCAAGGAGGGCGCCGCGCCCCGCGCCACGTCGTCGGTGCGGGATTTGATCAACGCCGTGGCCTCAGCCTGCCTGACGTCCTACTTCGAGGAGGCATTCCCCGATTATCCCTCGTTCTCCATTCTGGTCACCCAGACGAGTCGGGAACAAGCGGCCCTGGAGGCCGTACGCTGGCTCGCCGGTGGGCTCAAGACGCGGCAGGGAAGCGCCGTGCTCGATGGACTCAATTTGCTCGACGGCGACCGGGTCACGGGACGGGATTCGCGCTACGGCGGCTATTTCCTGGCCCAGTTGCACCAGAAGGGTGAGGGCCAGGTGCTCAACCGCTCTGAGGTGATTGCAGGACCGACGGACGCTGAGGTCGATCCCCATTTCAAATTGGAGCCAGCGTGGGTTGCGGTGGTGCTGCTGGCCCTGGTCTACACCGGTGAGATCACCCTGGCTATCCCCGGTCGTAAGATCGACGCCGGTAACCTGGAGGAGGCGGCCAAGATCGGCATTGGCGACCTGGCTAACTGGAAGTTCATCGAGCGTCCCAAGGGATTGCCGCTGGCGGCGCTCACCGAGTTGTTCCAGTTGCTCGACCTGCCCCCGGGCCTGATCAAGGATGCCAATCAACATACCTCTGCCGTCGAGCAATTGCAAAAGCGGGTCGCCGAGGAATTGGATCGGCTGGTCCTCGTTCGGCAGAAGGTCCAAGGCGGTTTGCCGGTCTGGGAGGCCAGTCTGTTGGAGGGCCAGGCGAAAGCTGGCTTGCTCAACCGGCTGGATGATCACAAGGCGTTTCTGGAGTCGCTCCAGACGTACAACACGCCGGGCAAGCTGCGCAACTTCCGTTACGCAGTCGACGACGTCGAGACGCAGGCCGCCGGGCGGGACCTTGTGGCTGATCTGGCGGCCCTGGCCGACGTCGTCGCCGCAGTCCAGCCACTGACGGCCTATCTGGGCGTGGCCCTGGCGGTGCTCCCGGACGAGCACGCGTGGTCGCAGAAAGTCAAGGCGATCCAGGATGAACAATTGGCCCAGCTCCGCGATCCTGAGAACTGGCGTCGGCACACGCTGCGCGCCGCACTGACCGGGACGTTGGAGAACCTGAAAAGCGAATACGTCGATCTCTACCTCGATCTCCACCGGCAAGCGCGGCTGAACGCGGCCGAGGACGACCGGAAGAAACAACTGATGGCCGACCCTCGACGCGATCGATTGACTGCCCTGGCGACCGTCGACTTTCTCCCGGTGGCCAAGTTGAGGAAATGGGAACGGGCGTTGACCGATCTTCAACCCTGCTACGCCGTCGGTGCATCGGAATTACAGGAGCACGCGATCTGTCCGCGCTGTGGTTACCGTCCGGTGGAGGAGCCACGCGATCGCGCCATCGCCGCCGAGCTCGATGAATTGGCGAGTCGACTGGCCAAACTGCACGCCGATTGGACGAACGCGTTGCTGGCGAACTTGCGCCAGGAGACGACCCAGTCGAACGTCGAGTTGATGATGCCGGATCAACGAAAGCTCGTTGAGGAATTCCTGGCGGCCGAGAAATTGCCCCAGGAAGTGGGCTACGATTTCGTCCAGACGATCAAGGAGGCCCTTAGTGGGTTGGAGCGCGTCGCCGTACCGCCGGAGGACATCCTCCTGGCGCTGACCCAGGGCGGGATGCCATGCACGGTTCAGGAATTGCTGGGCCGTTTCCGCACTTTCGTGGAGGAACAGACCGCAGGAAAGGACGCGAACAAGGTGCGGGTTGTGGTGGAGTGGTAAGGCGAATTTCTTGCCTAGTATTTTGGTGGCTTTGGAAAGCTATCCTGTGACAAAGCTATTGTATTGGGACTTGTAATTGCTAAGTTGGAGATAGATATGGACGTTAAAACTTTTCAAGATATTCTAAAAGAATTCGTCAATTCCCTTCAAGCCGCTACAGTCTTTCCGGCCACAATTGCAGTTTTGATGAACTGTTATTTTGTACTACCATGCTTTATCGAATTGGATATGGCTTCAGCTTCCAGTTTGGTAGTGATCACGGCAGCGATACTTGCACTTAGCTATACTTTCTATGCATTTAATTCACCTTTGATCAGGCTTTTTGAAGGATATCGTATCAAGTATGGTCGATGTTTATCAAAGGTTTTTTCGGAGCCACTGAAGAAAAAGCAAACAAAATTCAAGAATTTACAGAACAAGATTGATGAGCTACAAGAAGAGCGTTTAGAGCCATCAGTATCTTTCCAAAAGTTGCGTGATATCGAGGTTGAGCTCAGTCGACTAGAGGGCGAATACGAGTTCGATTATCCTGCAAGTTTAGAAAAAGTACTTCCTACACGCCTTGGCAATGCGATAGCAGCATTTGAAGATTATTCTGGCAAACGATACGGTATGGATGCTATTGCACTATGGCCTCGACTGGTCCCTTTGCTAAGGGAGAAGGGTCATTCGAGTGCAGTCGCACAAGAGAAAGCGGTTTTTGACTTCATGCTATATGCTTGCGTTGTGTTCGCTGGAGTTGGACTAGAGTTATTTTGCGTAAATCTGTACTTTGGAAAAGCTGTGAAGGCGGTGATAGTCTTAACTGTTTTCGGGTTCATAGCTTGGGTTCTCTATGAAGGCATGATTCGGGCTGCGAAGCAATGGGGACAAACTGTGCGAACGGCATTCGATCTCTATCGACATCATCTCTATGAGAGACTAGGACTCTGCGAAGTGGAGTCGTTTACAGACGAGTATGATCAGTGGATTAGTATCTCGCAATTCTTCCTTTTCCGCCGAAACTACCGTCAGTTTGCATCATTGATGACTTACAAAGAGGTCAAAGAGCGTGAAAAGCAATCGACGAATTAACTCTAGACTGTTCTCAGCGAAGAGGAGCATTTAAGGAGGGGACAGAATGAGGATGTATCTAGGAATTTTAATTTCGACGGGATTTTTGTACCTGTTTCTCTTAGGTATCGGTAATCTGAATGGTAACACTTCATCTAAGACGCCACCGCCCGACTGGGAAGAATACAAGAAGAAACTCAATCCCAAAAAGCCTTGGACAGCTAAAGCGCTTAGGGTTGAACTTGGTTGGGACTTAGACAAACGTATTCTTGGGATTTTCAGGGCTGCCTATTTACATCATCATGTAGGTCAATACAAACAGGCATGGGAACTATACCAGAAGTTGCGTTCAATTTCCTTTCAGGATGGTTCTGAATTGAATCTTGAGCACCACTCGGAAGTATTTCGACACAATTGGAACCTTCTGAAATCCTATATGAATCCAGAATCAAAAATCTAAAGCAAAGAAGCCCAACTTATGGCAGACAAAAAGTCTCGCAAAAAAAAGGGCAAACAAAAGACTGCCCAAGAAAAGAAGCAAAGGGACCCGTCGGCTACCTTGCTCGATCACCAGCCTGTAGATCAATGGAAGATAAAAGAAGATTGGGAAATAGAGTGGGGGTGGTCTGACGATTCGTTGGATATGTTGGAACTTGATGAGGAATTACCTCCAGAACAACCCCCTCTAGATATCGGCGTTCAAGTGAAATCGAAAGGCAAAGAGAAGCGAGTACGTGTCGGTGATGTCGTTTTAGCGATAATCAATTGGCCACCCCCTTTGCTCCGTGTCATAATTGTTATTGCACTATTGGGAGCTATGATCTACTTACTAGGCCAAATCAACGACCTCGGCCCTTCAGCTTTCTTGAGACTGATTGGCTCTAATCGACAATCTATATTTACCTTAATCGAATCTCGTGGAGAAGTTGTTCTAATGTGGGAGTCTGAAAGAGGTCGTAGCGAGGTATTAGTACAAACCTCTCCTGAGAGTGAGTGGTTGCGCATATCGCGTGGCGACACAACTGCTGTTAATCCAGCATTGTCCCCGACTGCTGATCGCGTAGCCTATCTCTCGTTACTAGATTCTGAGCGTATTGTTGTTGCTCCTCTTAGTGCTGATATTGATAAGTTGTTCATTCCGGCAAGCGTGTTGAAGAATCCTGCTTGGGCAGATGTGGAGATCATTTTCTGCGATTGGACTCCAATCGCTTGGTCCCCCGATGGAAAAAGACTGGCATTTTATGGCTGTTATAAGGAAAAACCCGGATCCCTGATTTTTTCCGCAAAGCTGGATGTTATGCCAGTTGAGGTGAGTTTAATCTCTGAGAGTATTTGTGATGGCGATGCCGAGCGCCAAATACTTTGGTCAGCCAACAATTCCATAATTCTCACATTTCCTGATTCTACAACTAACAGGGCTAAAGAATTGAGTGTTCCTTGATTTGACTGGCAAAAGTTGCTCAAAAGGTTCAAAGCACAAAACTACTTTTCGATATAAGTAGATAGCGAGGTGTTTATGACCCACCAACCCGAACTGATGTCCGAACCGAAAACCCCCGAGCAAACTGCCCGAGCCGCTGCGCGGGACGCCGAGCGTGAGGCCTATCTCGAGAAGCTGCGTCAGCACCTCCAGGATCCCGAGTTCCGCGCTATCGAGGGCTTCCCCATCGGCGAGGACGAGGACATCCTGGCCCTCTCCGATCCACCCTACTACACCGCTTGCCCCAACCCCTTCCTGCCGGAGATCATCAAGCGCTGGCAGGCGGAGCGGGTCGAGATCCGCGCGGAGCTGGGTTTGCCTGATGACAGTGATGACAACGGGAACGGCGGCGAGCCGGTCTACCACCGGGAGCCCTTTGCAGCAGACGTCAGTGAGGGGAAACGTGATCCTCTTTATACAGCTATTTCACTTCACACGAAGGTGCCCCACAAAGCTATAATGCGGTATATTGTTCACTACACAGACCCTGGCGACATTGTTCTTGATGGTTTTTGTGGCAGTGGAATGACAGGCATTGCTGCACAAATGTGCAGTTGCCCAGACAGAGAATTCAAAACTCAGATCGAAGCCGATTTGCCTAATATAAGGTGGGGGATACGACGGGCAATTATGTGTGACTTATCCCCTATCGCGGCTTTGATTGCTCATACTTACAATACCCCTCACGATGTAAGAATTTTCACAAAATCAGCAAATCAAATTCTCAAAGAGGTGAAAGAAGAATGTTCCTGGATGTATGAAACTAAACATACTGGGTGGTCCAATCGCGAAAAGGATGTCAGCAAACATAGGAACTCTGCAATCTCCAGCACTGATGAATTTGGTTTCATCAACTACACAGTCTGGTCAGATATCTTCCTTTGTCCCGAATGTGGGGAGCAGATTTCTTTCTGGAGAGTAGCAGTAGATGTACAAACAGGCAAAATACTTGATGAATTTCCTTGCCCCGGATGTGGAGTGATTCTTGATAAAAATCTACTCCAAAGAGCTTGGGAGAAGAAATTCGACAAAAAACTGGGGGCAACGGTTGAGCAAGCCAAGCAAGAGCCAGTTTTGATCAGGTACTTCATAGGAAAAACCAGATTCGAGAAGTTTCCCGACGAAGAGGATATTGCTTTGATAGAAAGGGTCCATGCTGAATTTGCTCCTTACGACTTCCCCCTACAGGAATTGCCGCAAGGCTACAACACGGAACAACCTAAGCAGTCACATGACGTAACTCATGTTCATCAATTCTTTTCCGAGCGGAACTTGTGGACACTTAGCGCACTCCGTAGTAGATTTAACAGATTTGATCAAGCCCGCCTACTTCTAGATTTCACCTTCTTGTCAAGTTTTAGGATAGTTTCTAGAAGATCAATTTTCTTACCGTGGGCTAGAGTGAAAGGTGGCACCGGTCCCTTCAAGCCAAGTTCATCAGGAAATCTATATATTCCTTCAATTTCGGGGGAAAGAAATGTTATCGTAAACTGGAAAAGCAGGATTTCAACAATCAAACGTACCTTTGGTGGTGCAAAGTTTGCCGTGATTGGCAATGCCTGTGTAACCACACAATCAACGACTGATTTGAACAGCTTACCAACTGAGTGCGTCGACTACATCTTCACAGATCCTCCTTTTGGCGCAAATATAATGTACTCTGAACTCAACTTCATCGGTGAAGCTTGGCTAGGTGTAAGAACCAATAGCAGGAAAGAAGCTATTGTAAATGATAGCCAAAGAAAGGGGCTGCCGGAATATCAGGAGTTGATGGTAGATTGCTTCAAGCAATATTATCGAGTTCTAAAGTCTGGGCGATGGATGACGGTAGAATTTCATAATTCCCAGAACAGTGTCTGGAACACAATTCAAGAAGCACTTCTAAGAGCAGGTTTTGTTGTTGCTGATGTTAGAACTTTGGATAAGAAGCAGGCCACGTTTAAGCAACATACATCTACTAGCGCCGTCAAACAAGACCTGGTCATCTCCGCCTACAAGCCCCGCTCCGGCTTCGAGCGCCGCTTCCTGGCCCAGGCCGGCAGCGCCGAGGGGGCCTGGGACTTCGTCCGCCAGCACCTGGATCAATTGCCCGTCGTCGTCGAATCTCCCTCTCCTGCCGGGGGAGGGGCCGGGGGTGGGGGCAGCACCCTGGAGGTCGTCGCCGAGCGGCAAGCCTACCTGCTCTACGATCGCATGGTCGCCTTCCACATCCAGCGTGGCTTCAGCGTGCCGATGGGGGCCGCCGAGTTCTACGCCGGGCTCAAGCAGCGCTTCCCCGAGCGGGACGGGATGTACTTCCTGCCCACCCAGGTCGCCGAGTACGACCGGCGGCGGATGCAGGCCAGCCGCGTGGAACAGCTGGCCCTCTTCGTCACCGACGAGAAGTCGGCCATCCAGTGGCTGCGCCAGGCGCTGGGCCCCGAGACCGGTTCCGGTCCCCAGACCTACCAGGACTTGCAGCCCAAGTTCTTACGCGAACTCCACCAGGCGCGCCACGAGGACCTGCCGGAGTTGAGCGAGATGCTGGAGCAGAACTTCCTCCAGGACGCGGAGACCGATCGCTGGTACGCGCCGGACCCGGGCCGCCAGGAGGACCTGGAGAAGTTGCGGGAGCGGGCGCTGCTGCGCGAGTTCCAGGCATACGCCACGGGCCAGGGGCGGCTGAAGGTCTTCCGAACCGAGGCGGTGCGCGCCGGGTTCAAGCACGCCTGGCACGCGCGCGACTATCGCTTGATCGTCCAGGTGGCGGAGCGACTGCCCACGTCGGTGCTGCAGGAGGATTCGGCCCTGCTGATGTACTACGATAATGCCCTGATGCGGGCCGAGTCAGAGCCGGAGCAGGGGCAGTTGTCGTAAGAATTGACGAGCGTAAAGGAAAATGGTATATTGAGAGTGATAAAGGGCAAGGGCAGGTGCGGTGAGTGTCTGTAGGTCGGTCCAAGTTAGGGCCTAACCGATAGGATTCTTGCACGATGAGCAAGAATCTGCCGTCGGTGATCCTTTTTGGTTCTGGCTCGTCCAGGTTAGGAGTGTGAGGCATGAGCTTTCAAGAAATAAACAGCTACCAACAGGTGCTCCAAACCATTCACGGGTGGCCGCTCGAAAGGCGTTTCGCCCTGGTGCAAGACGTGATCGATACCCTGGTGACAGAGGCGGTTCCTGCGCGCTCCAAACGGAAGACGCTAGATATGGCCCTGGGACTGCTGAAGACTGATCATCCCGCTCCCTCGGATGAGGAGGTTCAACGCTGGCTGCAGGAGCGCCGGATGGAGAAGTACGCCTGATGCGCGTCTTGCTGGATACCAACATCCTACTCGACGTATTACTGAAGCGAGATCCGTGGGTCGAACTATCAAGCGCCGTCTGGCAGGCCAGCGATGAAGGGCGCATCGTTGGCTACGTTACGGCTTGTACCATCCCCGATATCTTCTACATCGCCCGCCGACTGACGACGTTGGAGACCGCTCGTGGGGCGATACAAATCTGCCTGGAGGCCTTCGACGTCTGCCCGGTGGGTCTTCAGATCCTCAAGCAAGCTGCAAGGTTACCGGGAACCGACTTCGAAGACAATATACAGATCGCGTGCGCCGATTTTCTCGGACTTGACGCGCTCGTCACCCGGAACAAGGCAGATTTTGAAGTGGCTTTACTCCCCGTAATGACTCCAAAAGAACTGTTGGTAAAAATCAACCAGTAGGGCGTTCTTTCTGCCATTTCGGTGCCTTTGGAAGACTGATGAAAACGTATTGATGATGGAAAAGTGAGTGATAGAATGGCTCAATCGGTTAATGCGTCCTCCGCTCCCGATCAGGTAACACCGTTGAAAGCCCTTCATCTCAGCACGCGCGCCTACAATGCCCTGCGGCGGGACGGTATCGACACCATAGAGCAGGCACTCTCTCTCACCGATGAAGAACTGTTAGACGTTCGCAATCTAGGCTCCAAAACCCTGGGCGAGATCAAAGAGAAGTTAACCAACTACCTCGACGAACACCCCGCACTTCAAGAACTCAAAGCACGAGAAGAAGAAACTGAACCCCAACCGATCTACGTGACCGATGAGCCGTCAATCAACTTCCTGGATTCCTCCGCATGTCATGGCAGTATGTTCAAGAGTCAAGGCCCAACTGATGAGATGACCATTGACATATTGCAGTTATCCAATGATGTGTGTGCCAGACTCAAATTAGTTGGAGTTACCACCGTTGAACAACTTACACGGATGTCACCTGAACACATTCTTGATATACCTTATCTCAATGAGAATTCACTGACTGAGATCAAGTCGGTTCTAGAGAGCTACTTTGCTCAAATTTCGTCATTTGATCATTCGCAATTAAAAGAACAGTCGTTTGTCAGTATCCCTCTTGGGACTTTAGGCCTATCCACTCGGGCACACAATGCGTTAATGAGGAGTGGCATCAGAAGTGTCAACCAATTGGCTCAGATGTCATCGGAACAGATTCTAGAAGTGAGAAATCTCGGTCAGAAATCTCTGACCGAGATAGAGGAAAAGCTGGAAGTATATCTGGCCGAAAATCCCACCCCTCCTCCATTAGAACTGCCTAAGCAGGCTGAATCCGAATCTGAGTTGGAGCTACCCCCTCCCTTAGTCGCACCAGCGTTATTAGCCTGCGCGACGAAAATACCTTTGGATGATATTTCTGTTAGTCGATTAGCATTGTCTACTTCCTGGTGTGACCGGCTACATCTTCTCGGTATCGAGTCGCTTGGAGATCTCATTCAAAAACAGATAGATTCTCTCGGTCAGGACTTTCCTGTTGGAGAGCGATTGAATCGTTACTTGACTTGGTTAATTGAACAAGATGAGTTTACCTGGGCCGCTGAGATATCTGGAGAGCGTATCAGTCCCATTTATCGTATCATCCTCGCCGAGACCGCGCTGGACGACCTGATGGAGTCGTGGCTTGAAATCCTGAGAGCGCGGGATCGGGAGATCATTCAGTGTCGGATGGGTTGTGACGGTCCGCAGATGACCCTGACAGAGATCGGCGAGCGGATGGGGGTGACACGCGAGCGCATCCGGCAGATCGAAAGCCGGGCGTTGCGCAGGCTTTCTTGGCCCCACATCCGGGAGACACTGGATCCTCTGATCCGGTGTCTCATCCAGGCATTCACCGACGCCGGTGGGTTGATGACCGAGGCGGAGGTCGAGGAACGCATTGTCGATCTCGTAGACGTGGAGGCGGTCGACGTGGGCTGGGCCACCCGGCTCTTGCTCGTCGTGTGGGATGAGTTCCAGGCGGTGACGAGGGATGGCCTCTGGGGACTCGAAAGCGCCCCCCTGGAACTCGTGCCGCAGGTGAGGCAAAGGTTGCTCGACGTTTTACACGATATTGACAGACCGGTTTCCCGCGCCCAGATGTGGGATCACTTCAGAGACACCGTTTTTCACCGGCAGCATAGCGCCGATTACGATCAGGCATTTGTCGAGGCCTGCCTGCGTACTCACCCCCAGATCGAGTGTGTAGAGGGCACATATATGACGCGCGAGGGTCGTCGCCAGTCTTCGCCTGATGCCGAGGTAGCCCGGTCCACACAGGAAAAATCAGTTTCAGAACCTGGACCCCGGCCCACATATTCTCCGAAACCCAAAGCGCCGTCCACCACATCGAAACCTGTCCAAACGAAGAAGGAATTGGTCATCGATCTGGAGAACGTTAAAGCGCCCGACAGAGCCCCCGAGACGTTAGACGAGTGGGAGCTATACCTACGCTCGCGGGTCAGCCAGGTCGAGCTACTCGGCGAGATCGCCCTCACCGATCAAGAGCGAGTCCAATTGGGCCAGGTCATCGGCCAGCGCGTGCGGTCGTTGGGCCACGGGCGCGGGGTGCGGACGCTGCGGTCTGAATACCCATGCGCCCTGTCCGTCTACCTGGTCGCCCAGGGGGTCTATGGGTATGAAGGCGGCGATTACTGGACCGACGTGATTGAGATGACGGGTTTCAAACGCCCCCGCGTATCAGAGGTCGGTCGAGCCTTCGAGAAGATCGTGGAAGCATTGGCGCTTCCCCTTTTCTACGATATGCGAGCCGAGGCGCACCGATACGTCAGCCTCATCCTGGCCCACGGCGGCATCCCCAATTACTGCTTGCCCGATTTCTTCAACCATATGCTTCAACCCTCGGTCATTCGGGCCGCATACGCCGATATGTCAGCCGCTGAACTGATCGACGAATGGCGGTGGCGACCCGGCATCGTGGAGTTCACGGACAAACCCGTGACGCGCTTTCTGATCTATGGCGGGCGGGTGGCCGAGGACTTCGTAGAACGTTGCCGCGAGATGGTCTGGACTTACCTGGATACCGGTTCTATGCCTGATGCTCAGACGGTGGGCCTGCCCCAGCGTGTGGTGGCCGCCTACGGTAAGTGGATCGAAGAACAAGGCGCCGAGCAAGTGGTGCAGGATACGAGCGATCGGTGGCGGCTGCGCAAACCCCAGGTTTTGGTCGATCCCTGGGGCGAGGGTGTGCTGATTGATCTACCGCCTCAGCAAGTGCCAGCCACCGAAATCTACGCGGACATCGAATGGCAGGTGACGGCTGACGAAGCGATGGATCCGGTGCCCGTTCACGTGCGACGCAGGGGTTTCGACCGGAAAACCGAGGCCGAGACGCTACCTCTGCCCCGACCGGCGGAGAACATCGCGGCTTCTCTCTTGGTCAATGGCGAATCAAAACGTACCTGGCGCTACCGGGGCATCGACGAAGAACATCCGCTGCTCGTTTTTGATCCAGAACGGGGCAGGCTCCTCTCCTGGACGCGCTCTCTCCCGGCAAGCCCGCTGGGCCTTCTCTATCCCGCCGATTTTGCGCTTCAAATCGAGGGCGACGGTCGATTGGTCGAGGAGCTTCCCCGTCTGCCCTGGGGCTGGTCGGCATTTCGCGGCGAAATCTGGGATCTCACCCGCGCCACTCGGCTGATCCTGTCAGATGAAGCTGGAGAAACCCTCGAGGTGCCAATACGGCCCGACGAGGCGGTGCAGCGGCCGACCTTGGTAGGCGGGCGGACGCTCTTGGCACAGGGCAGCGATGGCCATACACCGGTCTATGTGGGCGCACCGCCGCGCATCCGGGTACCCCTCACCGGCCGGCAGAACGTGGACGAGGCTTTAGCTCTCTGGCGGCTTCACGTGCGCAACCGATGGTCGGCCATCCCGGAGGTGAACGTCGCCATGCCGTTGGCGGAATTTAAACCGGAGTTGACCATCACCGACCGGTACGTCGAGTTGCCATTGAGCTTGCCGTCGCTGTTGGGAGAGGCACCTTATGGGAACTTCTCCGTTCGATTGCGCGGCCCTTTGGGGCGCGACGCCGCGTTCACGCTGCGCATTATTCCCCATTTCGACCTCTGTGGTCACGAGGCACTCCATCTCCCGACGGCCCAGGATGGTTCCCTCCCGGTGGTGCTTCTGGCGGAGACGTTGCCGGGGGATCGTATCGCGTGCCAGGGTGAGGATGTCGAGTGCCAGGTGCGGGTGACCGAGCGCGGAGATGCGACCTGGCAGCACGAGGTTGAGATAGGGGCAGACGTGACCGACGTGGAGTTGACAGTCGTCCATCCCCATCCATCGGGCGAGACCGTGCGTGTGCCGATTCGCGTGCCGATTCGCCGCCTCCGTTGGGCGTTGGTTGACGAGGAGCAGGCAACCCGCCGCGGGGCGTGGGCCGGGACGATCGTCAAACGGCCCATCGAGGCATTGGAACAACTGCAATCCCCTTTCCTTTTGATCAAGCTTCCTTTGCGTGGGCTGGAAAAGGCGGACGACGTCCAGGTAGGGCTACGGCTCCTGGACGTCGAGGGGAACGAGCTACAAGCGACGAACCGAAAGACGCTGGTCGAACGCCGGCTCGTCGAGCGCTTTGACTTGAGCGCCTTCCTCGACACGATTCGGGCCAGTCGTTCTCCTGTCCTGCGGCTTGAGTTGACGGTTTGGGGATTGCCTGGGCGAGATCGGCCTTTCCGTCTACCCGTTCTCAGCTTGACCAAGACGTTATTCGTAGAGGACGTCGATCTCTCGTTCCGCGTCGTCGATCACCGGGTGATCATCGACCTGGCGTGGCGCGAGCCCGTTCCTCTCAAAAACAGGCGTATTCGCTTCTGGCCTCTATGGCGACCGTGGGATCCTGTCTTTGAGCAACCCATCCCCGACGAGGCGGAGGGGACGCTGTCGTTCCCGGCGCCGCCGAGCAAGCTGAAGTCAGGAAAATATCGACTGGAGTTTCTCGTGGTCGATCCGTGGACGTCGGTGGACGTGGAACGCCAACGACCGTCCCCTGACGAATCGAGCACGGTCGACGTCGAGATGATCGCTGCCGACAGGCAATTGGGGATCCTCAACCATCGGATCCAGGGGCAAGGACAGAGTTTTGAGATGGTTCTGGAGCGAGTGGCCATCTGCCAGAATATCGGGGCGGTGGAGAAAGCCGCGCCGGATCGCCAGTGGTGCTATCAGCATCTCGATGATGGCGCCATTCCCCAGCAACTATCCCTGCTTGACCTGGCACGCGATGCTGGTGATGATGCGCTGATTCGGTCGCTTCAATTGAAGCTATTCGCCGCGCATCGAATTGAGCGGTTGATGGCGATGCGCGAGGCCGGCGATATCTCGGCGGATCATTTCAGGGCCTACCTGGCCAACTTGCCCCGGTCAGGCATGTTACCCGTGGCAACCTGCCAGTGCTTGTTGGCGATCGAGGACGAGACCGTTCGTCTGCACGCCGTGCAGCAGCTAATCCGTCGCGAGAACCGGACGGGGCCGGAGACCATCGTCCGTTGGGTGGAGGACGCCGAGCTTTCCGACGCCGATGCAGTGGCTATCTTGGTGCTCAACGCTGAATTCAGCGCCCAGGTGTTGAAGGAACGGCTTGGGGATCCGGCAGCGACGCGCCTGCTCAAAGCGCTGGCCCCGGAGTTGGGCGACAAGACGCCGATCGTGCAGCCAGGCACCTGGATATACAACGATGCAGGTTGGGGACGGATCGTCAGCATCGAGGACCAGCGTGGCAATACAGTGCAGCAGTTTCTCTCCGGTCAGACTGAATATCGCCTCCACGTGATCCTTCGTCCCGCTATAGATGCGGAACCGATCTTGGTCGACTTGAAAAGGGAGTTGATCACGTTTACCGAGGCCGACGTCATCCACACGTGCGGTAAATGCAAAGGCTTTTCTGCTCGGGATTGCCATCTGATCGTGGGACGCCACGATCGAGTGGCTCATGATGGTATCAGCCCATCTTACAAGGAAGAAAAGATAACCAGAAGATCGTTGCGGCGTCTGAGGTACAGTGCCAGGCCACCCTTGAGGCAAGGGCTTGGTCTGCCGGAATCACTGAAGTAGGGCGCGTTTCCATACGCGCTGTTTTTCTATCAGAGAGGAAAAGAGTCCATGCCTGAGAGTCTTCACCCTTTGCAGACCACCCGCTTGATTCGCGACAGCTATCTACGCTATCTGAAGACCATCTACCCTTTCCAAGAGCCAGACCTGCGGGACCAACTCTGGCGGGCGTTGGAAACACCAAATCTGTTGGTCAAGGGGCCATTGCTGGAGGGTTCTCCGCCCCTCGAAAGTGGGCGCAGCATTGCCCAATTGATTGAAGATGGCGTACTCCATCCGGATTTTCGTGAGCTTTGCTCAGACGCTCTTCCGTTGGATAGGCCGCTTTATCTCCATCAGGAGCAGGGCGTCGAAAAGGCAGTCCGCTGGGGAAGAAACATCGTGGTCGCCACAGGCACCGGCAGCGGTAAAACGGAGACCTTTCTCATCCCCATCCTGGATCACTTGTTACGGGAGCGGGAAGTGGGCGCGCTGGGTGAACCCGGCGTGCGAGCGATGCTTCTCTATCCGATGAACGCGCTTGCCAATGACCAACTCAAGCGCTTGCGACGGGTGTTGGGACATTTCCCAGACATCGCGTTCGGACGTTACACTGGCGAGACGCGAGAGGAAGACGATGACGCAGAAAGCGCCTTTCGGGATCAATTTCCCCACGAGCCCCGCGTAGATAACGAGCTCATCAGCCGGGTGCAAATGCGAGATGCACCGCCCCACATCCTGCTCACCAATTACGCGATGTTGGAATACCTTCTCCTCCGTCCGAAGGATTGCGCGTTCTTTGACGGTGAGAATGGGCGCCATTGGCGTTTCATCGTGCTGGATGAGGCCCACGTCTACGACGGTGCCTCGGGCATTGAGATCGCTATGTTGCTCCGTCGCTTGAAAGACCGTATCGTTGACAGTGAGCCAGGGCGCCTGCACTGCATTGCGACCAGTGCCACGTTAGGGCGAGGGCGCGAGGACTTCCCCGCCGTGACCGCCTTTGGTTCTCAACTATTCGGGGAGCGCTTCGAGTGGAAAGATGATGACCCCGGCAGACAGGACGTGGTGGAGGCGACGCGGCAGCCAATGGCGGCCCTGGGGGAACCGTGGGGCGAGGGCTTACCTGATCTTTACACCGCCCTACAAAAGATCCTGTCGGAACAGGCCGTAACACAAGAAACGATCTATAGGCTAGCGCGGGCCGCCGTTGGGAATGGCGTGCCGGAGACTGTCGTCGATGATGCCCGGGAGAGAAGCTTACCGGAGATAGGACAAGAGGCCGTCAGTCGGTTCCTCTACCTGATCCTGCGTGGCGACCACCGGCTTCGCATGCTTCAGGATCGTCTAGCCAAGGCGCCCCATTTCCTGGATGATCTCGCAGCTGATATTTTCCCCGTTCAGGTGGAGGTATCGCAGGAGGAACCACTGATCAGCCTGGTCGATCTGGCTGTGCGGGCCAGGCCGAACGCTTCGAGCCTCTCTCTCCTGCCGGCACGTTACCACGTCTTTGCCCGCGCATTGGAGGGGGCCTTCGCCTGCCTTCATAACGCTGCCCACGCCGAAGCGCCCGAAGATGCCCCCAGTCTATTTCTGACGCGCCAGGAGGTATGTCCGCACTGCGCTCGTCAGGTGGTCGAGCTGGCTACCTGTGTCCGCTGTGGCGCGGCCTACGTGCTAGGCCGTTTGACACGCTCTCGGGAGAATAACCGACTGCAATACCTGCGCCACTTGACGGGACAGCCGGAGGGACCGTGGGGTGAGCGGGCTTATTTTCTGCTGGCCGATCAAGCCGTTGGCATGGACGAAGATGAGGCTGTGGCTGCCGGCGAGGACCTGGATCAGATCGCCGAAGAGGCCTGTGAACCCTACACACTCTGCCTGGGGTGCGGCGCGATAGCGCCTGGTCACGGGACCGACCCCGGGTGTGATTGTGAACCCGATGCCCCAAAGATCGTTCTCCAGTGGGTGGATTTACAAGGCAAAACTGAGCTACGGCGCTGCATCTCTTGTGGGTCGCGCAGCAATACGGGTATCATTTATCGGTTTCTTACCGGTCAGGATGCCCCGGTCAGTGTGCTGGCAACAGCGCTGTATCAGACCTTACCGCCTTCGACAGACCCGGAGGTGGAGGGGCTCCCGGGAGAGGGGCGTAAACTATTGGCCTTCTCCGATAGTCGGCAGGATGCCGCCTTCTTTGCCCCCTACCTGGAACGCACCTACCGGCAAGTCCTACGAAGGCGCTTGATCCTGAAGGCTTTGATGGAGGATCCGGTCGGCCGGGAGGGGCGGCTACGCCTGCAAGACCTGATCGGGCGACTCCGACAGGAGGCCGAGAAAGCAGGTCTCTTCAGCCAACGCCAGAGCTATGACGAGCGACAGCGGTTAATGGCAACCTGGCTGATGCAAGAATTGATTGCCTGGGATCACCGCATCAGCCTGGAAGGCCTGGGGTTACTGCGATTTCGTCTGGTTCAACCGGCAGGATGGCGTCCGCCCCGGTTGCTCCTCGAAGCGCCTTGGAACCTGACGCCCGACGAGGTATGGCGCTTGTTAGCGCTACTCCTGGACACCTTGCGCCACCAGGGTGCGGTGACGTTCCCGATGAACGTCGATGCCCGCGACGAAGCGTTTGCTCCCCGCAACCGAGAGATGTTTATGCGCGAGGATAAGGCCGATTCTAAGAAGGGTATCTTCAGCTGGGTCCCGACCCGAGGGAGCAACCGCCGGCTGGACATCCTGCTCCGCTTGCTGGAGCGAAGCGCAGATTTATCCGAGGAAGAGCGAAAAAGAGCCGCCACCGAGGTGCTGAGAGGTATCTGGCGTCATTTAACGAAGGCCCCCACGATCTGGGCCGACCATCTGCCGAGCGAGAACCAGAGTCGGGTGGGTGTGGTCCATCGCATCAGCCACGAATTCTGGGAAATGGTTGCGCCTGAAGAGATCGGCGAAGTGATCTATCGTTGTACTCGTTGCCGCCGTATCTCGCACATCAGCCTACGGGGTATTTGCCCTTCCTACCGCTGCGATGGCACGTTGGAGCCGGTCGATGAAACCGCGCCAGCCTGGGTGGAGAACCACTACCGTTACCTCTATCAATCGCTTCGGCCCATTCCGTTAAGTGCTGAGGAGCACACTGCTCAGTGGAACAGTGCCGCGGCCGCCGAGGTGCAAGAGAAGTTCGTGCGAGGTGAACTCAACGCCCTCAGTTGCTCCACCACGTTCGAGTTAGGCGTGGACGTGGGCGAGTTGCAGACCGTATTGATGAGAAACGTGCCCCCCACGACGGCGAACTACGTCCAGCGTGCCGGACGAGCCGGACGCCGGATCGACTCAGCCGCTTTCGCCTTGACGTATGCCCAGCGAAGATCACACGACCTGACGCACTATGCCCGACCAGCCCGCATCGTCGCTGGTCGGATCCGTCCACCCGTCGTGGTGGTGACGAACGAAAAGATCGTGAGACGGCACGTCCACTCCGTGTTATTCGCTTCCTTCTTCCGGTGGGCGCGGGATGAGCGAGGTCGGAATTTTCGCAACGTGGGTGATTTCTTCGCACCGGAGGACAATGAGGTGACGGGGCCTATTCTGCTGGGTGAGTACGTCGAGGCCCGCCCGGATAGGCTTCAGCAAGCGCTGACACACATTGTGCCCGATACGCTGCAAGACGAGCTCGAAATCTCCAGTTGGGGGTGGATAGCCAAACTGTGGAATGAAGAAGGCGACGGTATCCTGGAGCGGGCCGTTCATGAAGTGGCAGACGACTTGAAACTCTTGCATCAGTTGGAGCAGGAAGCGGTGAAAGAACGCAACTACCGTCAGGGAGAGCATTTCCACCGCGTGATTAAAACGGTGCGCGGTCGTCATCTGCTGGGGTTTTTGGGATCGCGCAACGTGTTGCCCAAGTATGGGTTTCCTACCGATGTGGTCGAGCTGAAGACGAACCACCTCCCAGTACCGGTTGCCCGACGCATTGAATTGCAGCGGGATTTGCGCATCGCCATTGCAGAATATGCGCCTGGGGGAGAGGTCGTGGCGGCCAAACACATCTGGGTTAGCGGCGGACTGAATAAGCGCCTGGACCGGGGCTGGCCTACTTACTTCTATGCGGTCTGTCCTGAGTGTGGACACTTTCATCGCTCTGTGAGTCGTATAGATGGACCTTGCAAAGCCTGCGGTGGAAATCTCTTCGGCTGGCCAAAGCGATATGGTCAGTTCATTATCCCTGAATTCGGATTCATCGTAGCCGATCCACCACGGTCTTCCGGCGAGGCGAGACCGGAGCGCTTCTACTCCTCGCGCGTCTATTTTGCCGAGTACGCGCTGCCGCAACAGGAAGGGCAGGAAAATACAGGCGAGCCACCGTTTGAGGCAACGTCGGAACTTTCTAGCGCGCTATCACAGGTCTGGCAGCGATACTCTCGTTATGGGAAATTGGCTGTGGTTAATTCGGGGCGCTTCGGGCGGGGATTCCGTGTGTGTGAGACCTGTGGTTTCGCCGAGCCTGCACCTGATCAACCCACTGGGCGTCGACGCCGTGCCAAAACCAAACATCACAATCCCCGCACTGGAAAGGAATGTAAAGGACGACTCTCCAACTACCATCTGGGACACGAGTTCCTGACCGACGTCCTGGAGTTGCGCTTCGAGGGATTGTTGGCGTCACGAGCCAGTTATGAGATATTGCTATCGGTGCTCTATGCACTCTTGGAAGGGGCGAGTGAAACCTTGGGCATCCGGCGCCAGGACTTGGATGGAACGTTATACCGGCATAACATCGACCTCCCGCCAAATCTGGTATTATTCGATAACGTACCAGGCGGGGCTGGACATGTGCGTCGCATCACCGACGAGATGGAAGATGTCTTCCTCGTCGCTTGGGAGCGGGTCAATCAATGTGAATGTGGTGAGGAGACCAGTTGTTACGAGTGCTTGCGCAACTATCGAAACCAACCTTTCCACGATCGGTTGAAGCGTGGCCTGGCACGTGATTTCTTGCACAATCTATTGAAGGAAGCCGGTATCCTGAAAGTAAGCGGAGGATAATATGGCTCGAATACAGCCTCAACCGATTCGGCCAGACACAGAGAGCTATGCCGAGCGGACGCTTTACGCGGCGTTGGAGGAGCAGTTGCCGAAAAACTTCACTGTCTTCCACTCGGTCGCCTGGCAGGTGCGAAATCCGAGAAGTGGTGTGGAGGACGGAGAGGCCGATTTCGTCGTCGCCCATCCCGATTTCGGCATTCTCATCATCGAGGTTAAGGGTGGGCGCATCCAATACGATGGTCAACTGGGCCAGTGGTTCAGCAACACACATCCGATCAAAGACCCTTTTAAGCAAGGACGAGCGGCCAAATATAGCTTGTTGGAGAAGTTGAAGGAGCTACCCTATTGGCGCAATCGCTGGATCACCGTTGGATACGCAGTGGCCTTCCCCGATGTGGCTGTTAAGCAGGACTTGCGTCTCGACGCGCCTCGCGAGTTGATCCTTGATGCAACGGATATGCCCTCTCTTTTGGACTGGGTTGAGCGCGCGCTACGCTACCTGCGGGGACGTCGTCCTGACGATAGTCCTCTGGGCAGCATCGGGATTGAAGAGTTGGAGCATCTGCTGAGTCCTTCGTGGGATCTGCAGCCCCTACTTTCGACAGAGATCGCAAAGGAAGAGCAAATACTGATGCGGCTGACAGAGGAACAATTTGTCATGCTGGATTTCCTGGTGCGTCACCGCCGGGTAGCGATCAGTGGCTGTGCTGGATCCGGCAAGACGACTCTGGCATACGAGAAAGCTAAGCGCCTGGCCGAGCAATCGTTCGACGTCTTGCTGACCTGCTTCAACAAGGCCCTGGCCCAATTTTTGGCGGCTGAAGAGAGACCTCCCAATCTTCACATCGTGAACTTTCATCGCTTTGCCGATGAGTTCGTTCAGGAGGCGGGTCTCTCCTCGGGTCCCTACACATCCGAATATTTCAAGGATATTCTGCCTGAGCAATTGGTGGAAGCGGTGGAAACCCTGGGGCCACCCTTCGACGCGGTGATCGTGGATGAAGGCCAGGATTTTCAAGATAACTGGTGGCTTCCACTCCAGTGTCTTCTACGTCAGCCAGACACGGGCATCTTTTACGTTTTCTTCGATGACAATCAGAACATCTATCACGCTATGGCGAATGCGCCGCTTGAACTTGCGCCGTTTTCGCTCACCCGTAACTGTCGTAACACGCGATCCATCCACGAGACGGTGATGGCTTTCTACCGGTCAGATCAGATGCCGAAGAGTCAAGGGCCAGAAGGCCGTGCGGTCGAATTGCACGAATACGTCGATCAAGCAAGCTTTAAACGTGAACTACGTCGCGTTTTGCATTCACTCATCGTCGAAGAAGACGTGTTTTCCGAGGACGTTGTAATTCTCACGCCCAAGAGCCAGGAACGGAGCTGGCTATGGCAATTGGGGCCGGTAGGGAATTTCCACATCACCGATCAATGGGCTGCCGGTAGCGGTGAGATTTTTTGCTCTACCGTGCATTCGTTCAAGGGATTAGAGAGTCCCATCGTCATTCTTGCGGAGATCGACCCGGAGGTCTGGGACTTGGCGTCTATACTCTACGTTGGATGCTCGCGGGCGTGCAATCACCTGATCGTGTTGGCCTCGGAGAATCTCCCGGGAGGAACGAAAGGCAAGTTGACAGCAGACTGAAATTGAGGTATGTTCCTAACCGGGAAAGCCAGAGCCAAAAAGGGACATTGATGGCAAATCCTTACTCGCCGTGTGAGAATCCTACTTGGTTAAGCTTAATCTGAATGATCTGGAATCCAAAAGGACGCTGGATGACGGACTGGCGCAACTACATCCTGAAGCACTTTCAAGAGTCGGTCCACCGGTTGACCCTGGTGGCCGACCCTGATGGGTTATTGTTGGAAGAGAACCTTCTGTTTGCCATACGGCGGAACGGTTTCGATCTGTTACCTTTCGATGATCCTATCGCCTTTCGCTACGCCTACGAATCTGACTATCGCCAACATTGGGACGAGGGACAGGATACCGACCTGGTGGTGATCTTGCGTTCATCGGAAGCCGATCTGCGAGCGTTGCCGTACGACTTACTTCAGAGCGGCCGACTATTGGCTTTCGGCCTACCCGAGCTATTCCCCAAGTTGAGCTATCCGATTGTCAAGGACCTCGATCTCGCTCACCTGCCATCGCTCTACGCGGCATATCAGCAATACTATGGGGCAGAGATGGGAGATCAGGCCAGCGCGCTGTTCGTCCTGCGGCACGCCTTTGGCATTGTGCCCGAACTGGTCAAGACGCCGGCCGACCTGCTCAAACTATTGCTTTCGCGACACGTGCGGGGAGAACGGGTGCCTCCCCGCCTAGATGGCGTGTTGCTGGCTGCTCTTCGTCGTAACGCGGCTTTCGAGCGCTGGCCGCTAGAATCGTTGTTAGAAAGTGAGTCCGACTTCCTGGCCTTCCTACAGGAGGCCTGGATCGGCTACCTGGCGGCCCGGCAACCGCCCGACGTCGCTGTTCGGGACGTGGGGCCGACGTACGAGACGGGCGTCAACTTGCCTTTCGATGATCCTGACGTCCGCGCCTATGTGGGTACTCTGTTCCTGGAAAGGGAGTTGAGGCCGGTCAGGCTCCCCCAGGGCTGGCAGGTCGAGGGGTGGGCGCAAGTTGGCGTGATCATCGACGAGACGGCCTTCGAACGTCGGCGCTTCTGTGGATTGTTGGACCTGCTGAGACAAACGCTACCATCCGCCGATGGCACGTATAAAGATTGGATGGAGACGGCCAAACGATGGGCTGAACTGCTCGTCTTGCGCTACCGCCTGGCGACCGACCTGGAGGTGGAGAAAAGCGAGCAGTATCGGGCACTCCATCGGGAAATCGAGAGCCGTTTTGCCGACTGGATGATCGCGCGTTATCACACGCTTCACAGCCTGCCGTTTCTACCTCACCCGGTGATGGTCCACCACGTCTCAGGCTACCTGGCGGCGCGTGCTTCCCAGCGCCCGCGGTCGCGGGTGGCGCTGCTCGTCGTAGACGGGCTGGCTCTCGACCAATGGCTCGTCATCCGGGATGCCTGGATAGCGGAGGGGATCCCGTGGTCCTGGGACGAGCGCACCGTCTTTGCCTGGGCGCCGACCCTGACGCCCATATCGCGCCAGGCGACGTTTGCCGGTACGTTGCCCAAATTCTTCCCCGACTCGTGGCAGACGACCGTCCGGGAACAGAAGCATTGGCGGCGCTTCTGGCGCGAGCAGGGGCTGAAGTCAGACAACGTAGGCTATGCCCGCAATCTGGGCGTGAAGGATCTGGATCTCAACCGTGACGTTGCTTCATCTGAAGCATCTACACTGGAGACAGACGTGCTGGAGATGCTCGACAATCCCCAGGTCAGGGTCGCCGGGTTGGTGGTGAACACGATCGACAACGTCATGCACGGGATGCAATTAGGGACGGCTGGTATGCACCAACAGGTCAAATTGTGGATGACCCGTTACCGCTATCTGACCAAACTGGTACAGTGCTTGCTCAAGGCGTCGTTCGACGTCTATCTCACGTCGGACCATGGCAACGTCTGGGCGCACGGCATTGGCCGCCCGAAGGAGGGTGTCTTGGTCGAGACCCGGGGAGAACGCGCCCGGATCTACACCGATCCGGCGTTTCTAGCGCTGGCGCAGCAGCAGTTGCCGGAAACAGTCGAGTGGACCAACGTCGGTCTGCCCGAAGGGATATCGGTTTTGCTCGCGATGCAACTCGACGCCTTCTTAAACGTCGGCGATCACGCGATCTGTCACGGCGGTATTGCTTTGGAGGAGGTCATCGTGCCATTTGTACGTATTTCACGGGATGCAACGGTATGAGCCGTATGATCGGTTTTGATCGTAAACTTCAACTGGGTTGGATGGACGCCACCGCCGGCTTGTGCCGGGATGGATTGGCGCCGGATGCCATTGCGGAAAAGCTAGACCGGCGGTTGGCCGAGGAGGTTCAGGGGGTTGAGGCCCGGCGAAAGACGATCACCGTGTTGAAGCGCATCTGGGTTACCGTGCCGGAGACGTCGGAGCCATTCCGTGGCCAGGCCCTCCGATTCGTGGCCCATGTGAATTCCCGGGAGCGCTTGTGGGTCCATTGGGGGATGTCCCTGTTAGCTTATCCCTTCTTCCGTGACGTGGCCGCCACAGTGGGGCAGTTAGGCCGCCTGCAGGGTCAGTTAAGCCAGGCCCAGGTCCAAAGACGGATGGTTGAGGGCTGGGGAGAGCGCACGACCTTGGTTCGGGCTATCCAGCGACTCTTGCGCACCCTGGTCGAATGGGACGTGCTAGGGGACGCGGACGAGCGGGGAAGCTATGCCTTTCCCCCTGCCAGGCAGACTGAAAATCAGGACTTGGCGTTGTGGCTGTTAGATTGTGCGTTAACGTCCGGCGAGACAGACCAGGTGCCGCTCGCGGAACTCGGGCAGTTGGCCTATCTTTTCCCGTTTGATCTGTTGTCCTTTCTTCCCGAAGTACGTCGTTCAGAGAAGTTTCGTGTCAGCCGGCAGGGATTGGATTTGGAGATGGTCGCTTCTTCAGAGGAGCGATGAGATACAAGTACTCTAGATCAACTGGGTCGCTAGGCCTTCCACGTCTTACGAGGTGGGTCGCGAGCTTTGGGAGGCGTTAGAGGAGTGGGTGGATAGGTTGTTTCAAACCAACCGCCCAGGCCGCTTGCCCTAATTGTACGGCCAATCCGTTGACCTCGAAATCTCATGTAGCTTTTGGTTTGATGACGCACGATGGGTTGGCATTGTATGTTAAGCGGAACCTGAAGTACGCCAACACGAAGACGATGTTGGGTTATATCGGTACGCTGGACGCCAATCATCGCCGACCGCCAGCGGTTTACTCTTTTGATTTGAGCCTGTTGCCGAGGCAGGGGAAAAGGTTGCTCGCCGAAAAACAGTTTGCCTCTCTCGCCTGTTGGTGTATACTTCATATGGAAAAGCCTCGACGCTTTCACCGAAGCCCGAGGCGTGGCCAAGGCAACGGGCACCCTGACAGGAATATGGTAGCACA
>DAOTUB010000134.1:0-19846 GCA_034437455.1 Anaerolineae bacterium | reverse complement strand
GCCCGACATCGGCGACACCATCCCCGGCGGCTTTGGCAGCGCCGAGTGGACGGCGATCGTGGACTATGTCAACGACGCCGTCCCGTTGGACCAAGCCCTGGCCGAGGCAGCCAAGGTGCAAGCGGCAGCAACCGAATAACAGGTACGTGCAAATGGGGGCGATTCCTCAAGAGGAATCGCCCCCATCTCAATCAACTAGAGACAGATCGCCGTCTCGCAAGGTTGAAAGGAGTGACTCGATGAGTGATGTTCAAGTTCCTGAAATAATGAGGCAGGGCAAGATCGCCCCGTGGCTGTACGTTGCTCCAGCCTTGTTGATCATGACAGCCTTCATTGTGTATCCAGGGATCAACACGTTCCTTCTGAGCTTTAAAAACGCGGATGGCACCCAGTCTGCGGCGGCCGCCTGCGTGGAAGAACACCTGTTTAGCATCGAGCTAGACCCCAATGAACTGAATAGAAAAGAGGTCCCTGCGGAACTGCGCACGCAGTTTCGAGAGCACGACGTGACTCTCACTCCCCAGGCCAGGGTGGAGGTGAAAGAAGTTGGGAATGAGTGGACAATTGTCGATGGCCGAAAAAAGTATGTGATCCGGAGCAAAGACCAGACGCTAAACGTGTACGAAAAAGAACCGTGTTGGGGCGTCCTGGAGAATTATCGGTACGCTCTGACCGCGCCCATCATGCTAACCGCTTTTCGAAACAACCTGTTGTGGGTGTTTTTGATGGTCGGTGGCACAGTCGGGCTGGGCCTCTTGATCGCCGTCCTGGCCGACCGGGTGAAGTATGAATCGCTGGCCAAAGCGATCATCTTTATGCCGATGGCCATTTCGTTCGTGGGCGCTGGCGTCATCTGGAAATTCGTCTACGCCTACAGCACCGGTCAGGTGCAGATTGGCCTGCTCAACGCCATCGTCACCAGGCTGGGCGGAGGGCCTATCTCCTGGCTGAGCGAGCCAGCCGTCAACAACTTTGCCTTGATCCTGGTGGGCGTCTGGATGTGGACCGGCTTTTGCATGACCATCCTCTCGGCGTCCCTGAAAAGCGTGCCGACAGAGATCATCGAAGCCGCCCGCGTGGACGGCGCCACCGAGTGGCGGGTGTTTTGGAAAGTGATGGTGCCGATCATCATGCCCACCATAGCCGTCGTGGTCACCACGATGGTCATCAACGTACTCAAAATATTCGACATCGTCTATGTGATGACGGGCGGCAACTATGGCACCGAAGTTATCGCCAATCGCATGTATGGCGAAATGTACGTCAGTCACCAGAGTGGACGGTCAGCGGCCATCGCGGTGATTCTGATCCTGCTCACCATTCCGTTCATGATCTGGAACGTCCGGCGTTTCCGAGTACAGGAGGCGATACGATGATCACCGATCGCATCAAAATGATTCTGTCTGGTCTACCAACCCACGTTGTGCTGATTGGGCTTTGCTTGGTCTGGCTGATACCGACTATCGGCCTGTTCGTCACCTCGCTGCGGCCCTTTCAAAACATCAACGAGAGCGGCTGGTGGACGGTTTTTGCGCCCCGCGAGACAGCGGGGCAGGACGTGTACGAAAAGTACCTGGCCCCTCATTATGGCCCGGACGGCAAGGCTGTCGAGGGCGTGGATCTATTCGATCCGGAGCTGATTGGGGAATTCCGCCGCTCGATCGAGCTGACCGTTTTCCTGCGCAAGCAAGTGGAAGAGGACAAGGTCCAATTGGAAGAGCTGCCTGACACACAAGAGATGACGGATCTGCTTGGCTATCTCCGCCGGGTCTCGGGCGTCGAGGATGCCGCCAGTCGCCCGCGCTTTACTTTGAACAACTATATTGACGCCTTGATGGGTTACCGAGGCACGACCAACTATGTGGAAGACTGTGCCACAGGGAAGCAAGCGCTCGACCTGAACTGTAACATCAGCGACGTGATGAACTCCAGGGGCATGGGACGGGCGTTCATCAACAGCCTGCTGGTCGCTATTCCGTGCGTCATTCTCCCCCTCCTCTTCGCCGCTTTTGCCGGCTATGCCTTCTCCTGGCTTCACTTTCCCGGCCGCATGATGTTGTTCGCGCTGCTGGTCGGCTTGCAGATCGTACCGCTCCAGATGACGCTGATCCCGATCTCGCGCGTGTACGCCCAGTTAGGGTTGAACGGCACGTTTCTGGGCATCTGGCTGTTCCACACCGGCTTTGGCCTGCCCTATGCCATCTACCTGATGCGCAACTTTATCGGCTCGCTGCCCAAAGAGATTTTCGAGTCGGCGTATCTCGATGGGATGTCCCACTGGACGGTTTTTTACAAGCTGGCGCTGCCGCTTTCGGTTCCGGCCCTGGCATCCCTGGCTATCTTCCAGTTCCTGTGGATCTGGAACGACCTGCTGGTGGCCCTGGTTTTCCTGGGAGGGCAGAAACCTGTGTTAACGTACCAGATCGGCAACATGGTGAGTTCGTTAGGCGCAGGCTGGCACCTGCTGACGGCTGCCGCGTTCATCTCGATGGCCCTGCCCATGATCGTGTTCTTTGCCCTGCAACGCTTCTTTGTGCGTGGCATGCTGGCCGGCGCGGTGAAAGGATAGGCTACGACGCACTGCGGTAGAGAGCAGTCGCTTAATCAAATTGAAAAGGAGTACACTCAAATGGCGAACGTAAAATATGAGCACGTAACCAAGCGGTGGGGCAACGTCGTAGGGATCAGTGATCTTAGCATCGATATCGAGGACAAGGAATTCATCGTGTACGTGGGGCCTTCGGGCTGCGGCAAGTCCACGGCGCTTCGATTGTTGGCCGGTCTGGAGTCGATCACCGAGGGCAAAATCTATATTGGCGACCGGATGGTCAACGATGTCCAGCCCAAGGACCGGGATATTGCCATGGTCTTTCAATCCTACGCGCTCTACCCCCACATGAAAGTCTATGAGAATATGGCCTTTGGCCTCAGACAACGCAAGACCACGGAGGCCGAGATCGATCGGCGCGTGCGCGAGGCCGCCGACATCCTGGGCATCGAAAAGTTGCTGGATCGCAAGCCGGGGCAGCTCTCCGGCGGCCAGCGGCAGCGCGTGGCGATCGGTCGCGCCATCGTGCGGGAGCCGAACGTCTTTCTGATGGATGAGCCGCTCTCCAACCTGGACGCCAAGCTGCGCGTGCAGGCCCGCGCCGAGATCAGCAAGCTCCATCAACGGCTGGAGACGACCTTCATCTACGTGACCCACGACCAGGTCGAGGCGATGACGATGGGCACCCGCATCCTGGTGCTGAAGGACGGCATCAAGCAGCAGATCGATTCACCGCAGAACCTCTACGAGTACCCGGACAACCTCTTTGTCGCCGGTTTCATCGGCAGCCCGGCGATGAACTTTATCGACGCCAAGCTCGTGGAGCAAGACGGCAAGGTAGCCGTGGATTGCAGGGATTTTCTACTGGAGGTTCCTGAGGACAAGGCGCAAGTCTATCGCCAGCACCTGGGCAAGGACGTCATTTTCGGCATCCGTCCCGAGGACACCCACGACGCCGATTACTGCCCGACGGGAATCACCAAGTCGCTGGTGGAGGCCAGGGTGGACGTGACCGAGTTGCTCGGCAGGGAGGTCGTCGTTCACCTGGCGTCGGAGCACATCCAGTTCCAGGGCATCTTTGACCCCCGCACAGAGGCGCGGGCGGGCGGCACCATCGGCGTGGCGTTCAATATGGATTCGATGCACGTCTTTGATAAGGAGACGGAGCTGGCGATCCGATAGGAGACTAGGGCAAGCGGACGGCGTTTCCGTCACCCTGAGCGGAGCGTAGCGGAGTCGAAGGGTCTCCAATCCCGACAAAGTGAGATTTCTCGACTCCCTGCGGTTCCTTCGACAAGCTCAGGGCAAGCTGCTCGAAATGACGCTTGCGGGACAGATTTTAGTAGGAGGGCATCGTGCTACAACGGGTTACACTGGAACAAGAAAAGCGATTGGACGATTACCGCGCTATCGTCGGCGACGAGGTGATCGCCGAGATCGAAGGGTTGGCCGCGCCGCTCAAGGGGGCGCGGGTGGTGCACGTCAACGCGACTGCCTTTGGCGGCGGCGTGGCCGAGATGTTGGTCACGCTCACGCCTTTGATGCGCGACGTGGGGCTGGAGGCCGAGTGGCAGGTCATCGCGGGCGAGGACGAGTTTTTCAACGTCACCAAGGCTTGCCACAACGGGCTGCAGGGGATGGACATCCCGTTCACCGAGGAGATGAAGATAATCTGGCGACGGTACAACGAGATGAACGCCAAACAGTTCGAGGGCGAGTACGACTTTGTCGTCGTCCACGACCCGCAGCCGGCGGGGATGCTCCACTATCACGGGCGCGGCGGCGGCAAGCACTGGGCCTGGCGCTGCCACATCGATACCTCGCATCCCAACCCGGTCTATTGGGACTTTTTCGCTCCCTACATCAACGCCTACGAGGGCGGCATCTTTACGCTGGAGCAGTACGTGGGGCCGGGGGTGAGCTTTGATCGCCTGGCGATCATCACGCCGACCATCGACCCGCTCTCGCCCAAGAACGCGCCGATCGCGGAGGACGAGGCGCGCGAGATCGTCGCCCGCTTTGGCCTGGACGTGGAGCGCCCGCTCGTCACCCAGGTCAGCCGCTTTGACCCCTGGAAGGACCCGCTCGGCGTGATCGACGCCTATCGCATCGTCAAGGAGCGGATGCCGGAGGTGCAGTTGGCGTTGGTCGGCTCGATGGCCTCCGACGACCCCGAGGGCTGGTACTATATGGACAAGACGATCCGCCACGCCGGAAAGGACGAGGACGTGCACATCCTGCACAACTTTCACGGCGTGGGCGCGCTGGAGGTGGGCGCGTTCCAGACCGTCAGTGACGTCGTCGTCCAGAAATCGACCCGCGAGGGGTTCGGGCTGGTCGTGACGGAGGCGCTGTGGAAGGGCAAGCCGGTCGTCGGCGGCGACGTGGGCGGCATCCCGCTGCAAGTGATCGAGGGCGAGACCGGCTTTCTGGTCGATTCGGCAGAGGCGTGCGCAGAGAAAATGCGCTATCTCTTGCAGCATCCACAGGAGGCGGCGCGGATGGGCGCGGCGGCCCGGGAGCACGTGCGGCGCAATTTTCTCACCACGCGCCACCTGGCGGATTATCTGCGCCTGTTCGCGGCGCTGGCCGCTTGAACCGCCGGGCCATTGAATCGCTGAGGCGCTGAAGGCGCTGATTTCGCTAAAGGTCCTATCAAGCTAACGTAGCTTTTCAATGTTCTGGGGAAAGTAGGTCGGATTTGCTATCCGGCTGGCGGATCTCTTACAAACCCACGACCCTGTTGCTCTCGCGAGTGGCAGGGCCGTGGGTTTTGTTGATCTTGGAATCACTGAAGCACTGAAAGCGCTGATTCTGTTAAAGATTTTGTCGAGCCAGCTTCAGTGCTTTCAGCCCCTTCAGTGTCTCAGTGGTTCCACCCCAGTTGCGACTTTACGCAAACTGTAGTACAATGCAACTGGAGTGTAACCCCACCGGCCAATAGGATGCGAGGGCGAACCCGTCATCGCCTGTCCGGCCAAGTTCCCCGGCTTGCCCTCTTACTGCACCTTTCACCCGATTTACTCATAATCATCATTTGCTCGTCACTCATCAGCCCGTCATTCCGAGCGGAACGGAGCGCAGCGGAGTGGAGTCGAGGAATCTCGCGTTAAAGAGGAGGTGAAGCGTATCGCGTGATCTGTGAAACGTAATTCGTAAAACGTAATCTGTCAATCAAACGATTTAGGAGGAATGATGAACAGCAGAACGAGACGTTTGTTGAGAAAAGGAACCGCTTTACTATTCTGCCTCGCGCTTGTGATGGGCCCCATCGGCGTCGGCCCGCAAGCGGCGCTGGCGCAAAGCGATGGCACCGTCACGACCAGCGCCGGCTCTACCACCTTCGACACGACGGTCGGTACCGCGGTTATCGTGGATCCGTACATCACTGCAAGTGATACGTGTGCGAGTCCGGACGCAATCGTAGAGATTGCCGAAGGATACGTAGCTGGTGATGTATTAGCAGTGCCCGTTACTGGAGGCGGCACAGTGGGCGGGACCGTCTCTAGGCGGACCATAACGAACGCTACCAGTTGGGCGGCCTTGCAAACCGCACTGCGGGCAGTGACATTTGACACTGCCTCGAGCGCCATTTCAACCCGCTTGATCGTCTTCACCGTGGGTTGCAATTTACGTCCTAACGCCGTGTACGACGATGGAACGGACCACTACTACGAGTATGTCTCAACAAGCTCAACGTGGACTGCCGCTGAAACCGCAGCAGCAGCCTTGACACACGCCGGGCTTGACGGCTACCTCGCCACCATTGGGAGCCAGGGCGAGCAGGACTTTATCGAGAGCTTGGTGACCATCAATCACGACGCCTGGATAGGGGCCAGCGATGCTTACACTGACACACCAGAAGTAGGCCCCCAAACTGACGCCGATGGGGAGTGGTATTGGGTAACCGGGCCTGAGGCCAGAACCAAGTTTTATACCGAGTTTTATACTGACACCTTTGGTTGCTTGGGCTACTGCAACTGGTCAACGAATCCAGTTCCTACTGATACCATTCGAAACTATGCTTACCTGAGTTCGACGGCTTTTTTGGATTGGGACGATTTGGGCAATGCCGGCAGTGTTGACGGCTATGTCGTCGAGTACGGCGGCACCGACTTTGGCGGCAACGTGAGCACCTCGGCTGCCAGGGACACCAAGGTGGTCATCGTCGGCGAGGACTATGACGGCGACGGCATCCCCAACAGTGCCGAGGGAATGGTAGACACCGACAACGACGGCTATCCGGACTATAACGATCTCGACAGCGACGGTGACGGCCTTCACGATGCTACCGAGTGTCCGAACTACACAGCAGGCTGTCCCAATGCAGACAGCAGCCTCTTAGGCGACAACATCCCCGATTATAAAGAATCGAACGTCGCCGACGCCGATGGTGACGGCGCGCCAGATTACATGGACGGTGACAGCGACGGCGACAACATCCCCGACGCCACCGAAGGAGAGACAGACACCGGCGACGGCGACGGCATCCTCGACCGCTTCGAGCACAATACCTTTGACAGCGACGCCGATGGCACTCCCGACTGGCAGGACACCGACAGCGACGGTGACGGCACCCCTGACGGCTGCAACTACAGTACCGTTTTCCACTGCGAAAGATTCGCCGACAGCGACGGCGACGGCGTCCCCAACCGGCTCGAATCGAACACCGCCGACAGCGACGGCGGCGGCCTGCCGGACTATCTCGACGTTGATAGCGATGGCGACAGCATCCGCGACGGCGCCGAAAGTGATGGCAGCGTTACCGGGGCATTTGCCGATACCGACCTCGACGGCATCCCCGACCGGCTCGAATCCGACAAAGCCCGCAGCGGTGGCAGCTCCTCCGTGTCTCATCAGGACGACGTCAACAGTGACACCGACGGCAACGACTTTAACGAAGGACTTGCCGACAGCGACGGCGACGGCATCCCCGATCGCTACGAAAACGACAACGCCGACAGCGACGGCGACACCATCACCGACACGCTGGACATTGACAGCGACAGCGACGGCCTCCTCGACGGCGGCATCGGCGGCGAACGGTTCGCCGACAAGGACAACGACGGCATCCCCGACCGCTACGAGCACAACACCGCCGACAGCGACGCCGACGGCAAGCCGGACTATGACGACACCGACGCCGACGGCGACGACGGATTATCGTGCATCGTCGGCGGCGGCACCGGCGCTGATGACGGAAACGAAGGATACACCGACGATGGCGACGGCGATGGCATCCCCGACCGGTACGAATCCTGCGCCGCCGACAGCGATGGCGACGGGAACGACGACGAACATGACTTTGACAGCGACGACGACGGCATCCCCGACGCCATTGAAGGATTCGCCGACACCGACAACGATGGCATACCCGACCGCTACGAATCGAACGTCGCCGACAGCGACGCCGACGGCATCCCGGACTATGACGACACCGACAGCGACGGCGACGGCAAACTCGACGGCGACGAAGGATTCGTCGACACCGACACCGACGGCATCCCCGACCGCCTCGAATCCAGCATCGCCGACAGCGACGCCGACGGCACTGTCGACGAACAGGACGACGATAGCGACGACGACGGCAAACTCGACGGCGCCGAAGGCCTCGCCGACACCGACAAGGACGGCGTTCCCGACCGGCTCGAATCCAGCATCGCCGACAGCGACGCCGACGGCACTGTTGACGAGCTGGACACCGACAGCGACAACGATGGCGACCCCGACGGCGAGGAAGCGCTCGCCGACACCGATGAGGACGGCGTCCCCGACCGGCTCGAATCCAGCATCGCCGACAGCGACGCCGACGGCGTGGTTGACGAGCTGGACACCGACAGCGACGGCGACGGCACCCCCGACGGCGCCGCCGGTGAGAGGCTTGACGACAGCGACAGCGACCGCGTCCCCAACCGGATCGAATCCTCCATTCGTTACAGCGACGGCGTCTCCCAAACCACCGGCCTCACTGTCACCGTCGGCATCCCCGTCGGCAGCGGTGACGATGGCGGGTGCGCCTATCCGGGCACCGATCAATGTGACACCGACAGCGACGACGACGGCATCTCCGATGGCGACGAGGGGCTCGACGACACCGACAACGACGGCGTTCCCAACCGGCTCGAATCGAACATCGCTGACGCCGACAACGACGGCATCAAGGACTTTGAGGATACCGACAGCGACAACGATTACGTGACCGACCACGTCGAAGGACTCAAAGACGACGATGGCGACAATATGCCCGACCGGCTCGAGTCCAGACGCGCCGATAGCGACGGCGACGGCCGCTACGACGAAGGGGATCAGAACAGCGACGACGACAGCGCCGGCAACGACGGCTACGAGGGATTCGCCGACACCGACGGCGACGGCATCCAGAATCGCTTCGAATCCAACATCCACTACAGCGATACCGACAACACCCCCGACGAAAGGGACACGGACAGCGACGATGATGGCATCCCCGACGGCTGCACCTGTTATGGCCTGCCGGGTGGCTGCCCCGACAACGTCCTCGCCTGCGAAGGGTTCGTAGACTCCGACTATGACCACGTCCCCGACCGGTATGAGTCGAACGTCATAGATACCGATGCTGACGGCAAGCTCGACTACCTGGATACCGATAGCGACGACGACGATACCCCTGACGGCGACTATGATTGCGATCTCACCTACGACGAGGGCGAAGGGCTTGGCGACGCCGACGGCGACCATGTCCCCGACCGGGTCGAACCTGCCAATCACTACAGCGACGGCAATGCCGACGACGGCGACGACGAACACGACAACGACTGTGACGACGACGGCGTCCCCGATGGCGACTTTGACGGCAACCCGACTACTCCCTTCGAATATCTCATCGACAGCGACGGCGACGGCATCCTCAACCGCTTCGAATCCAGAATCGCCGATAGCGATGGGGACGGCAAAGTCGACGAACAGGACACAGATAGCGACGACGACGGTGACCTCGACGGCGACTTTGGCGAGCGGCTCGACGATCCCGACGACCACGCGCCCTTTGTCCGCGACGACAACATCCCCAACCGGATCGAATCGAGCATCGCCCACAGCGATGGCATCAGCTACACCGGCAGCCTGGATAACGTCGACGAGTTGGATCCCAACAGCGACAGCAACAGCGTCTCTGGCGACCCGGTCGACGACGATCCCACTGAAAGGCTGTTCGACGATGGCGACGGGGACGGCATCCCCGACCGGCTCGAAGCGAACTATGCCTACAGCGACGCCAACGGCAAGGGTTGTGACGGGTACATTTCTAGTCCTCCTAGTAATTACCCCTACTGCGACGACGAACATGACAAGGACAGCGACAACGACGGCATCCCTGACGGCGACTATATCGTCAACGGCATCCCCAACGAGGGTGAGGGACTCTACGACTATGACAACGATGGCGTCCCCGACCGGCTCGAACACAACTTTAGAGACACCGACGGCGACGGCCGGCCGGACTATGATGACACCGACTCCGATGGCGACGGCATCCCCGACGGCGCCGAATGGCTCCTCGACTCTGACGGCGACTTGATCCCCGACCGGATCGAGTCCAATATCACCGACACCGACGGCGATGGCATCTTCAACCACCTGGACACCGACAGCGACGGCGACGGCATCCTCGACACCGTCGAGATCCTCGACGCCAACCCCGGTCCTGGGACTCTTTTACCCGGCGACGATGGTTTCCTGGGCGATCGGGACGGCGACGGAGTCTGGAACTATATAGACCATGACCCCACCGGCTACTTTTACAACCGGGTCACCGGCGAGATCGTCGCCAGCCCAGAGATATCCATCTCGGTGGAAGGGCCGGAAGGCGCCGTCATCACCATCACCCACTATGGCAACGAGGGCTTTTACCAGTTCAGCACCGATGGGACAGCGGGCGTCTACACCCTCACGCTGAACGGCGCGCCGCCGACCGGATACGCGCTGGACTTGGCCTTCTGCCCGCCGGATCCGGATCCATACAACCCGGCCGCGCCCATCGACCCACCATACGACCCGGCCGACGTGAGCGAGATCTTTAACGGCGAGTATGCTGATACGGGATACCTGGTCTATGCCAAGTGCACGCCCTGGCATTTGACCTTCAACCTGGGGGTAGGGCCTGGCGATGGCGATCGCATCATCATCAACAGCAACATCCCCCTCATCCCCACCGTCGGCGGCCACACGGCGCCGATGAACCCGCTCGCCTTGCTTTGGTCACGGGCTATTCTCCTGGTCGCGGCGGCTGGCGGAGGGGTTGTTGGCATGGCTACGTCGCTCAGAAAGCGCCGGAAGTAGGTCGGATTTGCTATCCGACAACGGCGGTCAGCATACGCTGACCGCCCGATAGCCAACCACGGCCCTGCTGCTCTCGCGAGTGGCGGGGTCGTGGTTTTTGATGGTCTCGACAATAGACCGTTTCCCGGTTGACGAAATCCCCATTTTCGCGTACACTATAGACTATGACAGCAAGCGAATTTGACGTCTCTCAGAGTTGGCAGGCGGACCGGCGCGGGCCGCTGCGCTGGATCCTTTCTCACACGCTGCGACACAAGCTGGTCATCCTCGGGTTGTTTGTCGGCGCGCTGGGCAACGCGGTGATGGCCTCGGTGATGCCCGTATTCGTCGGGCGCGCCTTTGACGCCGTGCTCGAGGCGCCGCCCGATCTGCGCGGGCTGGCGATGGCGGCCATCGTCGTGGTGGCGTCGCAACTGGTGCGAGGGGTGCTCCAGTTGGGGCGCAACTGGTCCGCCGAGACGCTCGGCCAGAGGCTGGAGCGGGATATTCGGGACGAATTGTACGTCAGCCTGCTGGGCAAGAGCATGTCGTTCCACGATATGCAACCCACCGGCGACCTGATGGCCCGTGCCACCAACGACGTGCGTGAGATCAACTTCTTGTTCAATCCCGGCCTCAACATGGTCGTGGGGTCGCTGATGTTTCTCCTCGTGCCGTTCTACTTTGTCCCGACCCTTCACCCTCAGCTCGTCCTCGTTCCGTTGGTCTACCTGCTGGTCTATTTTTTCGTCGTGCGGAGTTATCTGCGCGAATTGCGTCCGACGACGGAGGGCGTGCGGCGCGAATTTGGCCGCATGAACACCCGGCTGGCCGAGGCCATCGAGGGCATCGAGACGGTCAAGGGAGCGGCTCAAGAGCAGCGGGAGATCGCCCTCTTCTTTCGAGCGATCTCCGGTTGGCACGACGCCTACCTGACTCAGACGAGGGTAGAGGCGCGGTTCGTCCCGCTGCTTTTGCTGGGATTTCTCCAGGCGGGTGGGCTTTTGTACAGCCTGCTGCTCCTGCGCGCCGGCGAGATCGGCGTGGGTGACGTCGCCGCGTTCAACGGCATCCTGCAGATGTTCCGCTTCCCCACCTTCGCGGCCCAGTTTGCCTACACGCGCGTTTCCTCCGGGATCGCCAGCGCGCGGCGCATCCTGGATCTGATCAACGCTCGAACCGAGCTAGATCAAAACGTAGCCGGGCACGACGCTCCGCTGCTGGGCGAGGTAGCCTTTGAGAACGTCACGTTTTGCTACCAGGCCCCGTATCAGTACTGTTCTGTCGAAGATGAGGAGACTGTGCTGGAGGGCGTCAGTTTCCGCGTGACGCCGGGGCAGACGGTCGCCATCGTCGGGCAGACCGGCTCGGGCAAAAGCACCATCGCCAAGTTGATCAACCGCACCTACGACGTGGATGAGGGGCGTATCCTGGTGGATGGCGTGGACGTGCGCGATTGGAACATGGAATCGCTGCGTCGCCAGATCTCGGTCATCGAACAGGACATCTTTCTCTTCTCGCGCACCATCGCCGAGAACATTGCCTTTGGCCGTCCCGATACCACCCCGGAGGAGATCGAGGCGGCGGCCCGGGCGGCCCAGGCGCACGACTTTATCGTCGGCTTCAAGGATGGCTACGACGCCGTCATCGGCGAGCGTGGAGTGACGCTTTCGGGCGGACAGCGGCAGCGCCTGGCGTTGGCCCGCGCCTTTTTGACCCGGCCGCCCATCCTGATCCTGGACGACGCGACCAGCGCCATCGACAGCGAGACCGAGGACCGCATCCAGCGGGCCATCGAGCGGGCCGCGGCGGGCCGCACTACCTTCCTCATCACCCACCGTCTCTCGCAGATCCGTTGGGCCGATCTCATCATTGTGATGCGTGGAGGAAGGGTGGAGGCCGTCGGGACGCACGAGGAACTGTTGCAGGATTCGGCGGCGTATCGGAATATTTTTATGCGTTATGAACGTTGAAAGGTAGCGATTGAATGGGATTTTTCAGAGGTCTGGGCGGCGAGGAATACGACAGACAGTACAGCGATCGGGAGCTGGTGCGCCGCATTGCCAGTTACTTTCGGCCTCATCTGAGACGCATCTTGAGCATCACCGGCGTGATCCTGGCGGTCGCGGCGGCGGAAGCCGCACAGCCCCTCATCGTGGCGCGCGGGCTGGACGTACTCATCGCGTCGCCGCGACTGGATACGGTGCTGATCCTGGCCGCGGCAGTGCTGGCGATCGGCATCGTGAGCTGGGCGGGCAACTGGCTGCGACGCTGGATCACGGCCCGCGCCATCGCCGACGTCGTGACGGCGCTGCGGGGCGATGCCTTTCAGGCCTCGGTGCAGCACGACATGTCCTTCTTTGACCAGTTCCACTCGGGGCGCATCATCAGCCGCATCACCTCCGACACCGAGGAGTTTTCTCGGGTGACGCAGCTCATCACCGATATCTTCAGCCGACTGCTGATGGTCGTCATCCTGGTGGCGATGTTATTTTCCGTCTCCTGGCGGCTGACGTTGGTGGTGCTGATCTTTGCGCCGATCGTGTTCGTGGTCGCCTTGAGCTTCCGGCGCATCGCCCGCCGAGTCACACAGCGTGGTTTCCGCGTGCTGGCCGAGGTCAACGCGGCGATCCAGGAGGCGGTGACGGGGATCAGCGTCGCCAAGAACTTTCGCCAGGAGGCGGCGATCTATGACGAGTTCACGGAGGTCAACCGGCACTCGTATCGGGTCAACCTGCGGCGAGGGTACGCCATGTCGTCGTTGGGTCCCATCCTCGACGCGCTGGCCGGGGTGGGGACGGCCGTGGTAACGTACACGGGCGGGATGACGGTTATCGAGGGCATCATCTCTATCGGCAGCCTCTACCTCTTTGTGGACAGCGTGCGGCGCTTTTGGTTCCCCGTGGTCGGGATGGCGGCCTTTTGGAGCCAACTGCAAGGCGGGCTGTCGGCGGCGGAGCGCATCTTTGCCTTGATCGACGCCGAGTCGACGGTACAGCAGAAAGACGGCCATCCCGTCGAGCGGTTGGACGGCGAGATTTGTTTCGAGAAGGTCGCCCTCAACTATTCCGACCAGGAGCAGGTGCTGGAGGATTTCTCGCTCCACATCGCGCCGGGCGAGAGCGTGGCGCTGGTGGGCCACACCGGCGCGGGCAAGACGAGCATCGCCCGGCTCATCGCCCGCTTCTACGAGTTTCAGGAGGGGCGGATCGAGATCGGCGGCCAAGACATCCGCGCCCTCGACCTGCAAGCGTATCGCCAGCAGTTGGGGATCGTCTCGCAGATGCCGTTTCTCTTCTCCGGCACCGTCGCCGACAACATCCGCTACGCTCGCCCCGAGCTGACCGAAAGCGAGATCGAAACGGTGGCGCGGCAGATCGGCGGCGGGGAATGGCTCGAGATCCTTCCCGCCGGGCTGGCGACCGACGTCGGCGAGCGCGGGTCCCGGCTATCCATGGGGCAGCGACAGTTGGTGGCGTTGATGCGGGTGCTGGTCCAATCGCCCGTCATCTTTATCCTGGACGAGGCGACCGCCAGCATCGACCCCTTCACCGAGGCGCAGATCCAGGAGGCGATGGAGTTGATCTTGCAGCGCAGTACCTCGATCCTGATCGCCCACCGGCTTTCGACCGTGCGCGCGGTGGACCGGATCATTGTGCTCAAAGAGGGGCGGATGATCGAGGAGGGGAACCACGATGAGCTCATGGCTCAATCTGGCCACTATGCCGAGTTGTACGAGACCTACTTTCGGCATCAGTCGCTCGACTATCGGCCGCCGCCAGCGGAGGACGATTTCGACGCTCGGATGTTCCTGCCTGACCAATTGCATGACCAAGCGTCCAAGCTTTGATAGCCAACAGATCCCATTCCCGCAACGTGAGATTTCTCGACTCCCTTCGGTCGCTCGAAATGACGGTGCTGTGAGTCGTAACACATCAGGAGGAAACTATGGCGGACTTACGTGTGAATTTCGCAGGGATGCAGTTTCCCAATCCTTTCATGTTGGCCTCGGCCCCGCCGACGCGGACCGCGGAGATGATCAAGCGGGCCTTTGCCGCCGGATGGGGCGGTGCGGTGACCAAGACCATCGGCCCGGAACCGGCCCAAGATCTCCAGCCGCGCCTTCAACCCTTGCGCCACCGCAAGCGCAACGTGGGCATGGAAAACATCGAATTGATCTCTCGATTGACCATCGCGGACTGGCAGCGAGCGATCGCCGACATCAAAGCCGCTTACCCCGACCGGATGTTGTGGGCCAGCATCATGGACACACCGAACAAAAAGGGATGGCAGCGGCTGGCCGAGATCGTACAAGAGGCCGGCGCCGACGCGCTGGAGCTTAACGTCTCCTGCCCGCACGGCATGCCGTCCAAGGGGATGGGGGCCTTTATCGGCCAGAACGCCGAGCTGACCGGGCAGGTGGTGGCCTGGGTGAAGCAGGTCGCCAGGGTCCCCGTCGTCGTCAAGCTGACGCCCAACGTGACCGACATCGCTTTCGTCGCCAAAACCGCCCAGGAAAACGGGGCAGACGCTTTGGCCGCTACCAACACCGTGGCGGGTCTCATCGGCGTGGACGTGGATACCCTGACTCCGCTGCCCGCGGTGGGCGGTGTGTCGACGTATGGCGGCTACTCTGGCCCGGCTATCAAGCCCATCGCGCTGCGCTGTGTGTCCGAGATCGCCAAGGCGACCGGATTGCCGGTATCGGGCCTGGGTGGGCTGAGCACGTGGCAGGACGCGGTCGAGTTTATGGCCGTCGGCGCCAGCACCGTGCAGGTGGGCACCGCCGTGATGTGGGACGGATACGGCGTGATCGAGAAGCTGCTGGATGGGCTGAACGGCTACCTGGACGACAAAGGGTTCGCCGACCTGAGCCATGTCGTCGGCGCGGCGCTGCCCAGGATCGTCGAGTTCCCAGAGATGCCGCTCGCCCCTCGCGCCAGGGCCGCCGTGGACGACACGTGCAACGGCTGCCTGCTGTGCGTCACCTCCTGCGCCGACGGCGGTTTCCAGGCCATCACCGGCGTCAAGGGCGAGCAGGTGACGATTGACGCGGACAAGTGCGATGGCTGCGGCCTCTGTGTGATGGTCTGTCCGTTGGGTAGTTTGGCGATGGTACCACTTGGGGTATAGATAGGGCGTGCGAAGCCCACCAGGAGCGAGATCGTGGAGAGAATCGGAACCGTCGTGCGCGTGGCCGGCGTGGTGGTGGACGCAGAGTTCGCCTCCGGCGACCTGCCCAGCATCCACAGCGCGCTGCTGATCCAGCGGGAGGGCGAGGCGGACTTGTTCATCGAGGTGCAGGAGCACATCGATCCCCGCACTGTGCGGGCCATCGCGATGGGCGGCACGGCGGGGTTGAGCCGGGGGCTGGCGGTGATCGATACCGGCGGCCCCATCCGCGTCCCCGTGGGCCGGACGACGCTGGGGCGCATGTTCAACGTCCTGGGCGAACCCGTCGATGGGCGCCCTCCTCCCCCGGTGGTCGAACGCCGCCCGATCCACGCCGCCTCGCCCCCGCTGCGCGAGCAGCGCGTCGTCACCGAGCCGTTCATCACCGGCATCAAGGCGATTGACCTCTTGACCCCCTACCCGCGCGGTGGCAAGATCGGCCTCTTTGGCGGCGCGGGGGTGGGCAAGACGATGTTGATGATCGAACTGATGCAACACACCATCCGCGAGCACGCCGGGCTGGTGCTCTTTGCCGGCGTGGGCGAGCGCAGCCGCGAAGGGAACGAGCTGTGGCTGGAGATGCAGCGCAGCGGTGTGCTGGAAAGTACCGTGCTCGTCTTTGGGCAGATGAACGAGCCGCCGGGGGCGCGGCTGCGGGTTCCCCTCACCGCACTGACCATGGCCGAATATTTTCGCGATCACGAGCGCCGCCCCGTGCTCGTTTTCATCGACAACATCTTTCGCTACATTCAGGCGGGCGCGGAGGTGTCGGCGCTGCTGGGACGGTTGCCCAGCGCCGTCGGCTACCAACCGACGCTCGACAGCGAGATGGGCGAGCTTCAGGAGCGCATCACCACCACCAGCCGGGGCAGCGTGACGGCGGTTCAGGCGATCTATGTGCCCGCCGACGACCTGACGGACCCGGCGGTCGTCGCGACCTTTGCCCACCTCGACGCGGCGACGATCCTCTCGCGTCGCCAGGCGAGCCTGGGCATCTACCCGGCCATCGACCCGCTCGAGTCGAACAGCGCGTTGCTCACGCCCGACGGGGTGGGGGAGGAGCATTACACCGTCGCCAACGAGGTGCGGGCGCTGCTGGCGCGCTACCGGGAGCTGCAAGACGTGATCGCGATCCTGGGCATTGAGGAATTGAGCGAGGAGGACCGGCTGACGGTCGACCGGGCGCGGCGGCTGCAACGCTTTCTCACCCAGCCGTTCTTCGTCTCCGAGCCGTTCACCGGGCTGCCCGGTCGCTACGTAGCGCTGTCCGAGACGCTACGCGGGTTCCGCGAGATCCTCGATGGCCGCCACGACCACCTGCCCGAGCAGGCGTTCTACATGATCGGCGGCATCGACGAGGCCGCGGCCAAGGCGCAGACGATGGACACGTCCGGGGGAGACGATGCTTGAGCCGCTTCGCCTGACTGTGTTGACGCCCGCCGAGACGTTGCTCGACGTCGAGAGCGTCGCCTGGGTCCGGGCTGCTCTGGCCGATCGCGGTGGCATTGGCATCTATCCCGGCCACGCGCCGCTTTTGGCCGAGACGGTCGCGGCGTCGCTGCGCTACGCCGACCCATCGGGCGAGCACGCGCTCGATCTCGACGCGGGTATCTTGCGGGTGGAGGGCGACAGCGTGGCGATTCTCACGAGTGGCCGGATCTCTGCTGCGAATGACCTGATCCGTCATTCCGAGTGATTCGTCTGAGCGTCATTCCGAGCGGAACGGAGCGCAGCGGAGTGGAGTCGAGGAATCTCCACTTGTGCTTGCAATCGCGAGTGGAGATTCCTCGACTCCCTTCGGTCCCTTCGACAGGCTCAGGGCAGGCAGCTCGGAATGACGATAGCGAAGAGAGGTTGCAAAATGCAAAAAGGCGGCTACGTCTATATCGCTGCCAACCGCTCCAAAACACTCTACATCGGCGTGACCAACAACCTGGAACGCCGAATGGACGAGCACAGACGCAAGGTTGGCTCAACGTTTGCCGCCAGGTATAATATCACTCGATTGGTCTATTACGAACAATTTGCCGACATCCGCGACGCCATCGCGCAGGAAAAGCAACTCAAGAAATGGCGGCGCGAGAAGAAAATCCGGCTCATTGAACGCGAGAACTCGGAGTGGAAGGATTTGAGCGAGGAGTGGTTTACCTGAGCGTCACTCCAAGCGCTTCGTTCAAGCGTCATTCCGAGCGGAACGAAGCGCAGCGGAGTGGAGTCGAGGAATCTCCATTGACGATTGCAAACAAAATTCCGACGCGAGATTCCGTCGGACGCGAATCGTCCGCACTCCCTTCGGTCCCTTCGACAGGCTCAGGGCAGGCAGCTCGGAATGACGGATGGGGCAAAATTGACTGCCGATGGACAAAAATAAACGGAACGAACTGGGGGCGGCCTGGCGCAACGCCGTGGCGCTGACGACATTGGGATGGGATCTGGCGATTCCGATCTTTGGCGGGGTGCTGCTGGGGCATCAGTTGGATCGCCGCCTGGGCGCGGGCTATGGCTTTACGCTGGGGCTGCTGGCGCTGGGCGTCGTGACGGGATTTTACAACGTGATTCGTTCGATCCAGCGGATGGAAGCGCGGGAGAAAAGGCGCGCCGTCCAGGAAGAAACGGAGCTGGCGGAATGACGGTTGCCTTCTGGCTGTTCGCTGGCGGAGCGGTCGGCGCGTTGAATGCATTGACCTTGCGCTGGGCGGTGGGCCGTCTCCATCCTGCGGCGTCTCGTTACGTCGTCCTTTGGGTCACGGGGAGCGCGTTGTTGCGTTGGGGACTTGCGGCTGGTGTGTTGATCGCTGCTTTGCAACGCGGTATTGTGCCAGGGTTGCTGGCTTTCGCGGGACTGTGGCTTGCTCGCTGGAGTGTAGCTTGGAGAGTTAAAATATGGAAAACGTTTTCCCACAAGTAGTCTTCGCACCCTTCGGCATCCCGATCCGCGACACCGTCATCTCGACCTGGGTGATGATGGCCCTCGTCGTGGGGGGCGTGATCCTGGCGCGCCAACGCTGGCCGACGGTCCTGGAGATGCTGGTCGGCTTTTTGAACGACATCATCTCGGACGTGATGGGCCAGTCTGCCGAGCCATTCTTGCCCTTTCTCGGCGCGCTGATTATTTTCATTGCCCTCGCCAACACCGTCGGCGTCGTGCCGATCCTCGTCACGCCGACGCGCGACATCAACACGCCGCTGGCGCTGGCGATCGCCGTCTTTTTCGCCGTCCATTACTTTGGCGTCCGGGGCAAGGGGGCGCTCGGCTATCTCAAGAGCCTCTCTTCGCCGATCTTTATGCTGCCCCTCGAGATCGTCGGCCAACTGAGCCGCACGCTCTCGCTCACGCTGCGTCTCTTTGGCAACGTCATCAGCACCGAGCTGATCGTCGCCGTCATCTTTATGTTGATCCCGCCGGGCGTACCGCTGATCCTGATGGGGTTCAGCATGTTCACCGGCGTGCTGCAAGCGTATATCTTTACCTCTCTGGCCGCCGTCTACATCGGCGCGGCATTGGAGGAGGCCGAATAATCGGCGAATGTTACTACTCAGCCCGTCATTCCGAGCTGCCTGCCCTGAGCCTGTCGAAGGGACCGAAGGGAGTGCGGACGATTCGCGTCCGACGGAATCTCGTCAGGGTCGCGTTTGTCATCGCAAGTGGAGATTCCTCGATTCGCTGCGCTCACTCGGAATGACGCACCAAGAAAGCCTGAGTATTGGACTTTGGATAAATTTACACCCCTATATATGCCGGTTTGAAAATACCAATCCCGTATATATGCGGGTAAAGAAAGGCTTGTCTAGGACTTGAATCCTGAACAGAAAGGCCAAACCCCTATATAT
>DAOTUB010000133.1:0-3903 GCA_034437455.1 Anaerolineae bacterium | reverse complement strand
ATATATAGGGGTTTGGCCTTTCTGTTCAGGATTCAAGTCCTAGACAAGCCTTTCTTTACCCGCATATATACGGGATTGGTATTTTCAAACCGGCATATATAGGGGTGTAAATTTATCCAAAGTCCAATGGTACTATGGGACGTCGAAACTGGCGAGCAAGTCCACCGCTTTGAGGGGCATCGATCGATTCTCAGGAGCGCAACTCTCAGCCCGGATGGCCGTATGGCGCTCAGCGGCTCTCAAGGAGACTTTGGAAACGACTTGTTTCTTTGGGATATAGAGACTGGCGAACAAATCCGCCGCTTTGATACGGACGATGATATAACGAGTATCGTGTTCAGCGCCGATGGACGCCTCGCCCTCACCGGATCGGCCTTTGCCTCCAATTTGACCCTTTGGGATGTGGCGACCGGCCAGCAAATCCGCCGCTTTGAAGGGCACACAGGTTCAGGCTATGTATTTGACGTGGCCTTTGGTCCAGATGAAAAGACGGTTCTCTCCGCCTCGGGCGATGGCAGCCTGATCCTGTGGGACATTGAAACAGGCGACATGATCCGCCGCTATCTCGGACATGATGATATGGTATGGAGTGTCGATGTCAGCCCCGACGGACGGTATATACTTTCGGGTGCAAAGGATAGCACCGTCATTCTGTGGGATTTCGAGACGGGCGAGGAACTGCGCCGCTTCAGTGGTCATACCGAGTTGGTGCTCGGCCTGGTCTTTAGTCCCGACGGTCAGACTGCGTTTTCAGTTTCACTCGACGGTACACTCATCGAGTGGCAGATCGCCGCTCTGCCGCTGGACGAGCTAATCGAATGGACGCACGCCAACTGCTACGTCCGCGACCTGACCTGCGACGAAAGGGCCCAGTACCGCGTCGAGCCACTATGTAACGCCGAGGGAGTTGTGCCGACAGCCGCGCCTTAGCCCAGATGGCATCCGTTTGGCCACGTCCAGCGCAGACGGGACGGAAAAAGTGTGGGATACCACAACCGGCGAACCATTGCTCACCCTGACAGGCCATATTACCGATATCTATGGCGCTCCCTCCAGCGATGTCTTTGGCGTCGCCTTCAGCCCGGACGGAACACGCCTGGCCACATCAGGAGGCGACGGGACAGCGCGCATCTACGTTCTGCCCATCGAGGATTTGATCGCCCTGGCGCGAACACGCGTAAACCGCTCTCTGACAGATGCAGAGTGTCGGCAATTCCTGCACGTGGAGGTGTGCCCAGGCAGCTCATAGAGATGCTGTGACCCGCTGCCAGACTCGACTGCTACGATTGACTGGCCAATCCCCCCGCGATCTCTCCTCCATCGATCACGAAGCACTGCCCGGTGATAAAGGCCGCGTCGTCAGAGGCGAGAAAAGCGAAAAGAGCGGCCACGTCCTCTGGCTGGCCCAGTTTGTCCAGGGGCAACTTGCTGGCAAAGGCTCGTCGCATTTCCGGCGCGTATTCCGCCTCCTGCATCGGCGTCAAGATAAAGCCTGGACAGATGGCGTTGACGCGCACCGCCGGACCCAACTCCAGCGCCATTGAGCGGGTCAATTCGATGACGCCCGCTTTCGAAGCGTTATAGTCGGCATAGTAGTGGTAGCCCGTCAGCCCGTTCGTCGAACCCATATTCAGGATGACGCCGCTTCCCTCCATCAACATCCGTCGCGCCGCCTGCTGCGCCACGAAGAACACGCCGTCGAGATTGACCGCCATCACCTGCCGCCACTCCTGCGGCGAGATGTCCATAAAACGATGCCGGATGCTGATCCCGGCGTTGTTGATCAGCACATCCAGCCCGCCCATCAGACCATCCAGCTCTTCAAAGGCTCGCACTACGTCGTCAGCGTCCGAGACATCGGCGACAATGGTACCACTGAGCGCCAGTAGGTGGCTCTTGATATGTTCCAGCGCCGCCTCATCGCGATCCAGAACGACGACTCGCGCCCCCTCCTCCAGGAACCGCGCCGCCGTCGCCGCGCCGATGCCGCGCGCCCCGCCGGTGACGAGCACTCGTTTTCCCTCCAGACCACGCATATCTCGTTCCTCCTACCCGGCTAGCCCGCCGCCATCCACCACCAGTGTCGTGCCGGTGACAAAGGAAGAGGCGTCGCTGGCGAGATAGAGCACCGCCTGGGCGATCTCTTCCGGCTTGCCGAGACGCCGCAATGGACGATCCGCCGCCTCTGCCAGGAATTCCTTCTCCGACGCACCGAGTTGTTGTGCCTCGCTCCGCAGCATCCCCGTGTCAGTGTCGCCGGGGCAGACGCAGTTGACGCGGATGTTCTGCGGGCCGTGGTCAATCGCCATCGCGCGCGTCATGTTCACCACCGCCCCCTTCGAGGCGCAGTACGAGACGGCGTTCCCTCCGCCGGTCAGCCCCCAGCCGGAGCCGGTGTTGACGATCGCGCCGCCGCCCGCTCGCTCCATCACGGGGATGGCATACTTGCTCAGCAAAAAGATCGACTTGACGTTGACGGCCATCACCCGATCCCACTCCTCTTCGTTGATGCCGAGCACCGTCGTCCGCCGGATGATGCCGGCGTTGTTGAAGAGGACATCGAGGCCGCCCAGTTCACCCACCGTCTGCTGCACAGCGCGCTGGCAATCGGCGGCCTGGCTCACGTCACAGCGCACAAAGATAGCTTGCCCACCCTCGCTCAAGATCGTCTCGACCACGGTCTGGCCGCCCGCCTCGTCCAGATCCGCCACGGCGACCGATGCGCCCTCGCGGGCAAAGAGCAACGCCGTCGCCCGCCCGATGCCCGACGCGCCGCCGGTGATGAGTGCTCGTTTATTTGTTAAACAGCCCATCAATTTCCTCCTCTGATTCATATCGCCAGATCGAACGGCAAATCACTGATGTCCCGCAGTCTCCGTCCTTGGACCAAGGTATGCAGCATATCCATCTGATCCTCATTATCCACCTGGCGAATCGCTTGGATCAACTCGGGTAAAGCAAAGTGGTACACGCAATCCAGGTCGCCCGTTCCTAACGCTAGGGAAGCAATGCGCGTCGGTAAGGGTTCGGCTGTAACGGCCACGATGTGCGGTAGGTTGCCTTTCCGGTTTCGGATCAAGTTCAGGGCTTCGGCGCGGGCGCTCTGGCTTCTGTCGCTTCGAAGCGTCCATTTGCACGAGATGCTGGCATGGAGGATCAAACGATGGTGCTCGACGTTCGCTTCTCGGAGAGGGGTCAGCCCTGCAAACCCGTCTGCTTCGATCACCGATTCTTTTTCGTTAATCTCTGCATCAGAAACCGGCCCCCTGCCAATGACGATATCTGGTTTGATGATATAGTCACCCCCCCCAGCGAAGAAGACAATGTGTCAATCTGCCCTACGATTCTTTCCAACTCGGCCAGGTGTTCATACTGATCGAAATCAGCGATGGGGGTCTCGACAGAATAATACCATCTTCCAGGACGCAGATGGTGCAACTGGCCAAATGCCTTTTCCAGAAAATCCTTGGTGATGGCTTCAAACAGCCTGCCGACCGCCTGTCCTGACATAGACTCATAGCTCGGTTCACAACCGAGGCGCTGAACAACTCCCAATGCAATATCTCTGCTAGAATTGCTTCCTTTGTCTGCAAAGTTGGGATAATTGGTCGCTTTGTCCCTCTTGAACCTGATAATCTCCTCACAGAGACGACGATGATAAGCGCGGCGCAGATCGGTGATTTTCATTCCATCCTCCGGCAGAGCTATCAACCCTTGGGTTTGTAGAATCCGATGACATACTCTTCATGCATACGCTGCTGAATTTGAGACTTTGGCATGGTTCATTCTTGACTAAAAACACCTTTACAAATGAATAGCGGAAGGTGACATTTTCCTGTAAGATAGGGGTATCTCTATCCCGAATCAAAAGGAGGTCACCTTCCAATGGAATTGTACACGCAA
>DAOTUB010000132.1:0-12664 GCA_034437455.1 Anaerolineae bacterium | reverse complement strand
ATATATAGGGGTTTGGCCTTTCTGTTCAGGATTCAAGTCCTAGACAAGCCTTTCTTTACCCGCATATATACGGGATTGGTATTTTCAAACCGGCATATATAGGGGTGTAAATTTATCCAAAGTCCAATTAATACAGGCTTCTTCCGTGAGGGACAAGGTTACCATTATGAATCCTGAAACGTTCCGTGATAGTCCGGCTGGACGCGTTGTGCGCTCCATCGAAGGAGAGTATGCGGATAAAAAGCATCCGTTGGCATTCGTGCCCAATCCACTCCCCCCAAAACTGGTCTGGACCCTCAGTCTGGTGGCTGCGTTATCAGATGCTGACCGTGCCTTGGGCGAATTATCTGGCCTGGGTCGTTCCGTTCCTAATCCGCACTTGCTGATTATTCCCTTTGTGCGTCGTGAGGCCGTCCTTTCCTCTCGTATCGAGGGCACTCAGGCATCACTCTCTGATCTCTACGCTTATGAGGCAGTGCAACTATCCCTCTTTGAACGGGATCCCGACGTCCGTGAGGTGTACAACTATGTGCAGGCACTGGAATATGGGTTAGAACGGCTACAGATGTTCCCATTGAGTCTACGGCTTATTCGTGAAATCCACGAGCATCTGATGACAGGCGTGCGTGGAGAGCACCAAACCCCAGGCGAGTTTCGTCGCAGTCAGAACTGGATTGGCCCACCGGGCTGTACACTGAACGATGCAACCTACGTGCCCCCTCCAGTTCCAGAGATGCTTGAAACTCTGGATGCGTTCGAACGCTTTCTACATGCGCCTTCGTCGCTGCCGCCCTTGACACGCCTGGGGCTGATTCACTATCAGTTCGAGGCCATTCACCCTTTCCTGGATGGTAATGGTCGCGTAGGACGTTTGCTAATCACATTGCTCCTATGCGCGTGGAACCTCCTTCCGGAACCCTTGCTCTACTTGAGTGCCTACTTCGTCGCCCGCCAGCAGACCTACTACGACCTGCTACTGTTCGTAAGCCAGCGAGGATCGTGGGGTACTTGGCTGGCTTTCTTTTTCAACGGCATATCCTCCCAGGCGCGGGATGCTGTAGCCCGTGCGCAGCGGATACAGTGTCTACGAGAATGCTACCGAGAACAATTCCAGACTGCTCGCGCTGCTGCCCGCCTGCTACAGGTGGTTGATTTGCTCTTCGCCCGACCACTACTAACTGTGCATCAGGTCGAGGATACCCTGAACGTCAGCACACCGACGGCGCAAGGCTACATCAATCGCCTGGAGGATGCAGGTATCCTCCGTGAGATCACCGGACAAGCCCGTAACCGAGTCTATCAAGCCGACAAAGTGCTGGAGGCCATCGAAGCACCACTGGAGTTGGGAGCCGGAGAAATGCGATAAGGTTATGCCGCGATGACCATGTCCCTCCTGAATACCAAACTCTATACCCCTCCCACCCGGCCGGAGTTGGTCTCACGCCCGCGCCTGATCGAACGGCTGAACGCGGGACGCCGTTCGAGCCGCAAGCTGACCCTTCTCTCCGCCCCTGCTGGTTTTGGGAAGACGATGCTTCTCAGCGAATGGGTCGCCGATTGCGAGCGCCTCGAACCCAAGCTTCGCATCGCCTGGCTTTCGCTGGACGAAGGGGATAACGATCTGCCTCGCTTCTTGACGTATTTCATTGCGGCCTTGCAGACGATGGAAACAACCATCGGCGCAAGCGCGCTGAGCGCACTCCAAGTCCCTCAGTCGCCGCCGATGGAAGCGATCTTGACGGCCTTACTCAACGAAATCGCGACGGTCCCGGATCCTTTCGCACTCGTCCTCGATGATTATCATCTCATCACCACCCAATCCGTCCACGACGCCCTCACGTTTCTGCTCGAGCATCTACCGCCGCAGATGCACCTGGTCATCGCGGGCCGGGCCGACCCGCCTTTGACCCTGGCCCGCCTGCGTGCGCGGGGACAACTGACAGAACTGCGCGCCACTGACCTGCGCTTTACGCTCGATGAGGCGGCCGCTTTCCTCAACGATGTGATGGCGCTTGGGCTGTCTACAGAAGAGATCGCTGCTCTGGATGTCCGGACGGAAGGTTGGATCGCAGGATTGCAAATGGCGGCTCTGTCGATACGCGGACGCAAAGACACGACCAGGTTCATCAAAGCCTTTAGCGGCAGTCACCGTTTCGTCCTGGACTATTTAGTGGAAGAGGTTCTCAATCAGCAGTCCCCTGCTATCCAGACGTTCTTGCTCGAGACTTGCATTCTGGAGCGGATGACCGCGTCCTTGTGCGATGCCGTGCGTTTCGGCCATGCCGAAACGCCAAGCAGTTCTGATGGAACTGCCGTGACGGACCGGGATGATAGTCAGCGTATCCTGAGTCGGCTGGACCAAGTCAATCTATTCCTGATTTCCCTGGACGACGAGCGAAGATGGTATCGTTATCACCATCTCTTTGCCGATCTGCTGCGCAGCCGTCTGAAGCAGTTCCGCTCTGACCAAGCGCCGACCTTGCACCGCCGGGCGAGCGAGTGGTACGAGAAGAACGGGCTGGTTACTGAAGCGGTGAGTCACGCATTTGCAGCCGGAGATATGGAACAGGTCGCGCGTCTGATCGAGGGGAATGCCCTGTCCATGATGGGCCACGGCAAGTTGACCACCATCGCAAAGTGGCTGGACGCGCTGCCAGATGAGATGGTGCGCTCCCGGCCGTGGCTCTCCGTCGCTCGCGCCTGGACGCTTCTGTATGCCGGGCAGTTGGCTGATATCGAACCGTTGCTTCAAGATGCCGAAAACTCTTTGCGAGGCATCGGACAAGATCGAGTCGCGCACATAAAAGGTCACATTGCCGCCATCCGCGCCGAGGCTGCATACGTCCGAGGAGAAATGTCCGACGCTGCAGTACTTTCCTACGAGGCGCTGGAATGCTTGCCGTCGGACGATTCAATGGCGCGCGGCTTTGCTTCAGCTCACCTGGCTTATGCGCTTTATTGGAGCGGGGATCCCGCGGCGGCGGACAAGGCGTTGGCCGATACCTATGCGATTGCCCGTGCAACCGGCGATAGCCACGTTGCCGTGATGGTTCTCTGCGACATGGCCACCGTGCGAATTGATCGAGGGCAGCTTCACGGAGCCGTGGCCGCCATCAGTAGCGCGTTGCGGCTCGCAGATCAATACGTGGGACGGGGTGGTCAACTGCCTCCGTCTATCGGGCACGCCTACACCTACATGGCTCGTGTGCTGCTCGAATGGAACGACCTGGAAAGCGCATTGCGACATGCTCAAAAAGGGAATGATCTCTGCCGACTATGGCGACAGCCAGAGACCTTGACGAGCAGCTATCACAGTTTGGCCAGGGTGTTGCAGGCCAGCGGAGATGCAAAAGGCGCGCTCGACGCGATTCAAGAGGCGAAACGGCTCGCAGCCGATCTCTCGCCCTGGATCGCGGCCCGTGTGTCGGCATGGGAGGCGCTCATTCGGTTGGCAGGCGGAGACCTGAGTGCAGCGGACCGTTGGAGACGAGAGAGCGGATTGAGCGCCGATGATCGACCTGGCTTTCAACAAAGATTCCTATACCGTACACTGGCGAGGACCTTGATTGCCAAAGGCAGGGAGCAATCCAATGCAGCGCTTTTGGGCAAAGCCATAGAGTTGCTATCGCGGCTGTTGGAAGAGGCCGAGGCGGCGAGAGCGATGGGTTATGCAATCGAGGTTCTGATTCTCCAGGCAATGGCTTTGCAGGCGCAGGGCAAGATGGAGCAAGCCCTGACCACATTGGAACGTGCCCTTTCCCTGGCCGAGCCGGAAGGGTACGTGCGCACCTTCATAGATGAGGGCGCGCCGATGGGCAAACTGCTGCGGCAAGCGGCGGCTCGCGGGATCAATTTGGACTATGTGAGCGCGCTTCTGGCTGCCCTGGAACGCGAGGCCAAGACAAAAGACGTTCATCCTGCGCTGGTCGAACCATTGAGCGAGCGCGAGTTAGAGGTGCTGCGGCTTCTCGCCACCGGCCTTGCGAACAAGGAGATTGCGGAAACCCTGTTCATCGCCGTCGGCACAGTCAAGCAACATCTCAAGAGCATCTATGGAAAACTCCAGGTCCATAATCGCACCGAGGCTGCAAGTCGCGCCAGGGATTTGGACCTCTTGTAAAACCTCTCCCCCTCTCAGTCCCGTCTTTCACAAATAGAATACCCCCTTCGAATATCCCCTTTGGGGCATGACGCCCCCGTTATTAGTTGGTACCATGTCGTCATAAGGTTCGAGCTTCAGATTTGGGTGGGGAGGTAGACTTTATGACCAATGGACGCGAGTTTGATAAACGAGGAACCTACCAAATCAGGGTGAAAGGAAATCTCGACCAGAAATGGTCGGACTGGTTTGATGGGTTCACCATCACCTTGCAGGCGAACGGCGCCACCTTGCTGACTGGTCCGGTAGTTGATCAGGCCGCGTTGCATGGACTATTGGGCAAGATCCGTGATCTGGGCTTGCCCTTGCTGTCCGTCAAACGAATGGAGGGGTAGGAAATGAGTCAAAAAGAGAAATATGCCATACTGATAGCCATCATTCTCGTCGCGGTCGCCTTGTTCCTGTCTGGCTGTGTTGGGACGCATAGGCCGAAGGAAGCCGCGCTGTGCTCGCGCTGCGATCCGCCTCCCCGGGGCTGCACCATCTTTACCGTTTCGCAAGGCGACCGAGTGTTCTTTGGCGGGAACGGCGACTGGATCAACTTTGACAGCAACTACTATTGGGTCGATCCGGGCAGCGAGACGCGCTATGGCGCCCCCGGATACGGGGTCATCTATTTTGGAGTTCCAGAAAACGTCCAGCAGGGCTTCAATGAGAAGGGCCTGGCCTACGACTCGAATGGGTTGCCATCGGCGCCGGTGACCTCTCACTCCGGACGTAAACCCGTCTATGGCGACCACTCCAGCACCTTCATCCACATCCTGCAAGAGTGCGCGACAGTAGAGGAGGTCATCGCCTGGGTTCAGGAGCACCAGTGGCACGAGGCCATGCACTATCAAATGCACTTTGCCGACGCCACCGGAGACGCCGTCGTGATCAGCGCCGGGCCTGATGGCAAGGTCGCTTTCACGCGGAAACCGGTCGGAGATGGTTTCCTGGTCTCGACCAACTTTAACCTGGCAAACCCGATCAACGGGTCTTATCCCTGCTGGCGTTACGACCGGGCAGAAGCGCTGCTGAAGGATATTGACAATAGGGACAAACTCACAGCCGAGCGCGCGGCCTCGGTTCTCGACGCCGTCCACGTCACATCCCCCAGCGGCTTTACCGTCCTCTCACTGGTCGGCGACCTGCCTCAGGGCTTGGTCTATGTCTATCTCTTCCACCAGTTTGACGCACCCATCATCCTGAACGTGGCGGAGGAGATCGCCCGCGCTCCCGATCCCGGTCCTCTGCGTGATCTCTTCCCGCCAGAGACCGTGAACCAGGTCGACCGGGCGTACCAGCGGTTGATGGCGCGACCGGCTCGCTGCGACGCGGCAGGCTTGGCCTGGCTCGGACTGGTCGCCGCGTCCCTCGTCGTCCTGCTCCTCCTGGCGCGGTCGAGACGCCGCGGCCTGGCCTTCTGGTCGCCGGTGGTGGCCGTGCTCGGCCCGGTCGGGTTACTGGCCTGGCGGATCACAACGCGCGGTCGCCAGACCAACGCCCTCGTGGAAGTCGCGGGTGACCTGGTCCCCTATGTCGTCGGGATGGTGGCGGCACTGCTGACGGTCATCTTCGTACCAGTCGTCAGCCAGACCTCTCTGCTGCAACTTCTCGCCTTCTACGGCTTTCCCCTGACCATTGGGCTGTTCCTGTACCAGTCGCCGCTGCTGGCGCGGACGACGGGAAGTAACTATGCGCGCACCGTCTTGCGCCGCCTGCCCGTTGTGCTCGTCTCGACGAACCTCGCCCTGGCAGGACTCCTGGCCACCGGCCTGCCGCTTTTCAAGCAGCATCTGGACTATTGTGGCTTGGGCGACCTGACCGTCCTATCGTGGTGGGCCATCGCCGTGCTGGGCGCGTTGGCGGGTGGACTGCCGCTATACGTCTATCACACCTGGGCTGTCCGCCGCGGCTTTACCGCTTGGTCGGTGCTGGTATGGGATGGCGACAGCCCGGCGGCGGTTTCTTTCCCATCCTGGCGCTGCCTGTGGCTCTGGATCCTGGGAAGCTTTGTGATCCTGATCGCGGGGATGATGTTGGCGGCTGCGGGCACTGCGCTTTGAGCGATTGGAGGTAAAAGATGATCGAAAAAGTCACAACCCCGAACGATGACTACCAGCCGAAACCGCCAAAACTGTATGCCTGGCTCGCTTCAGTGGCGACTGTTTCCCTCATCGTCTTCACCCAGTTCATTCCACGAGGCGGCAATCCAGTTCTGCGCGGGGCAGGGGTGTTTGTGTTACTGCTGGCCGGTGTTTTCATCTTTGGGCCGTTCTACCTGCTCGCAAAGCACGGCGGAGCAAAAGATGACCAGACCTATATGCAGGCAAACAGCGTCGTGGACCGGGGCCTGTACGCCATCACCCGTCACCCGCAGTACCTCGGCTACATATTCCTCGCCTGTGGGTTCACTCTGTTGTCCCAACACTGGATCGCCGTCCTGCTTGCGGTCGCAGGAGCCACATTCTTCTGCCTGCAAGCCGTGAGGGAGGAGAGATTCTGTCTCGCTCAGTTTGGAGAACCCTACGAGCAGTATCTCCAGCGGGTGCCACGGTTCAATATCGTCCTGGGTATGATACGTCTTTTACGAGGAGGTAGGAAGTGATCGAGTTTACGAAAAGTGGGCTGGGCAGGAGTTGAATATGAGTTTCTCAAGTGAGCACAATACGAGACTACCCTTTGGAGAATGCATGGTCCGCAGTTGGCGCGATACCGATGTCGAATCACTGCAAAAGTATGCGAACAACCGGAAAATCTGGCTCAATCTGCGAGATGTGTTCCCGTATCCCTATACCATTGATGATGCCAGGTGGTGGATTGAGCATGCGTCCCAAGAGGACCCGGAGCAATCTTTTGCCATCGCATCCGCAGAGGAACCGATTGGGGGCATCGGTTTGATGTTCGGCGATGACGTTCACCATCGTAATGCAGAGTTAGGCTATTGGCTGGCAGAACCTTTCTGGGGACGCGGCATCATGACCGAAGCGGTGTGTACATTGACTGAGTACGCTTTCAAACAGTTTCCGCTGAATCGGATTTACGCAGAACCATTCGCGCGTAATCTGGCATCAGTACGTGTTCTGGAAAAGGCAGGATTCCTTAGAGAGGGTGTCCTCAGAGCCAGTGTGGTCAAAGATGGCACAATTCTCGATCAAATCGTATACGCCAGACTGGCAAAGAACCAAACATAACCGCGTGTAGTCAAAAAAAGAGGCGACCTTGTGACTGAAATCTCCCAAACCACCAAAATAGCAGAAACCCGCTCAATGAGGCCATTTCTCATCATCTGGACGGGCCAGGCCATTTCGATATTCGGTAGTGAGATCGTGCAGTTTGCACTCGTCTGGTATCTGACGGTGCAGAGTCGCTCCGCGATGGTGCTGACGCTTGCGACGTTGGTCCAGATATTGCCGAGGACGGTACTCGGTCCGTTTATCGGCGTATGGATTGACCGCTGGAATCGCCGCTATGTGATGCAGACCGCCGACGCGCTGACGGCTTTGGTCACGATTCTATTGGCCCTGCTGTTTTGCCTGGGCATGGCACAGATTTGGCACATTTATGTGCTGCTGTTCGCCGCCGCACTGGGGCAGACGATGCACGCCTCGGCCTTCACTGCGTCTACCACGTTGATGATTCCCACAAGCCAATTGACGCGGATCGGTGGTCTGAACCAGGTGTTGGCGGGGGCAACCGCGATTCTGGCTCCGCCTGCCGGGGCGCTGTTGATTGAAACTCTGCCCATCCAGGGCATTCTGACCATTGATGTGGCGACGGCGATCATTGCCGTGACGTCACTCCTCTTTGTCCAAGTCCCACAACCGGGACGGAGCACGACGGAAGAGCAGGCCTCCATGTGGCGAGACGTGAAAAGCAGTTTCAAGTACGTCTGGACGTGGCCCGGGCTGGCGATTGTCACCGGGATCTCGATGATGTTGAACTTTATGCTCGTCCCGGCCTTTGCGCTTCTGTCACTCATTGTCTTTGAATACTTTGAGGGCGACGCACTCCAACTGGGCTGGATGGAAACTGCATTGGGCGTCGGGATGCTGGTGGGCGGCGCGTTACTCGGTGCGTGGGGCGGCTTTGGGAAGCGCATACACACGATGATCATCGGGACGGGGCTACTTGGACTGATGATGGTGGTGATTGGGACAGCGCCTGTGAATGGCATCTTCCTGGCAGTTGGGGCCATGTTCCTGGTAGGCGTCGGCCTATCGTTTGGTAACGGGGCAGGCCAGGCGTTACTCCAGGTGTTGGTTATCCCTGACATGCAAGGGCGGGTGTTCGCAACGCTCCGCGCGCTTCGCTCGCTGATGGCGCCGTTGGGATTGGCGTTGGCCGGTCCGTTCACGGATCTGTTCGGAATACAGTCGTGGATGTTGTGCGCTGGTATTGGCATCACGATTATGATCGCCGCAATGCCGTTCATTCCGCAAGTCGCCGATATCGAAGGGAAAAAGCACCCTTGAGAAAGCGGAGACGCTTTCTCGCAGCGGAACGCGCTGTCGAACGTTCTATCAGTGGCAAGGATAGCGGAAGAGGTTGGAAGCCAGAGATTAGAAGAGGAGAACGCACTATGAAGAGAATCACAAAGACTCGACAAGGTTTACCGACCGCAGCTGTCTTTATTTTCGTCGCTTTTTCGATTCTTGCTGCCTGTGCAAAGATCAACTGGGCGCCCTCTGACAGCACTTCTGAGGGCGTTTACCCAGGCAAAGTTTGGCAAAAGGCAGAAACTCCAGAACAGCTCGGATGGTCGTCAGAGAAGCTGGCCGTGGCGCGAGCCTATTCGGAGAGGATCGGCTCGGCGGCCGTGATGATCGTGGATGACGGCATCGTGGTGGATGCCTGGGGCGATATAAGGCGGAAATACAAGTGCCACTCGATGCGAAAGAGCCTGCTCAGCGCGCTGATCGGCATCCACGTGGACGAGGGTCATATTGACCTGTCCAAGACGATGGAGGAGCTGGGCATTGATGACAACGAACCCTCGCTGACGCCAGCAGAGAAGCAAGCCACTGTGGGTGATCTCATCAAGGCCCGATCGGGCATCTATCACCCAGCGTTGTTTGAATCTGCGAGCATGAAGGCCGACCGTCCAGAACGGTACAGTCACGCACCTGGCACGTTCTGGTACTACAACAACTGGGATTTCAACGCCCTGGGCACGATCTTTGAACAGGAAACCGGCGCCAAGATATTCGAAGAGTTCGACCGGCGCATTGCCCAGCTCTTGCAGATGGAGGATTTCGAAGTTGATGACTGCCGGTACGAGACCGGCCTGGATTCGATCCATCCTGCCTATCCCTTCCGCATGAGCAGCCGTGATCTGGCTCGCTTCGGTCTCTTGTTCCTGCGTAAAGGCCGCTGGTAAGACCAGCAGATCATCCCGGCGGATTGGGTACGGGAAAGCACAGCCTCTCACTCCGTAATCGGCACCGACAGCGGCTACGGCTATATGTGGTGGACTGGCACCAAGGGCGGACTGCTTCCCAACGTCCAGGTGAAAGAGCACAGCTCTTTCGCGGCGGGTTATCGTGGCCATTATGTCATCGTATTCCCTTACCGCAACCTGGTGATCGTCCACCGGGTTGACACCGACAGCGGAAATGTAGATATTGGAAATAGAGAGATCGGCCCGCTCTTGTGGCTCATTCTGGACGCGGCTGGCGAGACGGATATCGGCGATGCCCCGATGATTGAAGCAGTCGAGGGTGTTCAGGTCACGGCCGATAATCTGTGCGAGACCTGGGGAGAATCCACCATAAGACATTTGGATGGCCTTAAAGAACAGAACATCACATCCTATGCTCCAGACGGCACGATGACAGTGACGGTAAGAGAATCGGGAGAGCTTGTAGATACCGGAAAGTGGTGGGTTGAAGGCGACAAAGTTTGCCGTCAATGGGACGAACTGGACGAAGGCGAGAAGGCTTGCTTTTACGTCGTCTTGGACGGGACAACGTTACAATGGTTTGACCTCAATGGCATTTTGATTGGAAAAGCAGACTTGACCCGAGTGGAGGAAGAGAGATGATGTTTAGCGATATTTTGACCGTGGTGTGGAAGGCAAGAGAGAGGGGGAAGAGCAGATATGAACATTAGAGCGTACAATCGCATCGCCTGGGATAGAGAAGTTGAACGTGGAAACAAGTGGACTATTCCGGTCAGCGAGGCGGTGATCGCCGCCGCAAGGCAAGGAGAATGGGAAATTCTTTTGACGCCCTCAAAGCCGGTCCCGAGAACGTGGTTCCCCGATCTGGAGGGTGCGGATAGACAGCATCCGGCGGATAAACAGCATCCGGCGGATAAACAGCATCCGGCGGATAGACAGCATCCGGCGGATAAACAACGTCCGATTGACGTCCTCTGCCTGGCTTCGGGCGGAGGGCAGCAAGGCCCGATCCTTGCTGCGTCCGGAGCAAAATTGACTGTCCTGGATAACTCGCCAAAACAGTTGGAGCGAGAGGTGAGCTGGCATCGCGGTGCAGTCCCATCCGTATGTATACTTGCTGCTCTCAGCGTTTTTGCCCCAAATCCCCAATAAGAGTATAATTATAACCGCTGCCGGTCGCACAAGCGCTGGTCATTATGCTGTTTGACCAAACAGAGGAGCTGTCCTATGGAACCATTCTCACAGGAAATTCGTTCGATCGCGCTTAGTTCCGGGGCCGACATCGTCGGTTTTGCCCCCGTGAGCCGCTTCGATACCGGGCCAGAAAAGACCCATCCCAACACATATATGCCACAGGCACGCTCGGTGGTCGTGATCGGAATCAGCTACCCTCGTGCCATCGGCGACGTCTGGGGTACCTACCGAGAGCCGGGCCGCTTGCCGACTCCCTATATGCTGTTCGGTTTCGCCGAATTGAATTGGGAACTGTCACGCGTGGGGCTAAAGGTTGCCAAAGTCCTCGAATCGCGTGGTTACCGCAGCTTGCCCATCCCGCCTTCCTACGCCCTCTCCCGCTACCGATACTGGGAAGAGATGGAGGAAACTGGCCGTTACCTGGGCGATCTCTCCATCAAGCACGCAGCATTGGCTGCCGGGCTGGGGACATTTGGATGGAGCAACATCTTTCTCACACCCCAGTATGGAGCGCGCCAGCGACTCGTTGCCATCATCACCGAGGCTCCCTTAGAGGCTGCCGACATCGTGGAATTGCAGACCCTCTGTCAGCCTGACCGCTGCGGCTACTTGTGTGTTCAAGCTTGTCCGGTTGGCGCGATCAGCAAAGACGTGGCACAGGAATTCTCGATGGCTGGACGTACCTTTCGATACGCTGCCCTCGACCACAATCGCTGTCGCTGGTGTTTGGATGGATTCACTCAAGGGTCCGGTAGCCGCACCCATTTTGATCCACCGGAGACGATCACCCAAGCCGATCTGGTTCGAGCTGATGTCAACCGCCACATCGCAGATCGGGGCTTGTATGCAATGGGGTTCATAGACTTTTGTGGCAAGTGTATGCACCAGTGCCCCAGTCCCGACTTTGAGTCGTGTTGATCGCGGGGACGGGTTAGCCTTGCAGCAGGACATCGACGAGTAGTTGGCACAGTGGTGGAACATCAAGAAGGATTGGGATAGCATCCGTCGGGCCTTTAGGCGCGCGGAGGAGGCGGAGCTGATCGAGATCATCAAGCCGCGCAAAGAGACGCAAGGCTGGCGTCCCCGGTATCTGATCCGGCTGACGGAGCGTGGCAAAGACATCTACAAGCTGTTCCGCGGCGAGCCTCCCGGCCCCTCCCACGCCACCGCGTTGCTCAAGCGGCACAAGAGCAAGGAGCACGCGGCGCTAAACCTGGAGGCCGCCGAACTGTTGTGGCGAGCCGAATATGAGGTCAAGCTGTTCCCCGATAACGTGCCATTGGAGAGTGGAGAGGTGTACCAGCCGGATTTGCTGATCAGCGAGCAGGACAGCGGTGAGGCGCTGTACGTCGAATGTGAGCGGGCGACGTACAAGAACCCCGAGGAGCGGTTGCAAAAGTGGAGGCTCTACTATGCGGCAACCGATGGACACTTTTGCGTGATCACCCCGTCGGAGGAAGCGACAGAGGCTATCAAGAAAGAAATCCTGGACTGGGCGGGAGACCGCGTCCTGACGTTGTGGATGGGCGATATGGAGAGAAGCCGGGTGGAAAACGTGTGGTTGGTGAAGCATCAGAGTTAATGCCGCCTGAATGGGTTAATGCCGCCCGGCATTAACCCCCTCCGCCACCAGGGGTTTTGGGCTGATAAGAGGGTCAAACAGGCGGAATTAACCGTTAATGCCTGGCGGGAAGTGACACATAGAGGGAGGTGGCATTAGCTATGTAGTCGAGCAGCTTGTCTGCGAGCACTCCGCCCAATATATGTCGAGTGATCCAGTTGTGATCTACATGCCTGAAATTCATTTTCAGCATAGTTTTTTTGGTATGTGGCGAAGTATGCGCCAAGCACCTTGACAATTAGATATATCTCTGCTATCTCTTGGGACAGATTGTAACGAGACCCCAGGAGGTACTTGATGGGCAGCA
>DAOTUB010000131.1:0-6808 GCA_034437455.1 Anaerolineae bacterium | reverse complement strand
ATATATAGGGGTTTGGCCTTTCTGTTCAGGATTCAAGTCCTAGACAAGCCTTTCTTTACCCGCATATATACGGGATTGGTATTTTCAAACCGGCATATATAGGGGTGTAAATTTATCCAAAGTCCAATTGAAATAGCTGGAGAAGAAAACGCATTTGATATTCTGGAAAATACATTCGCCGGTATTGGGAGAGGTAGTTTGAGTAACAGCCTGCTCGAATGTGGAGCAATACCTGAATGTTTTGGGCACGATTCGTCCGAGGAAAAGTTGTGGGCTAAATACTGTTACATACTACTGGCACGTATCTGGACAGGGCTGGCTATTCCAGCGGAAGTCTTGCGAGCGAGAGGTGATTCTGCTGACGTTTTTGGCAAAACCAGTTCATATACAGTCATTGGGGATGCGAAGGCTTTCCGCTTGAGCAGAACTGCTAAAAATCAAAAAGATTTCAAAGTGCATGCCTTGGACGATTGGAGAAAAGCAAACACCTATGCTAGTTTGGTTTCTCCTCTTTTCCAGTACCCAAAACGCTGGAGTCAAATCTATCGGCAAGCAATCGAACGGAATGTTACTCTTTTCTCTTATGTTCATGCGAGGTTTCTTCTAGATCACTTTTCTGGACAGGATTTAGCGCCGTTGTGGCAGGTTGCAGGGGGCTTGCCACTCAGCAAGAAGGCTTCCCCATACTGGGAAGCCATCGATAACACAGTCTGCCAGCTTGTCGGAGAAAGACTTGATACACTCCAGGAATACAAATTGCAAGCTATTGACAAGACCAAGGAACTTGGAGAGGAAGGAATCGGCTTTTGGGAAGCTAAAATAGAGGCGTATAGAAAACTATCTCAGCAAGAAGCTGTGAAGAGATTGATCAAAGCGGAAAAGATCGAGTCCAAGATTGAGACGATTAGGAAAGCCATAGATATTTCTCTGTAAAAGTAGGGCGAGGGGATCGTAATGAATGAATTTTTAAACAAAATCACGTTGGGAGATTGTAGAGATTTTTTGCCCAAGATTCCTCCAAACTCGATCCACCTTTTTCTATCAGATATTCCTTATGGCATAGGTTCAGGTGAGTGGGATGTCTTGCACGACAATACTAACTCCGCTTATCTGGGACAATCGCCAGCCCAGAAAGGAAAGAGTGGTTTCAAGCGGAGAGGCAAACCCATTAGGGGGTGGAATTTCGATGATAGAAACATTACTCGAGAGTATGAGCAATGGTGTGGGACGTGGGCGGAACTCGTATACCCTATTATGAAAAAAGGGGCCAGTTTGTTCGTGTTTGGGGCGCGTCGAACCATTCACAGAGCTATTGTGGCGCTTGAGGACGTTGGTTTTTTGCTTCGGGACGTTTTGATTTGGAAAAAATCTTCGGCGCACCATCGCGCTCAACGCATTTCGATAGTACTAGACAGAAGAGGAGAAAAAGAACTGGCAGAAAAATGGGAAGGGTGGCGGTTGGGCAATTTGGCTCCTATTTACGAACCGATAGCTTGGCTTTTCAAACCCTATGATCGAACTATTACGGACAACGTAATTGAAAACAAAGTAGGAGCAATGAATACCGCCGAGTGTTCAATTGATGGGATAGCCCCCACTAATATGTTAGAGATCGATTTCCGTGATGGTGAGGAAAGAGTTCACGAGGCGCAAAAGCCAGTTGCTTTGATGGAGTATCTGGTCAGGCTAACTACAATAGAGAACCAGGTTGTTATTGACCCATTTATAGGGAGTGGGACTACTGCCATAGCGTGCAAGAATTTGAATCGGAGATTTATCGGCTTTGAGATAAAAGAGAATTACTACGATGTCGCTCAACAACGTCTCAAAACAGAGACGAGACAACTTCGTCTCTTGCGTGAATCGGGTGTAAGCTATTCTGCAGAATAAATCTTGAGCATAGTTACTCTTTGTGAAAAGAGTCGGGAAAAATACTGAGAAGGTTTATCTCTTACGGATGAGGACTATGCTAGAGATACTAGCTTTGGAAAGTTGAAGTGGAATCTGGTGATGTAGTGTTAATCATCTCCCTGGCCTCCGCGCCCGATAGAATCCTCCGGGAAATAGCCGAGATTGGCGAGGATACCGCCTGTCGCCGCCCCTCGCCCAACGAGTGGTGCGTCATCGAGGTCGTCGTCCATCTGGGTGACGTGGAACACCGCTACCGAGCGCGGCTGAAGCGCATTGCGTCGGAGGATAACCTACAGGTGCCGGCCATCTGGCCTCGCTCAATGCCTGAGCCGCTTCCGGCATTGTCCGAGGCGCTGGCGAGCTTTGGCGACGAACGCGCCGAGACGGTAGCTTTTCTATCTGCTTTGGCCTCCAAAGCGTGGGAACGGCCGGCGCAGCACGCTACGTTGGGAGCGACCACGATATGCAAGCAGGTACAAGGCTTGATCGCCCACGATGAGAATCACCTGAACCAGATTATGCAGACGATAGAGTTGATTGGAGCGTAGAAAGGAAAACGTATGGCTAAGAAAAACCGAGGACCGGGCAAGGGCTTGGTCGGCGGGCAGTACAAACCGCTCACCGACGAGCAGATAAGACAAATTCACGAGGCGTCGCTGGCGATCCTGGCGCGCACCGGCGTGCAGGTCGAGGAGCCGGAGGCGCTGCGCTTGTTCGAGGAGGCCGGGGTGGAGGTGGATGGCAACCGGGTGCGGTTGTCCCAATCCCTCATCGAGGACGCGCTGGACAAGGCCCCTTCGCGCGTGGTGCTGGCCGGCCGCGCTCCAGAAAACGATCTGATCCTCGAGGGGGCGCGGGTGCACATCGGCACCGGCGGCGCGGCGTTACAGGTGCTCGATCTGGAGGCGGGCAAGATTCGCGAGGCAGTGCTGCGAGACGTGGCCGATATGGCTCGCATCGTGGACGCGCTGGACAACATCCACTTTTACCTCATCCCCATCTACCCCACCGACATGTCGAAAGAGAATGTCGAGATCAACAAGTATTACGCCTCGCTGGCAAACACCACCAAGCACGTCCAGGCTGGCGTCTATACCATCCAGGGCATCCGCGACGTGGTAACGATGTGCGAGCGCATCTCGGGCGGTTCCGCGCCTCTGCGCGAGCGGCCCCTCGTCTCGTTCATCACCAGTTGGATGGTCAGCCCGCTCAAGTTCGACGCCGGTGTGACGACGTTGCTGATCGAGTGCTGCCGACAGCGCATACCGGTCGTGCTTTCGGCTGCGCCGATGGCCGGCTCGACGGCGCCGGTCACGCTGGCCGGGATGTTGGCGCAGTTGAACGGGGAGCAACTGGCCGGGTTGACGCTGACTCAACTGGTTCAGCCTGGATGTCCCGTCATCATCGGCCCCATCCCCGCCACGGCGGACATGCGCAGCGGCAAGTACATAGCTGGCACAGTGGAACTAGGGATGACCAACGCTGCCATTACCCAGATGGCCCATTTCTATAAAGTACCCATATACAACAGCGCCGGCATGACCGAGGCCAAGCTCCCGGACATTCAGGCGGGAATCGAAAAGGCCCAGTCGGTGATCCAGGTGGCGTTGGCTGGGGCCAACTTTATCCACCACGCCGCCGGTATGTTGGAGGATATGTCCACCATCGCCTACGAGCAGTTTGTGATCGATAACGACCTGCTGGGTATGGCGATGCGGGCCGTGCGCGGCATCGAGGTGAACGACGAGACGCTGGCCTTGGAGGCTATTGACCGGGTCGGGCCGGGCGGCCACTATTTGATGGACGATCACACGCTGTGCCATCTACGCACCGAGCACTATTACCCCTCGGCTGTTTTCGACCGGCAGGGGCGCGAGATGTGGAAGGAGGCTGGCAGCACCGACGCCTGGACGCGGGCCAAAGAGATCGCCCGCCGTATCCTGGACGAGCACGAGCCGGAGCCGCTGGATCCAGAGGTGGATGAGTGGATCCGAAAGCGGTTTGCTTCTTCGCTGGTGTAAACGAATTTACGAATTACGTATGGAGGTTTTTTGTGACACAACAATTGCCAATTCCGACATTGCAACCCTTCACCCGCGGCCTTTCCGACGAACAGGTACGGGCAGTTCATTACGCCACGCTCGAGATCTTGTCCCAGACTGGTGTGGAGATGCAGGACCCCCAGGGGCGCGAGTTGCTGCTCGAGGCCGGAGCCTGGGAGTCGGATGGCCGGGTCAAGATACCGGAGAACCTGGTCACTGATGCCATTGACAGCACGCCCTCGCGCCTCCCGATGTACGACCGGTTGGGAAACCTGGCGATGCCGCTGGAGCTGGGAAAGGTCTTTTTTGGCCCTGGCTCTGATACCACGTTCACCCTGGATGTGGAGAGCGGCGAGCGCCGTCGGGCGACGGCCCAGGACGTCGAGGATATCGCCCGGTTGTGCGACGCGCTGGACAACATAGACTTTATCATGTCCATGGGCAATCCCGCCGATGTGCCGCCTGACGACCTCTACATCCACGAATTCATCAGTATGATCCGTGGCTCGGTCAAACCGAACGTCTATACCGCCAAGGATCGCGGGGACGTGGAGGACATCTACCGCATCGCGGCGGCCGTCGCCGGCGGCGAGCAGGCGCTGCGTGAAAAGCCCTTCTTTTTGCTTTACGCCGAGCCGATCTCTCCGCTGCTCATCATCGAAGAGTCCCTGCAAAAGTTGATCTTTTGCGCCGAGAAGGGCGTCCCCGCCGCCTACATCCCCTCGCCCAACACTGGCGGCGGTGGTCCGATCACACTGGCGGGCGCGCTGGTGCTGGGCAATGTGGAGTGTCTGGTCGGGTTGATCGTCTCGCAACTGATCCGCCCTGGCACGCCGTTTCTCTACGGGATGAACACAGCGGCGATGGACATGAAGAGCACCATCATCAGTTACGGCAGCCCCGAGTGGCCGTTGGGGATGATGGCGCAGATGGATCTGGCTCGCTACTACAACCTCCCGGCCTGGTCGGCCGGCGGCGCCAGCGACAGCAAGGTGGTGGACGCGCAGGCAGGCATCGAGATGACCTTCTCCATCCTGGCCAACTTTTTGGCGCGGGCCACTTTGGTGCACGACGTGGGCTACATCGAGTACGGCTCTACGTCCTCGATGGAGGCGCTGGTCATTGCCGACGAGATCATCCGCGAGACTCGCTTCCTGGTTGGCGGGGTGGAGATCAGCCCCACCACGTTGGCGCTTGACGCTATCGGTCGTATCCGTCCGGGCGGTGGGTTTCTGGCCGACAGGCACACGCTCGATAATTGGAAATGGGCACAGTGGCGACCAGAACTGATTGACCGCAGGCGTTACGGCAACTGGACGAAACGGGGCAGCAAGGACATGTTCACGCGGGCCAATGAGCGCGCGCGAGAGATTTTGGAGGAGCACGAGCCGCCGCCATTGTCGGAGAAGGCAGAAGCCGTGATCACAGAGATTCTAGAGAAGCGTGCGGCCGCGAGGTAGAAGGAGATGATTCGCCCAATGATCTAGACGTGTCTTTCACAAGTTTTTAGGGTATGATTGGGGCCATCCCAAAGAAAGGAGGTCTCAACCCATAGCCCACGAACCTTACAAATACAGAATCAAGCTCAACGGGCAGGAGAAACAAGAACTTTGTCAGGCTAAGCGTTGCGGGTACAAGAATGCCCGCTTGGTGATCCGTATTCTGATCATCCTGCTAGCCGATGCTGGCAAGACCATCGCTGCAACAGCGACCATCCTGGGTTGCTGTGAGCAAACAGTGCTGAATCAGCGTCAGAGATTCCTTGAACGTCGGTCGGAAGGTCCCGTGGCCGCTCTGATGGACTTGCCGCGCAGTGGTCGTCCGGTGATTCATGACGCTCAGAAGCGGGCTCATACCGTCGCAGTTGTGTGTGAAATCCTTCACGAACATCAGCAACCTCTCAGTCGCCTCTCCACCACAGACTTGCACCAACTGGTCATTGAGAAAGACTCTTTGGCAGACCTCAGCTATGGCAGCTTTGCCCGCATCCTGGCCCAGAACGCCCTCAAGCCGTGGCGGTACAGATATTGGTTTTTCCCACGAGACCCTGAATTCGTCACCAAAGCTTGCGTCGTGTTGGGCCTGTACGCTGGTTTCTGGCAAGGTCAACGCCTGAAACCAGACGAATACGTCCTGTCGGCCGACGAAAAAACGATTCAGGTGCTAAAACGATGTCACCCCGGCTTGCCAGCTATTCCTGGCTATAAACAACGGGTAGAGTTCGAGCAGACCGGTTGGGCGCTTTGGCCTACCACGCTGCTTGGGATGTTTTCCGAGGTCGCATCTTCGGTCGCGTGGCTCCCAACACCTGCATTGCTACCTTCAATGACCTGATCCACATGGTTGTGACCCAGGAGCCTTATCGGCACTCCTCTCGAACGTTCTGGATTGTTGATGGTGGCTGCGCTCATCATCCCAACGCCTTCCTAGCCCGGCTGCGAGGGAGGTATCCCAAGGCCGTGGCAGCTCGTTTACCGACACACTCCAGTTGGTTGAACCAGATCGAGATCTATTTTTCGATTGTCCAACGCAAAGTGCTGACACCGCTAGATGTAGCGGACAAGGAAACGTTAACCAGTCGTCTGCTTGGCTTTCAAGACTACTATCAAGAAACGGCCAAATCTTTTGACTGGAAGTTCACTGCGGCGGATTTGAAGCAGCGCCTTGATGCCCTCAGAAACTTTGCACTGGAGCAAGACGTACCCTAAAAACTTATGAAACGGTGGTCTAGCAGGCTGTCGGAGAGAAAAACGCTGCCCCTAAATCTCAACGTTTTCGAGGCAAAAATGGGGCGCGAAGCCTCAATTTAGACCCCAAAATGCGCCTGAATGGGACATTTCCTGTAAAAACAAACC